>JBGATY010000085.1:0-14890 GCA_044228955.1 Planctomycetota bacterium | reverse complement strand
TACGGCGACTCGTCGCGCGGCTCGTAGCCTCCCGGTGCGTCGAGCAGGAAGCCGTCCTGTCGGGCCAGGCACACGGTGAGAGATGGATCGAAGCGGTTGCCCCACGGGAACAGGCGCGCGTCGACGCCACGCGCCGCCTTCTCCCACTGCGACTCCGAGGGCAGGTCGTAACGCCACGGCTCTCCGCGCTCCGCGGCGCGTGCATTGCGCCACGCGAGCCAGTCGCGCACGTCGCTCCAGGAGATGCCCAGGACGGGCGACTCCGCGCTCGTTGCGTCGTACACGGCCCAGGTCCAGCTCCCGTCGGACTCCTGTCTCGAGAGCAACTTGTCGTCCTGCGGCAAGTACAGGTGCTCGCCCGGCTTGATCTCCGAGATCTTCTCCAGCGTGCGCGGATCGTTGACGAACTCGTACCATTCGCGGTTCGTGAGTTCCGCCCGCGCCAGGAAGAACCCAGGCTCCTCGATGCGCCGTTCTCCCTGCGGCCTGAGCGCGGCCGGATCGCCGCCGGCGACGAAGGCCCCGGGCGGGATGTACACGAAGCCCGGCGGGGAGGTGCCCTCGAGATGGAGCTCGATGCGGGCCGATACGGCCTGGGCGCGCGTCACGAGCACGGGGAAGCGCTGATCCTCGTACCCCGGGTTCCGCACCAGGATCAGATAGGAACCGGGATCCACTTCGAGCTTCGTCGCGGGGTCGATGCGGTTCGAATCCGCGAGAACGAGCGGATAGGCGGTGACCTCGCAGCGCAGGCCCGCGCGCGCGCCGGCCCCGACGTCGAGATTGAGTTCCACGCCCTTTTTCAGACAGTCGAACCGCAGCGGCACGCTCGCGCCCTCGTTGACGAGATCGAGCACGCTCGCCACGGAGATGTCGGACGGTCTCGGTTCCACGGCTTGCTCGCTGCCCGCGAACCGCACGCGCGGGGGCTTGCCCTCCTTGCGCGACATCCGCATGACCCAATCGAACGAGTTCGCGATCACGAAGCCGTCGACGTCGAGAACGCGAGCGAGTGGCGCGATGCCGGCGGCGGCCGCGCTGCTCTCCTTGGCGATCGAGCGCACGCACACCGCATTCGCTGCAGGCACTCCGTTGCAGGAAAGCACCAGATCGCCCGGCTCGAGGCCGTTTCGAGCGGCGATCGAGCCCGGCTCGACCGCGAGGACGACGAGACAGGGATCGCCAGGATGAAAGTCCTCCTGGCTGGCGCCCTCGCGCGCGCGCCCGATGCCGGCGGTGGGCACGGGTACCAGGCGGGGGATCACAGCGCTCGATCGCACGGTCTGGTAGTCCTCGTAGCGGAAGAGCCACGCCTGAGCCGTGCTCGGCACGACGCTCAGTGCGAGCGTTCCGCGGCCCAGGAGTTCGGCGCGGTGCTCGCCGCGCGGATCGTGTCTCTCGACCGCCGTGCGCATGGCTTCCGCGCGAACGTCGTCTCGGTCGGTCGACGCTTCGCGCCATAGTCCCAGGTAATAGCCGGCGAGGGCGCTCTCCGTAGCCGCGCTGATTCCGCCCCAGGGTTCCTCCAGGCGCCGCGCGCGTTCGAGGGCTTCCGAACGCGCCAAGCGCTTGAGCTCGACCTCGAGGCTCAGCTTGCTCAACTCGTCCTCGCGGCGCGCCAAGGCGGCACGCGTGGTGTCGTCGGCGTAGCGCGAGAGGACGTCGGAGCGCTCCTTCAGGATCAGCGCGGACAAGTCCTCGATCCGCCGCCGCGCCGTTTCGTAGTCCGCACCCAGTGCCTGCGCCTCGTCGCGCGCCGCCGCCGCTCCCGCGAGCGCCGCCCTGCGATCGCTCGCACGCTGTGCGTCCGCCTGGCCGCGCTCCACTCTTCCGAGGAGATCGCGCACCTCCGCCGACTCGGGGTCCAACTCCTGCGCTTTCGCGACCTCGACCGCGGCTCGCACGTAGTCCGCCGCCACGAGGGCCACGTTCGCTTCCGCCAGATGCGCACGCAGCTCGTGCGCACGCTGCACCATGCGCCAGCCCACGAAGCCGGCCAGGGAGAGCACGAACAGGAGGCCCGCGGCGGCGCTCGCGGCGCGACCTGGATTGCGGAGCGACCACTTGCGCAGGCGCAAGAGCGGCCCGTCGTCCTTCGCGAGGATCGGCTCGAAGGAGCGCACACGTCGCAGGTCCTCGGCGAAGGCTTCCGCGGTCGCGTAGCGCCGCTCCGGGTCGCGGTCCATCGCCTCCTCGATCACGATCCGCAGGTCCTCTGGAATGCGCGGATTGAGCTTCCGCGGATTGCGCGGCGCTCCCTCGAGGATCTCGTGGAAGAGCTGGTCCCAACTCGTGCCTTCGAATGGGCGCTGCAGCGTCACGCATTCGAACAGCGTCACGCCCAGTGCGTAGACGTCCGTGCGGCGGTCGACCTTGCCGCGCGAGGCCACGATCTGTTCCGGCGCGAGATAGGCGGGAGTGCCCATGATCTGGCCCGATTGCGTCAGGTTCTGTCCCTCGCTGTCGAGGTCGCGAGCCAGCCCGAAGTCGAGGAGCACGGGGTGTCCCTCGGGCGTGACCATGATGTTCGCGGGCTTGATGTCGCGATGGACCAGACCGGCCTCGTGAGCGACGTGCAGCGCGCGCGCAGCGCGTTCGACGAGGCGCAAGACGTCCTCCATCCCGCCCTTGCTGCCGCCGCCGGCGATCGTGATCGTGGTGCTGCCGGGCCCGGGCGCCGGGCCAGGCAAACTCGAGCCCGCCTGCGCCTTCTCGATGAGCGCGGCCAGCGTCGTGCCGCGCACGTACTGCATGGCGATGTAGGGCCTCCCGTCGACTTCGCCCAGGTCGTGGACACCGCAGATGCCCGGATGCTCGAAGCGCGAAGTCAGCTCGGCCTCGCGTCGAAAGCGATCGCGCACGTTCTGCGACTGCGCGCCCGCGCCGGTGAGCATCTTGAGCGCGACCTTGCGGCGCAGGCTCTTGTCCTCGGCCAGGAACACCACACCCTGAGCGCCGCGACCGAGTTCCTTCAGCAGCCAGTACGGCCCGAACTCGCGCCGCTCGGAAGTCCCGCCGCTCCCCTCGTCAGGCTCGCCGGCTTCCGAACCAGTCGGTATGTCCTTCGACATCTGCTCGAGGATAGCCCGCGCCCGTACACGGACCACCACAATCCCCGGACGGACTCATCCAGACGGCCGGCTAGCGGCCGCGATCGCGACGCGAGCGACCTCGTTCAGGTCCGGGTGATCGCCGACGTGCCGAGCCACGAAGCTCCACTCGATGACGTGATCGCGGACGAGGAAGGCACCCGGCATCCGCATCACGTCGCCGGACGGCTTCCCGACCAGGTTGCCCTTGACCAGCGCGCGCAATCCGGCGCCGAACACGGCCGGCGAGAGCAACTGGCCGGCACCGGCCCGCTCCAAGCCGAATAGGCCGTAGAAGCTCGCCTCCGGATCCGCCACGACCCGGGCTGCGGGGTCGAAGCGCGCGAAGAACTCGGCGCACTGCTCGGGCGTCCCCAACGCGAAAAACAGCGTGGGTGGGAGGCCTTCGATCGTCCCGCGCGCACGGCGCAGATCGCGAACGAGTTCGCGACATAAGGTTCACCCGAAGTGACGCAGGAACACGCAGAGCCGCGGCGTGTCGAGTTCCTCGCGCAACGTGCGGCCCTCGAGGCGCACGCCGGAGATGGGCCGATCGAGCCATGCAGCGGGGATCGCGCTGCCGACGGTGAGGACGTTCAGCATGGCATCAGTCATCTGGGGTTCTCCCACTCGAGTCGGCCAGGGCGCACCATCACCTCGCTCGCACGCTATTTCCGCCGCGCGAAGACGGCCAGCGCCATCCACGTGACGAGCACCGCGCGCAGGCTCCACGCGACGGTGCGAATCCAATTCGTGTCGACGAGACGCTCGTGCACGCCGGTGTCGAAGCCTTTCGACAGCGCTTCGTGACACGGAACCTGGATGAACATGGTGGAGAGCCAGACGACGACGACCAAGGCGACACCGATCGACACCTGAGCGTTCGAGAGTCCGCTCGGACGCCACCAGATGAGCAGCACGGCCGATAGCGCTTCGACGAGCATGGCCGGTGCGACGACCCAAGTGGTCAGTGCGGTGTGCCGCTGTTCGTACTCCGCGAAGCCTGCGCGATCGATGGCGGCGAAGAGCGGGTAGTGCACGATCTGCACGAACCAGATCACTCCGGTCATGAACACCGTGGACGCCGCCTGCGCGACGAAGAGGGAGCGGATCAGCGTGTCGCTCATGCCTCCACCTGCGAGCCGACCTCGACCTTTCGACGCGTGGTCTCGTGGCGATACGCGAACATGCGTTCGAGCTTCTTCTCGATCAGCCCGTGGCCGAGCCAATCTCCGATCCGGCCCAGCGGAGCCTGATACTCGACTTCGTCGCAGAGGAGCGTTCCGCCCCGGCCGTCGTCGAGGAACAGGTGCCGGTGATGCCACCACAGGAACGGGCCCGAGTCCTGGCGATCCGCGAACGAGCGGGGCGGATCGCACTCCGTGTGGATCGCGACCCACTCGATTCTCACGGGGCCGATGCGTCCGCGCAGGACGACGCGGCTTCCCACGGCGAGCGAGCCCGCCGACTCGGCGACCCGCAGCGGCTCCCCCGGCGGGATCAGATCGCGCAGCGCATCCGGACTCTCGTGGAACCGGAACACGACACTCGGCGGCGCGTCGAGACGCGTCTCCTTCACGAAGCGCCTCAGCGGCACCGCGGGCGAGGGTCGCTCGCGCGGGGTGCGCAGCCACGCGTCGAGGAGGATCAGCGTGAACGGAATCCACCACACGAGATCGTTCGTGAGGATCGTGACGCCGAAGCGCAACGGAAAGGTGCCCTCGAGAAGGGCGGCGGCGAAGCCGAGAGGCCCGAGGATCTTGCCGAGCAGACCGACGAGCACGATCGGCCAGTGCCGGCGCGGATCGCCCGACGCGAGGATGTACCCGACGCCGTACACACCGACGATCATCCCGACGCATTGCCAGATCGCGGGATGATTGAGCCGCTCGACGCCGGCGAAATCGAACAGCAGATTGGGGAACGCGATCGTCACGGCTCCCCACACGAGATTGTAGATGCCGGCCGCCCACAGCCAGCGGGTCGCCCAAGCGGGCGCGCCTGTGCGAGTCGAGTCTGCGTGCCGGCTCATCGTGGCGCGTCAGCGTGCACGAACCGAGGCCAGACCGCCATCGATTCCGAGCAGCTGGCCCGTCACGAAGCCTTGCTCGCTGTCCAACGGCCAGTCGATCGCGGCGGCCACGTCCTCGGGTTCGCCGATGCGTCCGAGCGCGTGCAGCGCGGTCGAGGCTTTCAGGGAAACTTCGTTCGCGGTCAAGCGGGAGGTCAGCGAAGTGCGCACCAGACCGGGCGCCACGCAATGGACGCGAATGCCGAGCGGAGCGCATGTCGCCGCGGCGATCGCCTCGTGATTGGCGAGCCCCAGCCGCGCCGCGGCCGAGGACACGATCACGATCGACCCGCCCGTCTTCAGCATGGCCTTGGATCCGCTCCGCACGACCGCGAATGCGCTGGTGAGGTTCGTCGCGAGCGTCGCGGTCCATTCCTCTTCCGTCGTGTTGTGCGCCGAGCCGAGCAGCAGCGAACCGACGCAGTTGGCGATGCCGTCCACCTTACCGTGAGCTTGCAGGGCCCGATCGACGCAGTGTTCGACGTCCTCGAAACGGGTCGCGTCCACGGGGCAGGCTACCGCCGCGAGTTCCTCACCGAGGCGCTCGAGCCGGTCACCCGCTCGCGCGGCCAGGACGAGCCGGGCTCCGCGAGTGGCCAGCCGTCGACACGGACTCGAACCGATGCCGCCCGTCGCACCCAGTACGAGGTAGGACGGTGAGGGAGTCGAAGGGGTCATGGGTCGGTATTCGAGTCCGTTCACGCCGGGCGCGGACGACGCGCACAGGTCTGGCAAGGGGTTCGACGGACACGACGCTCTGGATGCCGAAACGCTCGAGACGCCGGCCCGAGCGACTCCCGCGCCACGGCTGGACCTCCTCTGGCGGGGCGGCCACGATGGGGTGATGCTCGCCCGGAAAGTTCACCGATACCTGGGTCGCTTGGAGGCGAGCGAGGACATCGATCGTCTCGTCCAGACCGCGGCGCAGGCGCAGAGCAAGAAGGCCGACTACTTCCTGTTCGAGCGGCGCGCGATCGCGGAGGTGAAGGAACTGGTCGACGAGCGCACGAACGCGATCCGACGCGTTCTGGATCCCTACGAGAGGAGCGGCGCGTTGCGGCTCTCGCCGAACGATGAGTCCTTGAGTCGAGCGCTCGGCGACCATCCGCTGCGCGCGGAGATCGTGGAAAAAGCGCTGCGCGCCGCGCGTCTCGCGATTGAGCGGGGTTTCGTCGTCTCCAACCATCAGCTGCGCGCGACACGGCGAGCGTGGTCCCTCCCGCATGCGTTCGGCGTGCTCGTCCTCGTCAACGAGGCTTCCCACTTCATAGACACGCCGCTGATCCTGGCTGTCGTCCGCGGGCTGCTCGAGGAGCGCAGGGGAGACGGTGAACGAGCGTATGCGTCGATCGACGCAGTGCTTTACTTCACGAAGGTTCAGCGCGTCGGTGGGGACGCGAGCGAACCACTCGACGCCTGTTTCGCCCTCGGCTGCGTCGAACGAAACCGTGAGGAGGAGTGGCGCGCGCTGGAGGACAGCCTCACGCGTGGATGGGCCGTGGCTGCCGAGCCCTCGGACCGTTCCGGGACGATCTAGTCTGTCCGCGATCGCCCGGATGGGGCGCGACGCGCGCCTTGGCCGCTACTTTTCAGCAAACCCGCCGATGAGGGGCAGCCGTTTGCATTGGCCGCTGCTCGCGTTCACGAGACCCAGGATGCAGAAGACGAGACCGGCCAACTGCACCGCGATGAGGAGCGGAAAGCCAATGCAGATGAACAGCAACGGGATGCAACACACCGCGAGGATGATCCAGGCGACGTACAGCGTCAGTGCCTGCCTGGCGTGATAAACGGAGAACGCGTTGTTGCCCTGAGCGAGTGAGATGATGGACACGATGGGACCGATCAGCGCGATCGGGATGTAGCTCAGGATGGCCATGGTCTTGCCGCTCTCGATGTCCTGCGGCGACATCGGCGCGGTCGGCGGCGTGCTGGGAGTCGTCGGATCCTGCATGGGCGTGCCTCGGATGGCTGCGAGTGGGTGGGAGCGACTCCGGCTCCCCATCCGTTTCCGGGGCAGCCTGCGCTCGATCAGTGCACAGGAAGGGGATGCGACGCGTCAAGTCGGGCGTCCCGTTCGAGCGGATTCGCGGAAGCGGACAGCCGTGCGTGAAGGACACGAAGGCAACACGCATGTGCGACTTGCTTGCGAGATCTGCGCCTGCGGCATAGCCTTCCACGTGGAGGGTTTGCATGCGTCACCTCACCTTGGTTCTGACTTCGTGCCTGATCGCCGCCCCCTCGTTCGCCGGCCAGGTCCTCGTCGTCGGGGCCGCCCCTTTGCAGCACCACGATCTGCAGGACACGATCATCCTGGCCCAGCCGGGCGACATCGTGCTCGTCAAGGCCGGCACGTACGAGAGCGTGCGTTCCGTCGGACGCAGCGTGACGATCATCGCCGACAACGGCGCGACTCCCACGTTGCAGGGTGCATTGCGCGTGATCGACTCGCCCGCGACAGCGTCCATCGTTCTGTCGGGTTTCTTGGCCGCGGCACCCGCCTCGGCTCCGATCCCCGAGATGTTGACCGGCCTCTACGTGCGCAACGCGCTCGGTCAGATCGTCGTGCAGGACTGCGCATTCTTCGGCCGCCCGACCTTGAATGCCAGTTCGAGTGGCGCCGCGATCGTCTCGGCCTGTGCGGGACTCTCCATCGCGCGCTCCACGTTCAACGCCTCACCGAACGGCCTCGCGAATCGCGCGGCCGGCATCTACGCGGCCGGCGGTGCGAACATCGCGCTCGACCAGTCGGCCCTCTACGGTTCACCGGGAATCCCGGCCGTCCAGCCGCCGTCGAGCTTCGACTACGACGGCTGCGCCGGTGAACCCGGGATCCGCTGCGCAGGCGCGCCCAATTCCCTGTTCGTTTCCGGCGGCATGGTCGTCGGCGGCACGGGCGGGCGTGGAGGTTGGGGAGGGGGGCTCTGCACCTGGTGCGGCTTCGGCGGAACGGGGGGTGACGGCGTCTTCGGCAACACGGCGAACGCCCTCGTGGTCCTCGGTGCGAGTCTCGTCGGCGGCCCCGGTGGAGCGTTCGACTTCAATTGCCCCGGGGGAGGGATTTGTGGACTCGGCGGACCGGGAGCGCCGGGAGTCGCGGTCTACAACGGCCACCTCATCTACGACTGCGTTCAACAGGTAAACCACTCCTTCCCGTTCGCCCAGCCGCTGACGCTGGCCGGTGCCTCGCGCAGTGTCTCGGGCTCGCGGATCGTGCGCGACACAGCCTTGGCGACGCTCACCTTCCAGGGCGTCGCGGGCGAGGTGGTCGAGTTCACCCTCGGGCGTCAGCCGAGTTTCACGCCGATCCTCGCGCAGAGCGGAGTCCTGCATGTCGACGGCAACGCGTGGCGACGTGTCGGCATCGTCCCCTCGTCGGGCACGCTCGCGAAATCGTTCAAGTTGCCGGACTTGCCCGTGTCGAATCCGGGCGCGACGTACTTCGTGCAAGCACGCTTCATCGATCCCTCGACGGGACAGACGCGCCTGTCCAACATGCACATACTCGTCGAAGTGGACGCGAGCTACTGAGTTCCGGCCGCGTCGGGGAACGTGTGAACGACCCCTCGCGGCACGACCGCCGGTCGAGCTGCCCCGCACCGGGAAGCGCAGGACTTCCCCGCCTGCAGTGTGAGACCCGATTCGTCTCCGATCGTGCCCGGAACGCGAAAGACCCAGCTTTCATTCCACGATTTGTGGTCAATCAACACTGCAAAGGACTACGTTGCATACCCAGCTGACTTCCGCGTGAAAATAGCAGAGCGAGGCGTTGCCGCGTTTCGCTGCCTCGAAATGGGGACGTGGCTCGGGAGAAACCAGTGCCACAATGTCCTTCAATTCGCTCCGAGACTTTCCTTCCGCTGACGCTACTTCGCGTGTCGAGACTGCCCGTGGCGCCCGAATCGTGACGGGCGCATGCGGTGACACGTCGATGCGCTCACCCCTTGCGAAGGGAGAATGAGCGTGGACACACCCCAGAAAAGAGAGCGCGAGCAGAAGAAACGTGCCAAGCGCGCGGACAAGGAAGTTCGTCGCAAGATCCGGGCGGACGAAAAGGAACGGGATACGTCGATCCCTGTGCCGACGACACCTCCGGCAGTGGATGGCAACGCAGGCCGGACCAGCGCAGTAGGGATCCCATGATCCGAGAATCTAGGAACGAATCGAATCGCGTCGTGTTGAGCTCGGATCGCTGGCACGTGGTGCACGCACGTTGGGAGCGCAATCTGACGGAGACGGCCAGGTTCGCTCGGACCATTGTGAGCGAGCACGACGACCGAGATACGGCTCGGCTGTCCGCCCGTTCCTTGATGAATCAGCTCGTCGCCGGGCTCGCAGAACTCCCTCTGCCTCTTCGTGATCAGATCTTCCTGAGAAGGCCCGGTTACCTGTCTTTGAAGCGCGCCCATCGCCTGGTTCGCAAGCCCATCTGAGTCGCCCGGAGAGTTTGCTGGTGGTCTACTGCCGCCATCCCCAGTTCAGGTTGCGGTGCTGAGCGTGGTCAAGAGAACCCTCCTGGCCGCGTCCATCGTGCGAGGTACACTCGGGACCGCCGGACCGTTGTCGCCGGGGGGACCCATGGAAAAGCACCGGATCTTCACCATGTCGTTCGCGAGCGTGTATCCCCTTTACGTCCAGAAGGCAGAGAAGAAGGGGCGCAAACAGCACGAGGTGGACAAGGTCATCTGCTGGCTGACGGGCTACAGCCCGCGTGCGCTGACTGAGCAGATCAAGCGGAAGAGTGATTTCGAAACCTTCTTCAGCGAGGCGCCGAAATTCCATCCGATGGCCGCCAAGATCACCGGCGTCATCTGCGGGGTACGCATCGAGGAGATCGAGGACCCGCTGATGAGGAAGATTCGGTGCTTGGACAAGCTGGTGGATGAACTGGCCAAGGGCCGACCCATGGAGAAGATCCTGCGCGCGTAGGACGCATCTTCTCCCGCGCGGTCGTCTTGGCGGGTCGATGTCGTTCAGCATGCGTGCGACGATTCGCGGGCTGGACCCTGCACGGGATCGCGAATTCCGCGCCCAAGACCTCTCACGCACCGGGGTCTTCGAGCCCGGCGCCAAAGGGTTCGCGTAGACACAGTCACACTCGGCCAGTACGGTGAGGAGCATGTTCGACGAAGAAGAGGATTGCGCATGACGAACGCCGAAACTCAGCTGGCGAGCTACTTCTCGAAGTACGAGCCGGCACTGGCCAAGCTCGGAAGAGCACTACGCGCGAAGCTGCGTGCTCGACTGCCCGGTTTCTTCGAGATCGTGTACGTGTACGAAAGCCAGAGCTCGCTCGTGATCTCGTATTCACCGACCGAGAACGGCTACGAGGGCCTGTGCTCGACCGCGCTGTACCCGACCGGTGTGAAGCTGTTCTTCGCCCAGGGTGCTCTGTTGTCGAAGTCGGATCCGAACAGGCTGCTGCAGGGTCGCGCCAAGGTGCGCCATGTCGAGCTGAACTCCGTTGCGGACTTCGACCGCCCGGAGATCGAAGTGTTGATGGCGGCCGCGTTGAAGCTCGCGAAGCTGCGTGTCGATGCGAGACGGAAGGGCTCGGTGATCATCAAGGCCGAGGCACAGAAGCAGCGCGCGCTGCGCGCGAAGAATGCAGCACGAGCGGCCCCTGCGCGTCGGACGCCGAAAGCAAGGCGCTGACGAGCTCACGGCTCGTTCGCCCTAGCCGCGCGCGAAATGGCTCTGCTCTCTTTGTCCGGCACTGGAAGCCTGCGTTCTACGAGGTGGTGATCAGGGACGGCCTGGGCGTAGTCGGCATCGGGCCCGCGACGGGACCTGGCGCGCGCTCGAGCGACACCGTGTGGTCTCCAGAACACGAGGCGATCGCCCAATCCCGATCGTCAAAGCGGACGGAGGGTCCTGAACACTACACAGGCGCAGGGTGGGATCTGGTCGTGAGTGCGCCGCGAGCACACCACGCCGACGACGAGCACTAGCCTAGCATCCGGAGAAGGGGGGCGACCCGTTCCGGTTGCAGCCTGCTCAGCTTGCGTAGGCCGTCCTTCACGATCCACCGGGTGTGCTCGCTGGGCGACTTTGCCCATGCGCGGCACGTCTTGATGACGAACTCCGGCTGGGCGACGCTCGCGTTCCGCAAAACGTTTGCGACGGACTTCTTCACGTACAGCACATGGTCAGCACGGAGAGTCTCGATCACGGCAAGGACGCCCTGTGGGTCCTTCTTGACGAGTCCTCGGAGCCCCTCACTCGCTGTTCTGCGCACGTTGGGATCGGTATCGCGAGCCCAGATACGTGCCTGGCGCAGAACCTCCGCAGGATGCACTTTCGCAATTTCCACCATGATCGTGGCCGCGACCTCGCGTGTCTGCCACTCATCACTGCGCGCGAACTTCTCGATGCGAGGGAACGCACCCGCTGGGTCCCTGCGTCCGGCTGCAATGAGCGGCTTCACGTCGGCGATTCGAGTAATCACACCTCGATCATACTCCGCGCGGTCTCGGCCCAACACGGACCCTGGCGCTGATCGGACCGCCGGTGCCCCCGATCCGTCGCGCGGTCGGCCTGATGTACGATCGTCAACATGAACGAGACCGACGTACTCGGCGCTACCTGTGTCCTGGAGCGCACTCCCGCCGTGCTGACCGAATGGCTGCGCGGTTTGCCCGAAGGGTGGCTCGACTGTGACGAAGGCGCGGAGACTTGGAGTCCGCGCGCCATTGTCGGTCACCTGATCGAGGGCGAGCGCACAGACTGGATGCCCCGCGTCCATCATCTGCTGCGGCATGGCGACGCCGTCGCGTTCGATCCGTTCGATCGGTTCGCTCACCTGCACGCGGAGCCTCAACCGATCGCGACCCATCTCGACGAGTTCGCACGGCTGCGATCAGCGAGCCTGGCAGACCTCGAATCGCTCGCTCTCGAACCCGCTGATCTCCACCGTCGGGGCAGGCATCCCGAGTTCGGCGTGGTTACGCTTGGCCAGCACTTGGCGACGTGGGTTGCGCACGACCTGTCCCACCTCGCACAGATCGCTCGCGTCATGGCGCGCCATTGCGACACGGCCATCGGACCATGGCGCGCGTACTTGCCGATCATCGGCACCTGGAAACGGTAGCGCGATCGGGCTCAGCCCTTGCCCTGCCGCTGCGTTGCGGAGTGCGTCTCGTTTCGAACGCGACCCCGCCCCCGCTGCTCGTGCCGGCTCGCGCGCCAACGCCTGTGGCGACCGCGAATCTCCCGAACACTCGCGGGCGGGCGGCGTAGAATCGCTCCATGACCATCTTCGATGCGCTCTTCGAGGGATTCACGCAGGGCTTGTTTGAGATCGGGTTCAAGCGGCAGGCATGGCGCTTCCTCGCGATCCTCATGGTCGCCGTTCTGGTGTACGTCGCGTTTCTCGTGTTCCGCGCCGAGTGAAGATCGCGGCGTAGCTCGTCAGTGCCCGTTCACGCCACCGCTCCAGAGATTCGAACCCTCGCGCAGCAGGCGGTAGATGCGGTACGTGTTCGTCGTGCCCAGCATCGGCTCGCGGTCGATCATCACACCGAGGCCCGCCTTCGCACGCGACCGCAGCACCATCTGCTGCACCAGCTCGATGTTGGCCGACAGCTTGAGATCGGACGCCTTCGTCCCTTCCGGAATGAAGCACGAGATCACCGTGAAGCTCATTCGATCCAGGTCTCGTTCCACATCGTCCAAGAGCAGGAACTCCGTCCCGTACTGCTGCGTGCATTCATCGAGGAGTTCTCGGAAGGTGTGGTCGTTGCTCACGCAGACGCGCACGTACTCTCCCGATTGTTCCTGCGCAGGCTTCACGCGGCACGCGCCGCTCACGAGCACGACTACGCCGAGCACGACCAGGGCCAAGCAGGTTCGGGTTTTTGGGGGGAGCAGCATGGCACCATCCTGGTCCCAGCACGGGTGCGTTGTCGGGCGTTCGCAGGTCAGGCGCTATCTCCTTGCGTCCTCGCCGTCGCGCATCCTGCACGACCCCGCGCGACGCGAACCCTGTCTCGACCACGATGTCCGCGCAGGTCGAGGGACTCCCAACCCCGGAGCGGCTCGCGGAGTGGTCAAGCCCGATGGACGAAGCGATCCGGGCTCGGAGCCGCGTGCCTGCTTCATCATCGAGGCGACGCCGTATGTGCGCGGCGACCAGGACTCTTCTTGGGTGTGGACAACGAACTTGCTCGAGGCGGGTGGGTCGCCGATGTCGACGGCGTGACGGGGCGCATTCTGCGAAGCCGCAGATTGCCGGGCAGGTCAGTCCGCCCGAGCCCCGGCTCTCGCCCAAGCCGCGCGCGTGGTAGCGTGGGAGTGTGGCCGATCGGAAAACGAAGTGGGTACGAACTGCTGGCGTATGGGTCGTCGTCCTCGTCGCGGCGTCCTATTACGCCATGCGGTGCGTGCCGCCGATTCCTCACAATCCGCGCATGAACGAGGTTCTCGCGAGCGCGCAACCCATCGTCCAAGCGTTGAATGCGTACCGTGCCTCTCACGACAAGCACAACCCTCCCGATCTCGCGGAGCTTGCGCATGCGTTTGGATTGTCGCCGGATTGGCCACTCGACCCATGGGGAAGAGCCTTCGTCTACGACGCCACACTTCCGTTTCTCGTCAGTCTCGGCGCGGATGGCGCATGGGGGGGCGCGCGATCCGAGGAAGCGGGAGATGTGTGCGTCTGGGGCCGGATGAAATAGGCACACCCACGCCGCTCGCCCCGCTACTTCTCCCGCACCGGGATCTTCAAGGTCGGCGAGGAGGCGAGAATCGAAGCCCCAAGCGAGTTGCCGCTCAGCTTGTCTGCCGCGGAGGGGCGGCTGGAGTGGACTGCGGTTGCCACTTGCCGTTGTGGATTTTCAACGCGGCGTCCGCGTGACTCTGCGCCGCTTTCGCCACGTCCTGGATGTCGTTGTGGCCTGATCCGAGGTAGCCCGTGAGCGCTGCGTTGTAGGCCGCGCGCCAGATCTCTTCGTTGTTTTCCATGTTGCACATCGTAGCGCACGAGCGAGGCAGGCTGGTTCGAGGACGAGAGGAGGGCCGCGGCCCCTCTGGAACACGAAGACGACTCGATCGGCTCGCTGGAGGGGAGGACGGGCACGAATGCGTGCCGCTCTGCCGCGAGGCAGGTGGGTCGCCTGTGCGCGACCGCTGCGCTCGACTCGGCGAATACGCCGTGGATCTACTTCGGAATACCCAGTTCTACGGTAAGCGTCCGACGATCCCATTCCCCCCCGACTTCGGCCATTGGTCGTGCAAACGAAAACGGCGCCTTGAGGGCGCCGTTCTTCATCGCGTAATCACGACTCTCAGGTGCTGACTGCCGCGCTCGCCTTCCACGCCCACGGCGTGAGCTCTCCGACCCGGTCCGCGGCCGTCATCGGCAGGCGCTCGAGCACATCGCGGAAGTAGGCGTGGGGATCGACGCCGTGCTGGCGGCACGTCTCGATCAAGGAGTAGATCAGCGCCGCCCGCTCGCCGCCCTTGAAGCTCCCCGCGAAGAGCCAGTTCTTGCGTCCGACGGCGACGCCGCGGATCGCGCGCTCGGCCTCCATGTTGTCGATCGGCAGTCGACCGTTGTCGACGAAGCGCGTCAGCGCCGCCCATTGATTCTGCATGTAGGTCACAGCCTCGCCCAGCAGACTACGCGGCAGCGCGCGCGTCGCGATGTCGTCGAGCACCTTCTTCATGGCATCCAAGATCGGACGCGATTTCTCCAGACGCAGTCGGCCACGCGCCTCCGCATCCAGCCCAT
>JBGATY010000084.1:4234-15052 GCA_044228955.1 Planctomycetota bacterium | reverse complement strand
GCTTGGAGAGGGCCACGACGGGATCGAGCTTCGCCGCCGAGCGCGCCGGCAACGCACCGGCCAGGAGGCCGACGACGATCGCCGTCGCGAAGGCGGCAGCCGCGGCCCACGCCGGCGGCGACGCCGGGAACGAGGGGAACAGCCCGCGCGTCGACGCCGCGAGCAGCCAGCCCAGACCGACGCCGATCAGCCCGCCCGCGCCGGCGAGCAGCGCGGCCTCGAGCAGGAAGAGCCCGACGACCTGGCGACGCGCGGCACCGACGGCCTTCCACAGGCCGATCTCCGCGCGGCGCTCGGAGACCGACACGAGCATCACGTTCATGATCCCGATGCCGGCGACGGTCAGCGAAATTGCGCCGATTCCGCCCAGGGCGTACGTCAACACGGACAGGATCTGGGAGAGCGATCCGAGAACGGAATCCTGCGTCCAGCACGTGACGTCCTCCTCTCCGTCGTGACGTTCCGCGAGCACCACCAGCGCCGCCGCGCGTGCCGCGTCGATCTCACCGAACGACGTCGTCTCGACGAAAATCCGCGTGAGCGAGTGCTGATCGAACATGCGCATGCACGTGGCGACCGGGACGATGACGATCTCGTCCATGTCGACGCCCATGTGCACGCCGCGCGGCGTCAGTACGCCGATCACGCGCATGCGGAAGTCGCCGATGCGCATCACGGTCCCGAGGGGATTCGTGCCCGGATAGAGCTCCTCTGCGACCTTCTGCCCAATGACGACGACGGGGGAATCGCGTTCCATCGGCCCCCCGGGCAGGAATTCTCCAGCTGCGATCGCGAGCCCGCGCAGATCGAGCATCGCGCTGGTCGTGCCGAGGACGGCCACCTGTCGTCTTCGTCCGCTCCACGAGACCGTGTCGTTGCCGACCGCGAGAGGCGCGATCCGGCGCAGGTTCGGGACGCGCCGTTCCAGGGCATTCACGTCCTTCAGGGTCAGGTCGTGCGTGGTGCCGAACACTCCGGGCACGAAACCCGTCGTTTCCGTTCTACCCGGGAACAGGATCAGGATGTTCGAGCCCAGGTCCACGAACTGCGCCGAGACGTAGCGGCGTCCGCCTTCCCCGAGCGACGTCAGCAGGATCACGGCGGCGACGCCGACGGCCACGCCGAGAAGGCACAGCAGCGTGCGCCGCCGATGCCGGGTGAGCGCTCCACGCGCGAAAGCGATCGTGTCGAGCGTGTTCACGCGGGCTTCTTTCGGCCGAGCAGCTCGGATAGATCGCCGATCTCCGATCCGGCGATGCGGTGCGCGATGCGACCGTCGACGAGGACGATCACGCGCCGCGCCCGCCGAGCGACGGCCAGATCGTGGGTGACGACGAGGAGGGTGAGTCCGTCACGGTTCATGTTCTCGAGGAGTTCGAGCACCTGCCTGCCGGCGTTCGAGTCCAGATTGCCGGTGGGTTCGTCCGCCAGGAGGATTTTCGGGTGCATGACCGTCGCGCGCGCGATGGCGACGCGCTGGCGCTCGCCTCCCGACAACTCCTCGGGCCTGTGGGCACCGCGCGCCTCGAGTCCGACGGAGCGCAGCGCCGCCAGGGCACGCTCGCGCCGCTCGGAACGAGGCACGCCGGCAAAGACCATCGGGAGCTCGACGTTCTCGGCCGCGCTCAATCGTGCGACGAGGTGGTAGGTCTGGAACACGAACCCCATCTCGCGCTGACGCACGATCGACAACTCGTTCGAGGACAACTTGGCGACCTCGCGTCCGTCCAGCCGATACGAGCCGCTCGTGGGGCGATCGAGGCAGCCGATGATGTTGAGGAGCGTCGATTTTCCCGATCCCGATGGCCCCATGATCGCGACGTGCTCGCCGTCCGTGATGCGCTCGTGGACGTCCACCAGCGCGTAGACCGGCTGCCCCCCGAGTTGATACGTGCGCGAGATCCCCTCGAGTTCGATCATGGCCTGGACGCCCCCGCGGCCTCGATCGCTTTCGCGTCGGCCTTGATCCTCGGGGAGTCGAGCGTCACGACGACGTACTCTCCCGCGGCGAGGCCGGAACGGACGGCGACGAAGTCCCAGTTGCGCATCTCGACTTCGATCGCGCGCTCCTCGAGCCGCCCTGATCGGAGGACGAGCACCTTCGAACCGCCGATGAGCGCCGACGTCGGGATTCGCAACGTGTCCTCGAAACGCTTCAGGACGATCTCGACGTCGGCGGACGTGCCGGGCAGGAGTTTCGAGGCGAATGTGACATCGTCGAACTCGACCTCGATCTCGAGTGTGCGGTTCTGGGCTTCGACGTCCAGGACGTACGGCGCCACCCGAACCACACGACCGGCGTAAACCGAGCCGGGGTACGGGTCCAGCGTGATCTTGGCCGTGTTCCCGACAGCCAGCCGGGCCGAGTCGACCTCGTCCATGGGAGCGCTGACGTACAGCGACTTCGTGTCGATGAGGTCGATCACTCCCGGCACTCGCAGCATTGGCGGAGAGGGCGTGATCCACTCGCCGAGTTCGGCGTTCTGTTCCGCGATGACGCCTTCGAACGGCGCGCGCAACACGGTCTTGTCGAGCTCTGCCTTCGCCACGAGCACGGTGGCCCGCGCGCGCTCGCTCTCCGCCGCATGCGCGGTGCACGTGGCGACAGCAAGCGTGTACGTGCTCTCCAGCGAGTCGAGCGCGTCCGCCGAAAGGAAGTTCTGCGCCGCGAGATCGCGATTGCGTTCGAGTTCGCGACGCGCTCTTTCCGCGGCGATGCACGCGTGATCGTTCTCCGCGAGCGCAAGCGCGAGCGCTTTCTCCGCCAGCACGAAGCGCGCCTTCTCCGCGGCGTCCGCGAGCCGGACGAGCACTTCGCCGGCAGGGACGCGATCCCCGCGCGCGTGGGGGAGCTCGAGGACGTATCCGCCGACCTCCGGCGACAACGACGCCCGACGGCGGGCCCTGACGGTGCCGGCTTTCGAGTTGGAGATGGTCGACTCGACCACGCCACGGCCGACCTCGGTGACTCTGACGCTCACGGGCGTGTCGGCGAACCACGTGCGGCGGATCACGAACACCACTGCTACGAGGAGGACGACGTACAGCAGGCCTCGGATCGGCTTCTTCATGGAGCGGATTCTCGAATCGTTCTCACGGAAATCGTCCTTGCGGGGGTTCTCGAGGCTTCACGAGCGACGTGCCTCGTTCGCGGACCCAAGGAGCGGAACAGATCCGTCGCGATCCGCCCGGCAGCCTCGTGCGCGCCGATCATCCGTCATCTCGAGGCCTGCACGGCAGGCACGACGTCGCGCTCGCCGGATCGAATCGGGTGGACAGCGTGCGTTTCGTCGAACCACGCGTACTCGTCGAACTGGAAGGGGAGCACCGCGTGGAAGTAGTGGCTCGCGAGTTCCGTCTCGGGGCGGTAGACGACGCCGATGGCCCTCTCGAGCCTCGGCTCCGTGAGTTCGGTGCGCAATTCGGGACGCCGAGGATTGCGCAGTGCCAAGAGGCCGGCTTCGACCCCCGACTGGTGGAATTGCCATTCGTAGCTGCGCCTGTTCGCCGGACGCACCCGCTTCACTTCCATCGGGCCATCCCAGTGCGAGGCGGCCGCCACCGTTCCGTGATCCGTCCCGAACCCGATCGAGTAGACCCGGTCCTTGAAGGCCTGACGGCACAGTTGGCCGATGTTGAGCTCGCCACGCGCGGCCATGTCCGTCGCAGCAGCGTCACCCACGTGCGAATTGTGCTCCCACACCACGGCTTTCGATCGCGGCCCGTGGAACTCGAGCAGCGTCTCGAGCGTCTGGAACATGTGCCGATCGCGCAAGTTCCACGATTCGTTCGCGCCGTAGTACATGATCCGGTAGTACTGCTCGGCATTGGCAGCGAGGCGTGCGTTCTGCAGCGCGTCGAAGAACGGTTCATCCGCCCGCGCGTGCTCCAGCCGCGCGGCGAGGAGCTCCTCGAGCATCTTCACGACGTGCCGCTCGCAAGCCTGGTACTGGCGGGAAACGACGGCTCGCCCGTAGGCCGCAGGATCGCTCTGCCACGGCGTGAGACAGCCGTAGCGCTGCCGCGCCACCTGCGCGCTCTGTGGATCATGGCGATCCAGATAGCGCAGGACGGCGTCGATCGAGCGGAACAGGGAGTACAGGTCCAGGCCGGCGAAGCGCACGCGGCGATCCCGCGGTAAGCCGAGATTGTGATCGCGCAACCAGTCGACGAAATCACGCACCTCGTGATTGCGCCACATCCAGGTCGGAAAGCGGTCGAAGGCCTCGAACGGAGCCGGAGGCCCCTCGAGTCCGCGGACGTGGCGATCGACACAAGCGGCGTCGGGCCAGTCCGATTCGACGGCGACGATGTCGAACCCCTTTTCGAGCACGAGTCGGCGCGTGATCGCGGCGCGCATGCGATAGAACTCGCTCGTCCCGTGCGTGGCCTCGCCGAGGAGCACGACGCGTGCGTCGCCGATGCGATCGAGGAGAGCGGCGAGCGCGGGGTTATCGGGCGAATCGACGGGCTCTGCGCATTCGGCGATCAGACGGGCCAGGGACGATGGGGGTTCGGCAGGGCCGCGCGGCGCGGGCGGCGCCTGCCACCCCTGGGCTCCGACGAGCGGCACGAAGCGCACGTCGGCGAGATTCTCCTCCGTGAACCGATCCGCGCCGATGCGCGTGATCCGCTTCAGGGTCTGCAGGCCGACGACTTCGCCGACGGGGATGACGAGCCTGCCACCGATGGCGAGTTGCTCGCGCAGGGCCTCGGGCACGCGCGGTCCGCCGGCCGCGACGACGATGGCGTCGAAGGGCGCGGCCTCCTTCCAACCCAGGGTTCCGTCGCCGTGTCGTACGTGCACGCGTGTGTAGCCGTCGCGCTTCAGTCGCTCTGCGGCCGATTCGGCGAGGCTCGCGTGCCGTTCGATCGTGTAGACCTCGGCGCCGACTTCGGCCATCACCGCCGCCGCGTATCCTGAACCCGTGCCGATCTCGAGCACACGCTGATCGGGTCGCAGGGCGAGCGCTTCCACCATCACGGCCACGATGTACGGCTGGGAGATCGTCTGCTCCTCGTCGATCGGGAGCGGCCTGTCCTCGTACGCCAGCTCACCGAGGTACGACGGCACGTAGCCCTCGCGCCGCACTCTGCCCATGGCCTCGAGCACCGACCTCGAGCGCACTCCACGCGCGGCGATCTGGTGTTCGACCATCTCGCTCCGCCGACGCTCGAGACTCCATTCCTGCTTCATGACGAGGTCCTTCCCGAGTCTTGCGCCGCCACCCTCGACGATGCGTCGATGAGGAGTGAAATCGGCCTCTCGAGTGATCTTGAGGGCGGGACCGCGGGAACTGGATGCGCAGTTTCGAGCAGGTGCCGCAGGCTGCGTGCGTAGCGTGCGCCCGCGCGGCCTTCCACGGGCGCCGAGACTGCGCTCCTGATCCGCCCGGTCTACGGCTTCGAGCACAGCGTTTCTTCGTCCGTGGGTCCTAGAGAGCCCATGGAAGCCTCGGCTCCGCGATGGATCCGAGGTGCTTGGAGTGCCTCGCGTCAGCATGGAAAGGGGACCTCGATGACCCTCAAGACCAACACGAGCGACATGGCCCTGCGGCACTCGATCCAAACCGAACTCGAGTGGGATCCGCGCGTCGAGTCGACGGAGATCGAGGTGCGTGTTCGGGACGGAGTCGTCACGCTGGAGGGACCCGTCGACTCCTACGCCAAGAAGGTCGCGGCGTGCGCGGCGGCACACCACGTCACCGGTGTCCTCGACGTCGTCGACGAACTGCGGGTCTTGCTCCCGGGCCAGCAGAGGACCGACCAGGATCTCGCCCACGCCATCCGTCACGCGCTGATCTGGGACGTCTACGTGCCCGACGAGCGCATCACGTCCACGGTCTCGGCCGGCTGGGTGACGCTCGAGGGCGAAGTGGACCGCTGGCAGCAAAGCGAAGACGCCGCGCGGACGATCGAACGCCTGGGGGGAGTGCGCGGAGTGACCAACCGCCTGGCTGTGAGAACAGAGCCCGTCGATCCCACGAAGCTGCGCGAATCGATCGAGCAGGCACTGGCGCGTCGCGCCGAGCGCGAGGCCAGGCGCATCCAGATCCGCATCGAAGGCGGGGTCGTGAGGCTCGAAGGCACCGTGCACTCGTGGGCGGAAAAAAACGCCGTCGAGCGCCTGGTCGCGTACTCGCCGGGCGTGAAGCACATCCAGAACGACGTCGTGGTGGATCCGTATTCCTGAAGGCAGGCAAGCCACATGCATACCACCAGGCTCCGCTATGTACTGCCCTTCGCCGAGATCACGGCCGACATGCTTCCCGAAGTCGGCGGCAAGAACGCTTCGCTCGGCGAGATGGTCCGTGAGCTGTCCGGCCGCGGCGTGCGCGTGCCCAATGGGTTCGCGCTGACCGCAGAGGCCTATCGCGCGCACCTCCAGGCCGCCGGGCTGGAGGACGGAATTCGGCGCGATCTCGCCCAGCTGGATCCGCGCAACGTCGTCCAGCTCGCCGAGACCGCGAAGGGGATCCGCACGCGCGTCCTGGAAGCCCCGCTGCCGGCCGCGGTGGCCGCGGACCTGCGCGCTGCGTACGAAGCGCTGTCGGAACAGGAGGGCGTGAGCGACATCGAGGTCGCCGTGCGCTCGAGCGCGACCGCCGAGGACTTGCCCGCGGCTTCGTTCGCCGGCCAGCAGGAGACGTTCCTCAGGATTCAGGGCTTCGCCGCGCTGGACAGCGCCGTGCGGCGCTGCATGGCTTCCCTGTTCACGGATCGAGCGATCGTATACCGCTTCGAAAACCGCATCCCGCACGCGGGCGTGGCGGTCTCGGTCGGCGTGCAGAGGATGGTGCGCAGCGACCTCGGAGCGTCCGGCGTCGTCTTCACGCTCGACACGGAAACAGGCTTTCGCGACGTCGTCCTCGTCACCGGTGCCTTCGGGCTGGGCGAGACGATCGTTCAAGGACGCGTCGATCCCGACGAGTTCCTCGTCCACAAGACGACGCTTCGAGCTGGTCATCGTCCGATCCTGAAGCGCGAGCTCGGAACGAAGGCACTCAAGGCCGTGTACGCGGAGGGTGGAGGGACAGGCATCCGCGAAGTGCCTACCGCGGCGGAGGAAGCTCGGCGTTTCGTCCTCACCGACGACGAAGTGCTCGAACTCGCCCGCGCGGCTCTCGTGATCGAAGACCACTACTCACGGCGCAACGGGCATCCGACGCCGATGGACATCGAGTGGGCCCGGGATGGGCAAACGGGGGGACTGTTCGTCGTGCAGGCCCGGCCCGAGACCGTGCATTCACAGAAGCGCTCGGCCGTGATCGAGACGTTCAAGTTGAAGGGCAAGGGGCGCGTGCTCCTCACGGGCAAGAGCGTGGGCCAGAAGATCGGGTCCGGGCCCGTGCGAGTCGTGCGCTCGCCGCGCGACCTGGCTGCGTTCTCACCCGGTGACGTGCTCGTGGCCGAGTTCACCGATCCGGACTGGGAGCCGATCCTCGCGCGTGCAGCCGCCGTCGTGACCGATCGCGGAGGGCGCACGTGCCACGCGGCGATCATCTCGCGCGAACTCGGACTGCCCTGCGTCGTGGGCACCGAGCGCGGAACCGCGACGCTCGCGAACGGCCAGCTCGTGACCGTCGATTGCGCGGGCGGCGAGACGGCCCGCGTCCTGGAAGGCAGCGTCCCGTTCGAGCGCGAGGAGATCGATCCGGCGACCCTGCCGGTGCCGCGCGTGCCGCTCATGCTCAACGTCGCGAGTCCGGACGCCGCCTTTCACCTGGCCGGGCTCCCGAGCGCTGGCGTCGGGTTGATGCGCGTCGAGTTCCTCGTCTCGAATTGGATTGGCATCCACCCCATGGCGCTCGTCCACCCCGAGCGGATCGCGGATGCCGGCGAACGCAGGGAAATCGAGCACAGGACGGCGCGTTCCTCGACGCCGAGCGAGTTCTTCGTGGACCGCATGGCTTCCGGAATCGCACTCATCGCCGCGGCATTCCATCCCCGGCCCGTCATCGTGCGCTTCTCCGACTTCAAGACGAACGAGTACAAGAAGCTCCTCGGAGGCACGGCCTTCGAGCCCGACGAGGAGAATCCGATGATCGGCTTCCGCGGGGCGTCGCGCTACTACGACGAGCGCTACCGCGAGGGCTTCGCGCTCGAATGCCGCGCGATCCGTCGCGTGCGCGAGGAGATGGGACTCACCAACGTGAAGTTGATGATCCCGTTCTGCCGCACGCTGAAGGAGGGCCGCGCCGTGCTCGACGAGATGGCGAAGCACGGCCTGGTTCGCGGCCAACGCGACCTGGAGGTGTGGGTGATGTGCGAGATCCCGAACAACGTCGTCCTGGCGGCGGAGTTCAGCGCGCTATTCGACGGATTCTCCATCGGATCGAACGACCTGACTCAGCTCACGCTCGGCGTCGATCGTGATTCGGATCTGCTCGCGCACATCTTCGACGAGCGGGACCCGGGAGTGATGCGTTCGATCGCGCGCGTCGTCGAGGTCGCGCACGCGAGCGGCCGCAAGGTCGGCATCTGCGGTCAAGCCCCGAGCGACTATCCCGAATTCGCGCAGTGGCTGGCGGACATCGGAATCGACTCGATTTCCCTCAATCCGGACTCCCTCGCAGCCACGGCTCGCAGACTGGCCTGAAGCCAGGCGAGCCGCGGGAAGAGAAAACGTGGGGAAGGGGAGCGAGTGGCATCTGCGTGTCCACGACCCCAGGAGTTCCGCAGGAACAGACTCGCCCTGTTCCTCGCCTGGCGTCGAAGCGCGCGGAGACGAGAAAGAGGACGCCGTCGCGCGCAAGCACAAGCAGGTCGCCGAACTCATGACCGCCACGAATCAGAAGGCGATCACCATCGCCGGGCTCGAGCAGGGGAAGGAACACGGGGAGAAGGTCGGGACGGACTGCGCGCAGGGGAAGTAGGCGAGGGAACAGACCGTGCGCAGACGCTCGACTGCCAATCGACTTCGGCGCGGTGGGGACGAAACGAGCGCGCGCACACCCTTCGGCATGCGCGCGTCGGAAGTCCTGAGTTGCCCCAGGCGGCGAATTCGCTGCCTCAGGGCAGGATCGTCATGCGCACCCAGTCATTCGTCAGGCGGCGCGGGTTGTTGAACAGGCCCTGAAAGTAGATCGTGGTCCCGATCTGCGACGTGCCGCCCGGGAGCGTGAACGACGCGGTCGTGGCTCCGGTCGCGTCCGTGACGGGCGCGGGAGCGACGTGCATGGCCGTACGATTCAGGTAGAGCGTGCCGATGCCCGAGAACACCTGCGGCGTCTGGAGCGCGCTCGTCGACCACAGGAGGGCCGCGGGGGCATTCCCGCCGTGTCCCTGCAACTGGAACTGCACCGTCGCGCCCGGGCTCGGAACGCCCGACGCGCGGATGTCCTGCGGTTCGAAGGCGTAGTAGCGGATCGAGCCGCCGGCCGCGTACGTGTTCGCGTGCACGGCCTTCGCGGCCGCGGCCACGCGCTCGCCGTCGGCGCTGATGTCGACGTCGAACACCGAACCCGAGAGGTTGTGGAGAGCGACCGGCGCGCTCTGGTTGCTCTTGTAGAGGCGCACTTCCGGGCATACGTCGCCCTGATCGCCCCACAGACCGACCACGAAGCGCGAACCGTCCTGGCTCATCGCCACGTCGGACGCCACGTTCTGGTACGAACCCGTGCCGATGGCTTCGTCGGACATGGTGACCGTCTTGGTGGCGACGTCCAGGCACTCCACACGGACGTGGTTGTTCGTGTCGAATCCGTTGAACGCGTACGCGATCTTCGAGCCGTCACCCGACACGTCGATCCGCGCGCAGACGTACGAACCCGGGATGTTGCGCGTGTAGGTCTTCGCGTAACCGCCCGTCGGCGTGCGCTCCCACACGTCCATGTAGTTGAAGCCGCCGTTGGCGATGACGTTGCCGTTGCCCGACATCGAATGCACCGATTCGAGCGAAGTCACGAGCGCGTAGAGCGCCTCGTTCGCGTGCGTCGTCGTGTTCCAGACGATGAAGGAAGTGCCGGACGCGAGGTAGAGGAGCGAACCGTCGCTCGCGAGGTCGAACCCGCGGATGCCGAGCGCGAAGTTGCTGATCCCACCGGTCCACTGCGGCGTGCCCGAACCCGGTCCGAACACGGCGAGATCGAGCTGGCCCGAGAGCGCTTGATAGGATGCCGCGACGATGCGCAAGCCGTCGTTGGAGACCGCGACCCTCGCATAGCCCGCCGTCACGACGGGGAACGTGTACGTCCAGTCCGGCGTCGCCGAGCCCGAGTGATACTTCGAGACCACCGTCTGCTTCGTCGACTGGCTTTGATTCAGGACGATCTGGTGGACCGACACGTGGACGTCCGCCGACTCGGCCGAGTCCACCAGCGAGTACGCGCCTTCGATCGGCGTCTGATTCGACCAGACCGGGGTCGGGGGATTCTGGTCGAATCCAGACAAGAGCTCGGCGTGGTCCTGGCCGAATTCGATTTCGGTGAACACTTGCGTCCCTTGCGCGCCGAGCGAGACGCAGCGGCCGCTCCAGCCCGCGCCGTTGTCGCCGCGAACCCACAATTGCCCCGTGGGGTTCGTCTGTGCGAATGCGCTGGTCGCAATTCCCAGCGCGATCGCCCCGCACAAGATGCTCGTAACTGCCTGTTTCATCGTTCCCTCTCGTTCGATGTGTACCGAATGCCTGCCTTGGATTGCCAACCAGGAATCGGTGTCGATGGGTGTGGATCCTGAGAACGAACGCCTCAAACTTGGAAATTGCAATTGAGCGCGCACAGCACCCGAGGTCCGAACCCTACGCCAGGAGCGGAAATTCCGCCAGGGGGAGGCCCCAAGCGCAGCCGTAATCGTCGATCGAGAAAGAAATTCGAGTCC
>JBGATY010000084.1:0-4224 GCA_044228955.1 Planctomycetota bacterium | reverse complement strand
ACGGCCGGCGGTGAGGCGCGCATGCGCATCTCACCGCCGGCCGTGTACTTGCCGCCCGAGGTCGGCCGCGTTCAGCGCGCCTCGAGCTTCTTCAGTTCGTCGCGCACGTCGGTGATGCGCGCGCGAATCAGGATCATGAGCGACTTGTTCTCGTCGCTGTAGCCCTCTTGTTTGAAAAAGAACCCGATGATCGGGATCTTCGCGATCCACGGCACCTCGGCGCGGCGCTCGATGTTGCGGATGCTCGAGAGGCCGCCGAGCATGATCGAGCCGCCGTCCGGGATGACCGCGGACGTGAACACCGACTGCACCTGCAGTTCGGGCAGCTGGAACTGGATCGGCGACGTGTTGCCGCCGAGGGTCGAGCTGAAATCGCGCAGCGCCACGACCTTGGCCACCGTCGGCTGGATCTCCAGCGTCAGGTATTTGCGGTTGTGGTGGATCGTCGGGCGAACATCGAGCACGACGCCTTCGTTCAAGACGTTGATCTGCGGATCGGCGACGGCTTGGAACTGGGCGACTTCGACGTCGAAGTCCTGGATGTACGCGCGCTGGTTGATCACGGTCACGTACGCGCGTTGCGTGTTGTGCACCGACAACACCTGGTCGTTGACGAGCTCGATCGAGGAGCTCTTCTCGACCGCGCGCAGGATCGCGTTCAGGTTGATCTTGTCGAGGAACCCGATCTGGAACGTGGCGCCGCCGATGGTGGAGAGCGCGTTGCCGAGCGCGGAACCGAAGAAGTTCTGCGTCGTGGCGCGGAAATCACCGTCCTGCCCGTCATCGTAGAAGATACCGGCCGAGGGGTGACCGGCCGCGTTCTGTCCCGCCGTGCCCGTGCCGCCATTGTCGAGGCCGCGCGAGGCCTGGTCCTCGAGGCCGTTCGTGACGTCCGTCACGTCGATGTTGTCGAGGCCGCGGAAGTCGACGCCGATCTCCTGGATCCAGTTGGAGGACACCGAGAGGAACTTGGACTCGATCGTCACGAGCGAGGAGCTGAAGCGGCGCAGGTCGTTCAGGAAGTCCTTGACCTGCTGCTGAACCTCGGGCGTGTGGTTGATCAGGATGAAGCCCTCGCCGGCCTCGATCGAGACACCCGCTTCCTGCCACGTTCCGACCGCGACGTTCTCCTGGATGAGCGTCGAGAGGTCGGCCGGCTCGATGATCTTCGGCTTCTCGCCGATGCCGCCGAAGGGGCCGCCGCCGTCGTCGTCCTGCATCTGATCGATCAGGCGCAGACGGTCGATGCGCGGACCCATGAAGTCCGTCAGGCCGAACACGAGGTCCTGGACGTCGTGGTTGTAGATGACGGGCTTGTCGCGCGCCTTTTCCTTGGTCGTGATCAGGACGGCGTCGTGGCGCACGGTCCAGGTGACCTTGTCGCCGGCCATCTTCGTGATCAGGTTGAGCACTTGTTCGGCCGTGAGGCGGTTGTCGAAGTTGAACGTGAACACGACGGCGGCTTCCTTGGCCGCGGCGTCGGCCGCCGGATCGACCACGAGCGGCAGACCGGACTGCACGCGCAGGGCGTCGACGACCTTCGACAGGCTTTCCTCGTCCTTGGACGAGACGTTCTGGACGGTCGTGGTCTTGAGCAGGTCACGCAGCGCGCGCTCCGACTCCGAGACCTTCTGGGTGAGGTCGATGCCGCGCCGTTTCGAGCGCAGTTCGGTGATCTCGTTCCAGCGATCCGCGGAGGGGAGCGTCAACTCCGACGTCCACGGGATCTCCATCTCCTTCATCGCTTCACGCCAACGGCGGTACTGCTCGTTCTTGTTCTCGATGTAGTTGGTGCGGACCTGCTTGCGGCCCGCGCGGAACGCGGCGTCCTTGATGTCGCGCGCCTGCTCGTTGCGCGGGTCCTTGTCGAGCGCCTGCTGAGCGAGGCCCTCGGCCTCCTCGTAGTCGGCCGCCTGGAATGCGGCGATCGCGCGGTCGAGGATGCCGTTCACCTGCGCGACCTTGCGATCGCGGAGCAGGCCTTCCTGCTTGCGCAGCTCCTCGGTGGCCTTGCGGCGCGCGGCTTCTTCCGTGGCGCGCTCGGCGTCGCGACGCTGGGACTTCACCGTCTCGAGCATCGTCTTCGCTTCCGCGTCGCGACCTTCCCAGTTGATCGAGTAGGGGGCGAAACGGACGAGGTTGTTCGCGATCTCGAGCTCGGTCGTCGCGCCCTGGTAGTCGTTGCGCGCGACCAGCATGCGCGCCTTGGCGATGGCGTCCTGCACGTCCGCCTTCATCTGCTGGACCTTGAGCGCGTACTGAGCGTCCATGTCCTGCGTGATGGTGCGCATCGTGCCCGGGTCACCGCCGCGCAGGCGGATCGACTCGGCGCGCAGGTCCTTGGCACGCAGGTTCAAGGGCTCGAGGTCGAGCGCCGCGTTGGCCTCGAACTCCGCTTCCACGAACTTGAGGCTCTTCATGTAGCCCTCGGCGTTCTGGATGTGCTGCTGGATCAGGAACTGCTTGCGCTGTTCGGCGAGCGACAGCTTCGCGGCGTCTTCCGCGAGCTGCGATCCCGGGCGCACCGTTCCCTCGTCCTGCGGGCTGGCTTCGGCGACGAGCGTGGCGCTCGCGCTCTTGGCCTCGACGGACTCCGCCGTCTCGCGAACCGTCGTGCTCGACTTGCAAGCGGCGGCGGCGAGGAGGAGGCAGATGGACAGGGCAGTCCCTGACGTGACGTAGCGTTGGTTCGACATCGCTTGGAGCTCTCTTCGTTTCGAGTGGTGTGAGGCGCTTGTCAGGGAGAGTTCAGTAGCCCGTGTTCCGCGGAGCGGTCTTCGTCGTCGGCGCGAGCTGCGCCGGCGTCGGTTCGTGCTCTTGCGGGATCACGATCTCGGCCTTCAGGAGGATGAGCAGCTTGCGGTTGGACACGTATTGGCCCTTGCGCTCGAAGAAGAACGAGACGATCGGGATCTTGTTCAGGATCGGGACGCCGGACTTGTTGTCCTGCTTGTCCGACACCTTCAAGCCGCCGAGCATGACCGTTCCGCCGTCGGGCATCGGGATCGAAGTGCGCACGCGCTGGATCTCGACTTCGGGCAGCTGGATCGTGACCGAGTTCTGCGAGCCGAGCGTGGTCACGACCTCGCGGATCGGCCGCTTCAGGTTCGCGATCGTCGGGCGCAGTTCGAGCGTGATGAAGCGGCGGTCGGCCGAGACGACCGGACGCACGTCGAGCACGACGCCGTCCTGGACGACGTTCACGACCGGGTTCGCGATCGAAGCCGCTTGCGCGATCTCGACGTCGAAATCCTGCACGTAGGCGACCTGGTTCAAGACCGACAGGTTGCCGCGCGCGGTGTTGTGCACCGTGATGCGCGGGCTCGTGACGAGCTCCACGCGCTCCGACTTGCTGACGGCGCGCAGGATCAGCTGGAGCTGGAGGTCGTTCAGGTAGGTCCACTGGAAGGACACGCCGCCAGAACCCTGCAGCACGTTCGAGTCGCCGAGCGTCGAGTCGTAGAGCTGCTCGACGCGCGCTTGGAGCTGTTCCTTGCCGCCACGGTCGTAGAAGGCGCCGATGTCGGTGTTCTGACCGATTTCCTGGCCGAGGTCCTGCTGTGTCGACGCGTCGCCGAAGTCGTTGAAGAAGGCGTTCGTGCCGAGGCCCGGCTGACCGAGGCCACGGAAGTCGACGCCGATGTCCTCGAGGAAGTTGTCCTCGACCTTCAGGAAGCGCGCCTGGATGTCGACCATGATGCCGGTCGCTTCGCGCAAATCGTCGAGCAGCTTCTGGATCTGCTCGTGCACTTCCGGCGTCTGGTGCACGACCATCGTGCCGTTGCTGATGCGCAACGAATTCTGCGGATCGTCGGCCCACGACTGCGGCGAGACGTTGTTGCGGATCAGGGCGTCGAGCGCGGCATCGGTGATGACGTTCGACTCGCGCGCCGTCTTGTCCTCTTCCGCGAGTTGCACGCCGCCCGAAGGCGCGACGTTCATCTCACGGCCGGGACAGTCGGGGATCGGGTGGATCAAGTCGCGCACCTCGTAGTTGCGCAGGACCTGGCCGCCCTTGGTCTCGTCCTTGGTGACGAACTTGACGACGCCGTCCTCGATCTTCCACTTCAGGTTCTCTTTGATCTCCGCGATCATGTCGAGCACCTTGCGCACCGAGCGCTCGGTCAGGTCGAGCTTGATCGTGCGCTGCTCCTCGTCGAGGTCGCTCTTGACCTTCGGGCTGACCATGACGTTCACGCCGGTCAGTTGCTGGAGGAACGAAGC
>JBGATY010000083.1:0-15104 GCA_044228955.1 Planctomycetota bacterium | reverse complement strand
CGAGCTCGTTCAGGTGGCACACGTCGACGTACGTCGTCTCGCTCGTGTGCTCGAAGAGCCGCGTCTGGTCGCTGAAGACGGCCTGCGCGCCCGAGAGGCCGCGGCCCGCATCGCGCAACCGCGGATAGCCGAGACGCACGCCGTCCATCCACGCGCCGGGAAGCTCTGCGAAGCGCGCCTCCTCGGCCGTCATCGGCTTCGAGTCCGGGTCGTAGAGCGTCGGCTGCAGGACGTGCACGAACGCGATGCCGTGCGCGAGGCACAGGGATTCCACGAGCCTGGCATTCTCGCTCCACACACGCACCGCCGCGGCGATCACGGCGTGGGGAGCGGGATCGAAGGACGTCCCGCGCACGGCCGGGTCGTCGTCCTTCGGCCGGGTGTACTCCAGGTACCGTTCGAGCGCGTCACGGAAGGCGCCGTGCTTCGCGGCCAGTCGAGCCAGCGTGATGCGCGTGGCGAGGGCGCTCCTGTACAGGCCCCAATCGACCGCTCGCCGCGCGACGGCCTGTTCGGCGCGCTGCGCCGTGTGCAGTTCGACGAGCAGGTCGAGCGCCCGCGCGTCGACGGCCTTGCCGCGGGCGAGACTGCCCCAGAACTCGAACGACGGCATCGCTGGATGCACGCCCGATCGCGCGTTGGTGGTGCCGATCGCGACCTCGTTGAAGCCGTCGACGAGGAGCACCGCGTCCGGCCGCTGGCCGAGCGCGAAGAGCCACGCCAGCAGGTTCCCGGTCTGCGGAGCCTTGTAGCCGGCGTGCGCGTTGTTCCAGACGCGCACGCGCCTCCCCGCGAGTTGCGGCACGGCGCCGAGCGCCGCCTCCAGCTTCGCCGCCGAGCGGTTGCCGAATTCCGCGGCGACGGAACCACCGAGGATGAACACGTCGTACGTGCTCTCGCTCTCGGCCGAATCGAACCAGCGTCCCTGTTCCTCGAGGACGCGCACATCCCGTTCGCTCGTCCAGCCGAAGAACGGGTGCGGGAGGGGACGCACCGACGACGACTCGCCGCTCGGATCGGGCGCGGTGTAGAGCGCGAGGGTCTGGTCGGCGCCCGCTTCACGACGGATCTCGAAGTGCGCGCGCGCCTTGGCGCTGTCGAACGGCGCCATGGGGAAGAGCGCGTCGATGCGGCACGCGATCTCGGCCAGGATCATGACCAGCGCGAAGCTCGCGAGCCACGCCAGGACACGTTTCGATCTCTTCTTCGCCGGAGCGACTTCGTTCACGGACAGATCGTGAATCGAACCGCGTTCGAAAGTCCAGTACCGAATCCGGCCGGGTCGAGCGCGTCGCGATAGTAGTACTGCGCCGTGACGTTCACGCCGGGCTGGAGGAGTGGATCGACGCCGCTGCGAATGCGTGCGTTGAAGTCCTCGCTCAAGCTGCCCGAGCAGTTGACCCCGCTCGAGTTGCCGTTGCTGGAGTGGATCGGCAGGCGCACCGGCCCGTTCAGGCACAGCGTGCCGCCCTGGAAGGGGATGAACGCGGAGGAGAATCCGTAGAAGAGCAGGCCCGGGCTCTGATTGATCACGTTCGTGGCGAGGATCGTGAAGGCATTCGTGCTCGACGCCGAGGGCACGCCGAGCGTGGACATCTGAGCCGTGCAGCCCTGCGAATTGACTTTGCCCGTGCAGAAAGTCTGCACGCCCGAGGCCGCCTGGAAGCGCCTCAAGTACACGTCGCCGTCCGCGCCACCCCAATATTCGTAGGCGAACACGACGTCGTCGCCGGCCGCGTTCACGATCACTTCGGGGCGGTGCACCGACGCGAGGGTCGGATCGATCGGCGCGTCGGGCCCCTTCGGCTGCGCCGAGCCGTCGAAGCGCCGATACATCCCGCGCGCGCTGCCCGTGGCGTAGTCCTCCCAGGTGACGATGAAATCGCCGTCGCTCTCGGCCGCGACGCGCGCTTCGATCTGCGTCCCGAGCGTCGAGCTGTTCACGACGAACTCCGGCCCGAGCGGGGCCGCGTTCACGTCGAAGCGCCGCCCGATGATGGCCGTGTTCGAGCCATCGCCGAGTTCGCTCTGCCACACGACGATGAAGCGATTCTGGCCGTCGACCGCCACACGCGGCAGTGCCTGGGAAGCCGTCGTGAAGGACAGCGACGTCAGCAGGAACTCGTTCGTGATGCCGACACCGTTGGCGTCGAACAGGCGTCCGTAGAGATCGAGCCCGTCGACGGACGTGGCCGAGGAGAAATCGACGAACACCGCGAAGATCCGGCCGTTCGAGGCGACGGCGACGCACGGATCCACCTGGGCGTCGATGTCGTACTGGTTGATCCTCACGTCGTTGGTGAGCGGCGCGCCGGTCGACGAGAAGACCCGCATGATCGCATCGCCGTCCCAGTCACCCGACCACGCCACGACGAAGCCGCCAGTGGGGGTGGGCGCGATGAGCGGCCTCCACTGCGAAGCCGTGGTCACCTGGTTGATGCGGAACTCGGCCGCGATCGGCGTGCCGCCGGGATTGTAGATGCGGCCGTAGATGCCCATCTGCTGGCCGTCGTAGCCGTGACGATCGGACCACGCGATCAGCTGGTTCCCGCCCGTCGCGACGGCGACCGCGGGTTCGTCCTGGGTGTCGAGGGTGAGAGTCGTGTTCACCAGCGTGTCGACGCCAGCGCCCACGAGGTTCGCGTCGTAGCGGCGCAGGACGATGTTCTGGCCTTCGCTCCACACCGAGACGTACCCGGTCTGCGTGCGCGCGATCTGCGACCAGATCTGATCGTAGAACTGCGACTGCGAGGCCCGGAAGCCGGGTCCGAGCGGACCGAAGCTCTCGCACTGCGCACCGGCGGGAGTGGCAGCGAGAGTCAGGGAGGCGAGGAGGCCCAGGACGACCCTCGACCCGCATTGAATCGCGCTCTGAAACCGCATTCTCGAATCGTAACACGCTTCCTTTCCACCCGGCCCGTCCTCGGGCACCGGACCCTCGAAAAAAAGCGCGCGGGGAGGCGAATCGGCCCAAAAAGGCGCTCTCAGCGCTGGAAGATGGGGAGGAGGCCCTCCGGAAGGGCGAGCAGCAGGCAGTTCATCGCCGTCGCATAGGCATCGCCGTACCGGGGATCCTCCCAGGATCCGTCGGCCTTCTGACGGGACAGGACCGCCGCCGCCTCGGATCTCCACCAATCCTCGAAGACGTGCTTGTCGCGGTACTGCCACAAGGCCTGGGCCAGGCAGACGCGCTCGTAGTACGGGCAGATGACGAAGTCCTCCTCGGACGCGCCGAGCGACTCCCTGCCGTCGCGCGCGGCGAGGCGCCGGAAGATCCAATCGTAGGCTTCCTGGATCACCTTGCCGTCGTACTTGCCCGTCGCGTTGAGCGTCGCGATCGCAGCAGCGGTCAGCGCGACCGACGACTTCGGATCGCCGAGCGCGTAGCGGAAGGAACCGTCCGGCTTCTGCGTGCGACCCACGTAGTCGATCGCACGCTGGATGGTCGTCGTGTCGACCTTGGCACCGGATGAGTGCGCCGCGCGCAGCGCTTGCACGGCGCAGATCGTGATCGAATTCTCGTGACTCGTCCCCGGTTTGGGCTCGTACCACCAGCCGCCGTCGATGCCTTGGGAGCGCTGAATGCACTCGATCGCGGCGTGGAGGGCCTTCTCGATGGCGGCGCCGCGCTCGGTCTTCGGTGACATCGCGAACGCCTGCGCCAGAGCCTGAGTCGCGTAGCCGTGGCCGTGCATGCGCGACAATCCGTCACCGTCGAGCGCGATGTAACCCGCCCGCTCGCTGCGTGCGTCGAGGTTCGTGCGATCGACGAGCCAGTCGACCGCGCGCGCGGTCTCGCGGCCGTGCGGACCACGTTCGGGTTCGTTTCCCGCCGCTAGCAGGGCGAGCGTCGACAGCGCGGTGACCGCTACCGGCGCGAACGTGCCCGAACCGTCTGCGCTTGGACCGGAGTCGACCGTGCGGGCGCGCAGTCCCGTCGCCGGCCAGGATCCGTCGGGATTCTGGCCTCGGGCGAGCCACGCGACGCCGCGAGTCAGGGCGGATCGAGCGCGCTCGTCGTGGAGCGAGAGGTGCGCGTCGACGACCGCGGGCTTCGATTTGTCGGCCGCGACCGGACGCGAGTCGTCCGCCCCTTCGCGCGCGCGCCGCTCGTCGCGATACGGCGTGACCTCGACGGCGCAGAGGGCGCCCGCGCACAGGATCGTCGTACGGGCGAACGCCGAGATCACGGGCCCTGTTTGTTGAGTCGGCGGTAGTACTCGTCGATCCAGTCGCGGTACTGCACGGGCATGTCGCGTCCGCCCTCGTTGCGGAACACGTCGCGTGCGTGCACGGGCAGGTCGCCCCAGCGATCGCGCGTGTCGCTCGGACTCGAGGCGCTGTCACGCCCGCCTTGCGGGGGGGGGCCACCGGCGCGATTCTTGGGGTCGGAACGGCTCGCCCGCGGATCCTTGGGATCGCCATTCTCGCCCGGTTTCTCTCCGGGCTTCTGGCCCGGCTGCTTGCCGTTTGGGTCCTTGGGTTTCGAGCCACCCGGTTCGTCCTGTGGCTTCTCTCCGCCCTTCTCTGGACCCGACGGCGTGTTCTCGCGCTGCGTGGAATTGTTCTCCTGGCCGCCGAGCGGATCCTTGCCGCCCTTGCCCTCGCCGGGCTGCGGCTGTCCTTGTCCGCTCCCCGAACTCGAGGACTGCTGCTGCTGACTCATCTGGCGCGCGATCTCGAGGATGCGGTCGATGTCCTTGACCGCTTCCTCGCTGTTCGAGCGGCCCTGCTTCAAGAGCTCGTCGATCCCCGCGGGGCCGACGTTCGAGAGCGCACGCGTGTCGCCCGCGCCGGCGTCGGAGAGCATGCGATCGATCTCCTTCAAGCGACTCTCGACCTTGCCGAACAGGCGCACGAGTTCCGCCTGCGGGTCGAGCGCCGCGTCGAGCGAGGGCTTCTCCTGCGCCTGTACCGCTCGGCCGCAGATGGAGAGCGCGAGCGCGAAGGTCACGCATTGAATCGGTTTCATTGGTCGTCCTTCTTGGGCTCGGGATCCGGAATGCCGAGGCGTTTCCTGAACTGCGAGAACAACTGGGTCGTCTTCTGATGGCGCACCGCGAGGCGCGCGATGTCTTCGTAGATCAACGAGTCGGGCACCTTGCCCTCGGCGATCTCGGGGTGCAGGAGACGCATCTGGTCGATGCCGTCGAGGATGTCGACTTCCATGCGGCGCAGGAGCTTCAACTCGGCCACGTCGGGCACGAGCTTGTTCTCGCCCTTTTGCTGCTTGCCCTGACCGCCCCCCTGCTGCTCTTCCTGGCGTCGTCGCTCCTTCTCTTGCGCGAGCGCCTCCTGCAGCCAGGACAGCGATTGTTCGACGTCCTGCTGGAGCGTCTGGACGCGCTCGCCGGACTGGAAATCGCCGGAGTCACCCATGTCGCGCGCGATGCGCAACAGGTCCTTCTCGGATCCGTCGAGCAGTTCGGCGAACACGGCGCTGCCTTCGGCGAGGATCGCCTTCGCGATCTCCGCGGAGCGCTTCCCGAGTGCTTCCTCCGCCTTGGCGATCTTGCGCAGGCGCAGCTTCTGCGTGTGCGTGGCTTTCTCGCTCGCACGTCGCTGCCCGTCGATTTCGAGCGTGTCCTTCATCGCGACGCGGTGCTCGTCGAGCAGGGTGCGCACCTGTTCGGCGATCTTGAACAAGAGCTCTTCCTGGCGCAGCTTCTGGTACTGCTCCTCTTCCTTGCCGAGTTCCTCGAGCGCCTGGCGCATGTCGCGTTCGGTCTTCTCCTCGTTCTTCTCGGCGTTCTCGAGATCGCCCTCCTCGAGATCTTCCTTGGCCTTGCCCGCGCTCTCCTGGGCCCGATCCATGGAAGGGGAAGGCTGAGCGGTGTTGCGCTTGCGATTGCGCTCCGCGAGCTTCATGAGTTCCTGGCGAATCCGCTCCTGCTCCGCGGCCAGTTCCTTGGCGCGGTGTTCGTCTTCCTGGCGCGCCTTGCTCGAGCCCTTTTGAGCGGACTCGCGCGCCTCGCCGAGCTTCTCGAGCGCGTCCTTCTGCGACTCGGCCGCCTCGGAGTTCTGCCCCTTCGAGAGCTTCTCGGAGGCCTCCTTCATCGACTGTTCCGCGCCGGAGAGCGCCTTCTCGGTCGCGCTCTGCTGCTCGGGCGACATGCCGCTCTGCGAGGACTTCTGCCGCATCTCGCCGGCCTCTTTCGACAGTTCCGACTGCGCCTTCTCGAGGGCCTTCTGTTGCGGCGAATTCGCGCGCTCGGCGGCGGACTTCTGCGCCAGCTCCGAGACCGCCTCGCGGGCGCGCTCGAGTTCTGCCTTGGCTTCCTCGGCCGCGCGCGCGGCGTCCTTCGGTGACGATCGCTGGGTACTCTCCGCGGCGTTCTTCTGCTTCTCGCTCGCCTTCTGGAGCGCTTCCTGTGCCTTTTGTCCGGCGGCCGACTTGCCTTCGGGCAGGGCATCCACGGCGCGCGAGAGTTTCTCGGATTCCGCGGCCGCCTTCGCTTGCGAGTTCGAGAGCGCGGGTGCGAGCGTTTTCTGTTCCTCGAGGCCCTTCTCCGCCGCGCGCTGCGCCTCGCTGGTCGCGCGCTGGGCTTCCTCGGCGCGCTTGTCGGCGTCCTTGCCGCCTGCGCGCGCGGCCTCGGCAGCCTTCTCGGCTTCCGCGAGCGACTTCTGCGCTGCGCGTGCGGCCTGACCGGCGGGGCTTTTCGGATCCGACAGAGCGGCGAGTTGTTTTTGTGCCTCGGCGCGCGCAGCCGCGGCCGCATCCAGCGCAGCCTTGGCGGCATCGTCGAGGCCCTGGGCGCGCGCTTCGAGCTCCTTCGCCGTCGCTTCGCGAGCGGCTGGGTCGGCCGCGGACTTCTCGACGCTGGTCGCGGCCTTCGACAGCTCTTCCGCCGCCTTCTTCGCCGCTGCGTCCTTCGAGGCGCGCTCGTGGCGATCCTCGCGTTCCGCGGCCTGGGCCAGTTCGCGTTGGATCGCCGCCATGTCGGGAGTCGGTGCGCGCGTAGCCTGCGCCGCCGCGCGCATCTCGGCCGCCGCACGTTCCAGACGTGATGCGCGCTGCGCTTCCTCCGACGCGGATTCGAGCGCGGGTTGCGCGCGCTCGAGTGCGGACTGCTCCTCGGGTTTCCACGCGGACAACACGCCGGCGTCGGTCTCCTGGCGCTTTTCGAGTTCGGCGAGCGCGCGCTGGATCTCGTCGAGCGCGAGACCGCTTTCCGAGCGCGCCTCCTTCTGCGTGTCCTCGAGCAGCTTGCGCTGTTCGGCCATGGCCTTCTCGAGCGCTTCGCGCAGCGACTTCTGTTCCGGCGTCACGGCGCTCTCGCGCACCGAACCCGTCTCCTCGCGCAGCTTCGACTCGCGGTCGGTGAGCGCGCTCAGTTCCTGTTTGATGGCCTTCAATTCCTCGAGCGATTTCTGCAGATCCTCCAGGCCGGCGCGATCGGTCAGGATCGCGTAGAGCTTCTCGAGGCTCTTCACCACGGCTTCCTGGCTCTCGACGGACTGCACGGTCGCGCCCGACTCGAGGGCCGAGGTCGCGGCGGCCATCAGCTCCTCGACCGTCTTCGATCCGAGTTCACTCGCGCGCTGATCGAGGTGCTTCAGCCCCTCGCGCAGGAGTTTCGCCGCGTGCGTGCGCCCTTCGCCCTCGAAGCGCGTCGCGAGCACTTCCATGGTCTGCTTGAGACGCTGGAGCTGGCGCTTCAGGAGCGCTTGATCCTCGGCGAGCTGCGATTCGCGGCGATTGTCCTCTTGCGCCGAGCGCGCCGGAGCCTGGCACAGGCTCGCGAGAGCGAACGCGATTCCGAGGATCATCCGAATCTTCATGTCACTTCTCCTTCGCGGCCGCCCGCGTGCGTTCGCTGACGCCCTTCTGGGCGTTGAGGATGTCGCGCGTGAGCGACAACACGGATTGGAAATTGTCCCACTCTGCGAGGCGCTCGAGCAGGAGATCGATCTTCGCGAGCATCGCCTTCTGCTGATCCGAGGCCTTCTGCAGGTACCCGTGCGCCTTGGCGATGTCGACGGCCTCGCTCGCCTTCGACAACTGGTCGGTGGCGTCGACGGCCAGGTCCTCGCTGATCTCGAGGGCGAGCGTGCCGATGTCGATCAGCTTGCCCGCGAGCCCGTTGCCCGCGATGGAGTTCGTCCTCGAAGCCGCGCCCAGTTCGCGCCAGGGCAGGGGATCGAAGCCGCGACCCTTCTGCCCGGCGAGGCGCTCGTCGAGGAAATCGAGCGCGGCCAGGGCGCGTTCGTCGACGCGCGCGTAGAGCACGCTTTCGGCGTTGGAGCACAGCTCGCGCATCAGGGCGCGGGCGTCGCCCAGCACGCGGCGTTGTCCGGTCAATGCCATCGACAGTTCCCCGGTCGCGCCCTCGGGGCTGTCGCTCTCGAGCGTGGAGAGCAGATCGCCGACGCGGCGGTTCTTGTCGCGCACGAGCTCCGACAGCGCCGACGTGCTCGTCTGGCAGCGCGACAGGCGATCCTGCAGTCGTCGCATGTACTCGTCGACCGACACGACGCGCACTCGCAACGGGCTCGAACGCCCCACGCGTGCGTCGGGCTCGCACACGTCGGTGGCCTGGACGTGGATCTGGAACTGGCGGCCCTCGGTCACGGGCTCGCTGCCGGCCAACTCGGCCACCTCGAGCCGTGCTCGGGCCAGCACCGCCGCGCGGGCGACACCGGCACGCGCCGGACGCGAACCCGAGGCCTCGCGGTTGTCGTCCTTCCTTGCGTCGAGTTCGACGGCGGCGAAGGGGAGGGGCACGAGGCGCGGCGCCGTCTCCGGCGTCGCTCCCGTGATCTCGACGGCGTAGGCCACCGACGCGATGCCGAAATCGTCCTCGGCCCGCGCGCGCAGCGGCAGGGCCCCGGTCGCGACGGTGTCGTAGTCGCCGCGCCCCGGCGACAGCAATTCGACCTCCGGCGCACGATCCTCGACGACGGTCACTCCGAACAGGCCCGGATCGGGGTTCGAGAGTCCGGTCGAGTCGACGAGCTCGAAGCGGTAGCGCAGGCTTTTCTGCGGCGTGAGGTCGAAAGCGAGTCCGCCGGGCGTCACCGCCTCGGGGTCTTTTGTCGACTTCGCGAGCGGGTTTTTCGGGAACGGCGCCGCGACGAGCGGGACGAGACGGTCCTCGGGCACCAGTCGCGCCGACCCGGTCGCGTCCGCGGGATCGGTGAGCACGTGCACGACGAGCTTCGAACCGGCGACGACTTCGACGTCGCGGTCGAACTCGAGCCGGGCCAGGAGTTTCGTGTACGCGGGCGGAGCGACGTCGACGGCGAGACCGGCGACGTCCGGCGGCTGCAACACGCGCAAGGTGACCTTCGGATCCTCGTCCTGGTCGTCGCCGCCCGTCGCGTAGATCGTCACGTCTTCCTGCACGGAAGGCAGCAGGGTCCGGAACTCCCGCCCGGCACCGGCAGCGAGCACGGCCTTGTGCCCGCTCTGAAAGTGCAGGACCACCTCGTCGGGAATCTCGCCTTCGGCGCGCACGACGAGCGGAACGTCGCTGCCGCGCGCGACCTTGTGAGTCGTTTCGCCGGTCTTGGCGCCGGACCCATCCGCGAGCCCGGAAACGGGCTTCGAGGCGCTCGGAACCTCAATGACGAGGTGCGTGCGCTGCGGCCACGGCACGTCCGCGCCCGCGAGGCGCGCGAGGAACACGGAAGCGGGGCCCGAGAAGACGATGAAGACGCCGGCCACGAGCGCGCACGATCCGACCGCGATCCAGGCGCGTCGACGCGGACCGCGAGGATCGAGGACGCCCTCGAGCGAGATCGTGGGCGCCTTGCGTTCGGCTTCCGAAACCACGGCGGCCACGAGTTCCGGATCGCCGCTCGGCCGCGTCGAGGCCGACATCTGCACCGCGCTCGTCAAGAGCTCTCGCAATTCGGGTTGCGCGCGCTCGACGATCACCGCGAGGCCGACCTTGTCCGGCCTCCGCGTGAGCGGCCGCACGAGGTCGCGCCACAGGAAGAAGGCCGGGATCGCCGTGAGCAGTCCGAGGTGGAAGATGCGGATCGGTCCCGGCAGATGCAGGGCCCAGTCGAGCAGGAACGCCGCGAGGAGCCACGCCGCCCCGAAGGTGACCGCAGTGCCCACGCCGTGGAGGAACACGTTCGACGTGATCTTCGAGCGCAAACGCTCGAGGAGACGGTCCACCTCGGGCGTTGCGCGCGGCTCGTGCTGATTCGTGTTGTCCGGGCTCATGTTGTTCGTGGCTGGTGGTGCCGGGCGGTCTGGTCCGAGTCGGCCGGCTCCGCTTTCGCGCCGCTCCTGGAATTGTCGGCTACGGACGCGGGCAAGTCCCGGGCCCGCAGCGGATTCAGCGCTGGAAAATGGGCAGGAAGCGGTAGGGGATCTCCAGGATCAGGACTCCGACCGCCGTTCCGAACGCCTCTCCCGGACCGACGTCGTTGGGCCACGATCCGTCGGGGCGTTGGATGTCGAGCAGGACCGAGCGCAGTTCCTCGAAGTACGGCTCCCAGTACGGGCTGCCGGCCGTGTACATGGCCTGGACCCCGTAGTAGTGGCCGTACCAGAAGTAGTAGTGGCCCTTGTCCTTCGAGTATCCCGGCGCGGGTTCTCGATTGAAGTTCGAGAGGTTGCGCGAGAGATAGTCGAGGCCCTTCTTGATCAGCTCGTCGGAGTAGATGCCGAGTCCGTGGAGCGCCGTGACGCCGGCCGCGGTCAGGGGAAACGACGTGCGGCTGTGCACTTCTTTCTGATAGCGGAACGTGCCGATCTCGCTCGCGCCGGGATAGCCCATGCCCATCTCGACCTGGTTCTCGCGCAGGATCGAGGAGTCGACGACGTAGCGCGCGGCGCGCTCCACGGTCGACTTCGGCACGCGGATCCCGATGTTGCGCGCGGCGCGCAGCGCGATCACCTGGCACACCACGATGGACATGTCGGATTCGATCGAATACGGCTCGTAGCGCCAGCCGCCGCTCGCGTTCTGCGACTTGACGATGAAGTCGACCGCTTTCTGCAGCGCGGCCTTGACGTCCTCGCGGTTCGTCATGCCGTACACCTCGGCGAGGAACAGCGTCGCGAAGGCGTGGTCGTACATGCGCGTCCCGCCGTACGCGATGTAGCCGTCCTCCTGCACGCAGGAGAGCACGAACTTCAAGGCCGCGTCGACGTTCCTGCCGTACTTGCCGCGCCCGGGCAGGTGTCCGCCGGCGAGGAACGCCATGCCGGCGAGCGAGGTGACGCCCAGGTGTCCCTTGTCGTCGGCCGTGTAGCGGAAGTCGTTGTTGAGCTTGAAGCCGATCTTCGCGATCCAGGCTCCATCGGCGCTCTGATGATCGGCGAGCCAGGCCAGTCCGCGCTCGACCGCGCGCTCCTGCTCGGGCGTCACCACGATCGCGCCACGAGCGTCGTCCCGCGGTCCGCTCTCGTCTCCCTGCGCGGACGCAGTGGGTGCCAGGGGAGATAGCAACAGCGCCGCCATGGTCCACCCGAGGATGCTCATTTCAAGAACTCCATTCGCCCCTTGGTACGCACGATCAACAGATCGCCCAGCGGGCTGAGCTGCGGCACGTCCCTCGTCTCGGTCATGTGCACGCCGCGCATGCCCTTCGGCGCGCCGGTCGCGAGGTCGAACGCGCGCAAGTCCGCTCGTGGGAACGAGCCCTGGACCGGCGCGGGATTGGACACGGTCACGACAGCGAGAATCGTATCGGAAGCCGCGGGCATGGGGAGACTGCCGAGGGCGAGATCGTCGAAGGGGATACCCAAACCTTGCACCCAGAGCTCACCGCGGTCGAGATCGACGCAGCGCACGCGCGCATCGCCGAGCGTTCCGCGCCCGCCGCCGGAACGCGGCGAGAGGAGCGCGAGCGGGCCCTCGGGGAACACGACCCGGGCGGAGCGTCCCAGGCCGAGGATGCGATCGTCCATGCCGATGCGGACGGCGGTGACGGGAGTCAGGGCGCCGATCCGCGTGTCGAGCAGCGCGAGCGCCTGTTCCATCAGCACCGGTTCGGTCGTTCCTCGCGACTGGAGCAGGAGCCACGTGCGCTCGCCCTGCTGGATCACCGACGAAATCCAGCGCGGAGCGGCCGCGTCACCGATCCCGACGCGCCAGGCGAGGCGGCCGGTGGCGAGGTCGATCGCGGCCACCTGATTGCGCTCGGCCATCGTCTGCTGGTTGAACCACGGGACGATCAGCAGGTCGCCCTCGATCCAGGCGTCCGAATCGACCGCCGCGGCGACGGGCGTGTCGAGTTCGAAGCGCTTCGAGCGCGCGCCGGTGAACAGGTCGAGGACCACGACCTGCCGGTAGCCGGCGGTGGGCATGAACACGACGCGGGTGTCGGAGAGGATCGGCGAGCGCAGGACGAACGCGTCGATGCCGCTCTCGCGCCACAGCTCCGTGCCGGTGCGCGCGTCGAGACCGGCCACGAACCAGCGCTCGCGCTCGCCGCGCGGCGTGACGACAGCCACCGCGATCCCCGACCGCACCGCGAGCGACAACGAATCGACCGGCATCGGCGGCGTCCAGTCCCACGCTTCGACGCCGGCGTCGGTGTCGACACCGATCACCTTCTCGTTCGTGGCGACGATCGCTCGACCCGCGGCGAAGCCGGAGCGTCGCGACCAGGTGCCGTTGTTCGGCGACGTCCGCGGCGGGATGTCGATCATGAACCGCTCGGCGGTCGGATCGTCCGAATCGACGGCGATCAGGTTGGTCGTCGTGCGTCCGACGTTGCGCGCGAACAAGAGCGTCGTCGGCCGGCCGGCCTTGACGTCCGCGAGCGGCACGGAGGGCAACGTCTCGCCGAGCAGGTCGAAATCGCCCGCGAATTCGCGCTCGGTCGCGGAATCCGTACCCGACGTGAACCGTCCGCGGGGGAGCGAGCGCACGGTGCGCGCGAAGCGCGGCGCGGCCTCCGCCAGCTCCGCGATCGTCCGTCCCTCTCCGGACGGGAGATCGGAGCGCATGTCACCGGCTTTTTGGGCGAGCGCGCGCAGCAGCGCGGCCCGCGCTTCGGCGTTCCCGACGCGTCCATAGGCGTCCGCGAGGCGCAGGAGCCGCGCAACCGACCTCGCGTCCGCCTCGCCGAGGTCGAAGCCCTCGCGCAACTACGCGCGCACGATGCGCGCGACCGTGGCGACGTCCCCGCCGCCGAGCGCGAGTTCGAGACGCGCATCGTTCGCGGCGCGCGCGGCGCGGCTTCCCGGGAATCGTTCCACCACGCGCCGCAACACGCCGTCGTCCCCCGTGCGCACGCCCTCCTCGAACAGCCCTTGCGCCCGCGCCTCGAACACCTCGTAGCCGCGCGTCCGGCCCGCGGCCGTCAAGGCCTCGATGCGCTGACCCGCGAGATCGCCGGCCTTCCACGTGAGCACCTCGACGTCGATGTAGCGCTCGAGAATCGCGTGCAGTGCGGCGAATTCACCAGGATCGTCGCCGCTCTTCGCGCTCTCTGCGTCGCGCTGGATCAATACCCACAGGCCGACGGGAATCTCGGGCGGAGCGCTCGCGTCGTCCGGACGCGGCGCCGTCAGCGGATGGAATTCGATGCCAAAGGGCGTGCTCGCCGTGTCGTTCGGGATGCGGAACCCCACCGCCAGCGGCAGATCGGCGCACGAGCGCTCGAGTTCCGACAGGGCCGCCTCGACAGCGGATGGATCGGCGCCGGGAGTGTCCTGGCGCTCGAACCGGATCGCGAGTTCCTCGATGAGCGTGTCGCGCAACGCCGTCGGATCGGGCGCGTAGCCGCGCGCGAGCGCCAGGTCGGCTAGAGCGCCGTTCGAGTCAGCGAGGCCGGCCTTCACGCGCGCCGCCTGGCGCAGGATCGAGTGGTAGACGTTGGCAAGTTCGCCCCGCGCGTCGTCTCCGCCCGGCGGCGTCGCCTTCGCGTCGAGGACGCGCTCGAGGATCGAACGCGCTTCCTGGAAGTGCGCGCGCGCCGCGTCGGTGTCGCCGCGCTGCCAATCGCTCGACCCGCGCCCGTCGAGCAGGCGCGCGAGCCGCATGACCTTCACCGTGTCGTTCGGGGCCTTCACGAGGTCCGCGCGCGCGCGCCCGACGAGCACGTCCCACTCGAAGTAGCCGCGCACGTCACTGCCCGACACGACGAACATCTCGCCCGCGCCGAGGAGCACGTTGCCGCCGAGGCTGCCCGGTGGCCAACGCGTCGAATTCGTCTTCGCCCCCGTCTCGCGCTCGTACTCGATGCGCTCCGACATGCGCGGGTCGACGATGCGATCCTCGGAGAGCACGGGACGTCCGCCACGCGAGAGCACTCCTTCCTCGCGTGCTTCCGCCTTCGAACGCAACGGACCGCGCTGGCCCACGCCGGACGGGGCGTGCAGCGCGACCCAGCGTTCCCCACCGACGTAGATCGCGTCACGGGCGGCGCCGAACAGCACGTCGACACGGCTGTTGCCCACGAGGCTGCGAATCGTGCCGACGTCGTGGCTCCACAGGGTGACGCCCGTCTCGAGGTCGAGCGCGAGCAGGTCACGGCTGCAGAATGGAGTCGCCAGGATCACGCCGCTCTCGACGATCGGCGGCGCGTTGCGCCACTCGTTCTTGTACTGCGGTGCGTCGAAGCCGCGCGAGCGCGGGATGTCGATCGATTCGTGCAGGGTTTCCCACAGGATTTCGCCGGTGAAGAGATCGAGTGCGGCGATCGTGCCGAGCTGCGTCAGCGCGATCACCTTGTCGCCCTCGACGCGCAGGGGCGCCGCGCAGAATTCGTGCTGCGAGCGGCCGAACATGTTCTGCTCGCGCTGTCCGCTGATCACGTCGCGGGACCACAGCAGTTCGCCCGTGAACAGGTCGAAGCAGCCGACGTTGTAGTTGATGCGGCCCTGCATCCGGACGCAGGGGACGAGCACGCGCGATCCGGCGATCACGGGCGGCGCCGCAGCCGACGTGCGCTGCGCGAACGAGCCGCCCTCGCCGTCCCAACCCGGCGGAGGCGTGTGGTCCCACAGCTTGCGGCCGGTCACGACGTCGAACGCGAACAGGCGCCGCTCGGGGATCGGGGTCAGGATCGTGATGTTGCCGAACGAGTCCGAGCGCGTGAGCGAGAAGGGGAGTTGCAGGGCCGCGACCACCACCGAGTCGGACACGGCCGGTGCCACGATCCCGGCATCGCGGTCGACGCCCTTGAAGAGTTCG
>JBGATY010000082.1:293-15229 GCA_044228955.1 Planctomycetota bacterium | reverse complement strand
AGCACGGTGCCGAGCGCCGGGCACCACCACACCGGCACCTCGGCCTGGTAGGCGAGCCCTTTTTCGTAGAGCTTGAGGAAGATCCACTGGGTCCAGCGGTAGTAGGCCGGGTCGGTGGTGTCGACCTCGCGGTCCCAGTCGTAGCCGAGGCCGAGGCGCTGGATCTGACGACGGAAGGTATCGATGTTCTTGCGCGTCGTCGCCGACGGGTGGGTGCCGGTCTGGATGGCGTGCTGCTCGGCGGGCAGGCCGAACGCGTCCCAGCCCATCGGGTGGAGGACGTCGTAGCCCTTCATTCGCCAGTGGCGCGCGAGGATGTCCGTGGCCGTGTAGCCCTCGGGATGCCCGACGTGCAGGCCGGAGCCCGACGGGTACGGGAACATGTCGAGCACGTAGTACTTCGGCTGCTTCGGATCGAAGCCGGGCTCGCCCGGGTTCTTCGCGCGGAACGCGTGCGTGTCCTTCCAGTGGCGCTGCCACTTCGTCTCGATGGCGCGGGCGTCGTAGGGGTGGTTCACTCGAGGAGCCTTCGGTGCAGGTCGGGCGGGAGAAGGGGCGAGATCCTAGGGTCTCGCCGGGAGTGGAACCATGCGCCCGACCCGAGGCCCGGGCTCGCGACGGTTTCCGAGCGCGCCCGGGTTGACTCGGCTCCGCCTCGCGGGCATCCTTCGTGGCCCCTTTCGGACGCGACACCGCGCGGAAGGGCCCCGTGGAGCGGCGCACGCGCGCCTCCGCGGCTGACAACGCGGGGGATTAGCTCAGTTGGTAGAGCGCGACAATGGCATTGTCGAGGCCAGGGGTTCGAGCCCCCTATCCTCCACCAGTCCCGGCCCCGGCGTTCCCGTGGGGTAGTGTTCGCGTACGGACGACCAGCGGATGACGCGCTTCTACAACTACCAGGGGCTGGCGGCGGAGAACCTCACCACGGTGAAGTGCTTCGTGTGCCGCGGCACGTCCACCCGGCCGGTCGGACTCGACAACGGGTTTCAGATCGTACGCTGCAACGAGTGCTCGATGGTGTTCGTGAATCCGCGGCCCTCGCCGGCGCAGTTGCGCGACTTCTACGAGAAGTACTACGAGCCCGAGGAGATCGTCCCCGAGTCGTGGGAACGCGAGATGGGCGGAGTGTTCGAAGAGCACGCGGATTGGGTGCACGCGCACCACGGGAAGCCCGGGGTCGTGCTCGACGTGGGCAGCTCGTTCGGTCACTTCTTGCGTGGCATGGAACGGCGCGGCTGGAAGACGGTCGGCATCGAGCCCTCGACGATCGCCGCCGAGTACTCGCGCAAGCTCGTCAAGGGTCCGATCCACATCGGCGGCTTCGAGGACATCGAACTCGCGCCGGAGAGCTTCGACGCCGTCGTGTCGCTCTACGTCGTCGAGCACGTGCACGAACCGCGCGAGTTCATGGAGAAGGTCTTCCGCGTGCTGAAGCCGGGCGGCCAGGCGATCATCCGCATCCCCTTCACGCGGCCTTTGTTCCCCGTCTACCGCCTGCTCAAGCGTCCGCTGATGTTCGCGCCGATGCACCTGAACGACTTCCCGCCGCAGGCGATGCGCCGCCTCGGACTCGACATCGGCTTCAAGCGCGTCGATTTCAGGATCGGTCATCCGCGCAAGGCCAGCGACACGCTGGAAAAGGTCGGCGCAACGGTCCTCGGAGGGTTCGGTCGAATCGTCGAGGGCGTGACCGGCGCGAAGAAAGTGTTCCCCTACGTGGGCGCGCTCAGCTACCGGCTGTACAAGTAGGGACTCCCGCGCCGCCGCGCCCGGCGCGGAGGATCGGACCCCGCGCTTCTTCCGTCCGCGGGGTGCCGGTATGCTCCCCCGCCCCATGACGGAATTCGCTCACCCCGACCGACTCGCCAAGATCGAAACGATGCGCGGGCGCGGGATCGACCCCTACCCCGCGCATGGAGTGCAGGGCACGCCCATCGGCGAGATACTCTCCGGTGCGGGTAACGCGGCCGCGCACGGCCCGATGATCGGCCGTGCCGTCACGGTCGCGGGGCGCATGCTCAACGTGCGCGACTTCGGCAAGTTGATGTTCGCGCCGCTTCTCGATCGTTCGGGGCGCGTGCAGATCGGCTTCCAGCGCGACAAGCTCGCGGACTGGTGGCCCGATCGCAAGCTGCTCGACGGAGGTGACTGGATCGGAGTCACGGGCGAGGTCGGCTTCACGCAGAAGGGCGAGGTCACTGTCTGGGCCACCGCGGTCAAGCTCCTCTCCAAGGCCGTCGCGCCGCCGCCCGAGAAATGGCACGGGCTGGTCGACAAGGAATTGCGCTACCGGCGGCGCTACGTCGACCTGTGGTCTTCCGAAGGCGTCGCCGACGTGTTCATCAAGCGCTCGAAGGTCCTGGCGACGATCCGGCGGTATCTCGAGGACCAGGGTTACCTCGAGGTCGAGACGCCGACCCTGCATCCGATCGCGGGCGGTGCCGCCGCGCGGCCGTTCGTCACGCACCACAACGCACTCGACATGCAGCTCTACCTGCGCATCGCGCCGGAGCTGTACCTGAAGCGTCTGATCGTCGGCGGCATGGAGCGCGTGTTCGAAGTGTCGCGCAATTTCCGCAACGAGGGTCTCTCGGCGCGCCACAACCCCGAGTTCACGATGCTCGAACTCTACGAGGCGCAGGCCGACTACCGCCGCATGATGGAGATCGCCGAGCAGTTGATCGAGCGCTCGGCGATCGCGGTCAACGGGTCGACGAAGGTTTGCTTTCGCGAGAAGGACTACGATCTGCGCGCGCCGTTCGTGAAGCGCTCGTACGTGGAGATGTTCCGTGCGCAGAACGGCTTCGACTTCGACGACATCGCCCGGGTCAAGAAGCGTGCTCAGGAACTGCAGATCCACGACGCCGGCGACCCGTGGAAGCTCATGAACGACGTATTCGAATCCACGGTCGGCGACGCGCTCGAGGGTCCGATGATGGTGGTCGACTATCCTGTCGGAATCTCGCCGCTCGCCAAGCAGAAGCCGGAGGACAAGCGCCTGACCGAGCGCTTTGAGGTGTTCGTGGCCGGCATGGAGCTCGGCAACGCCTTCAGCGAACTCAACGATCCGGCCGAGCAGGCCCGGCGCTTCGAGGAGCAGGTCGCGTCGAAGGATCCGGAGGCGCCCGGCGAGGTCGACTGGGACTACGTCCAGGCGCTCGAGTACGGCATGCCGCCGGCCGGCGGCCTCGGGATCGGGATCGACCGGCTCGTGATGGTGCTCACCGGTCAGGACTCGATCCGCGACGTGCTCCTGTTCCCGGCGATGAAGCCGCAACACGGCGGCGAAAACAATGGAGACCAGGGCGCGTAGACCGCGCCTCGTCGGCCCCATGTACAAGTACTTCCTCTCCTGGCGCTACATGCGCGCTCGCCGCACGAACCTGATCGGCGTGATCGGGATCTGCGTGGGAGTCGGAGCGCTGATCCTGATCCTCTCGATCATGACGGGGTTCCTGGAGGAGACGAAGAAGAGCCTGCGCGGTGGACTCGCCGACATCATCGTCGAGACCGACCAGCGCATGTCCATGGACGGGCGCAGGGTGCCCACCTCGGCGGGCCCCCTGCTGGCCGCGGTCCGCGCCGACCCGCGCGTCGTCGGTGCGTGCGCGCAGTTGAGCTGGTTCGGCATGCTCACGCAGGGCGGCCGGCGCGCCGGTTTCGCGGCGGAGCAGATCGCCGATCCGCAGAAGGGCCAGCTCTCGGGCGTGCGGCTGTTCGGAATTGACGTCGCGGACGAGTACCAGACGACGGAGCTGCGCGCCGCGCTGACGCGCACCCCGCTCCTCGGCCAGGAGCGCGTGGCGAACCCCGATGACCCCTTCGCGGCTCCGCCGGGGTACGCGCCGGAGGGCCGTCCGCTCGCGTCGTGTCTCGTCGGCGAACAATTGGCGCAGGAGTGGCGCCTGAGGCGGGGGTCGGAGATCTGGATCACGACCGCGCTCGTCGACGCGAAGTCGGGCGAGGTGCATCCCAGCGATCGCCGCTACATCGTCGCTGGCACGTTTCGTTCCGGCGAGAACGAGATGGACCTGCAACGCATCTACCTCGAGCGGGGCGAGCTCGCCGATTTCCTCGGCAACGAGCGCGAATACAGCCAGGTCCTGTTGAAGCTCGCCGACTATGCGCGCGACGGAACGCGGGTCCAGGCCGAACTGCGCGAGAAGCTCACCAGCGCCGGACTCGTTCCGAACGCCGAGTACGTCCGCACGTGGGAGGACTACCGCCGGTCCCTGCTCGGCGCGATCGAGAACGAGCGCGTGTTGATGGCGATCATGCTCTCGCTCGTCGTCGTCGTCGCGGCATTCACGGTGTTCGCGATCCTCTCGATGATGGTGACGGAGAAGCGGCGCGACATCGGCATCCTCTCCGCGCTCGGCGCGACTCCGGGCGGCGTGACGCTGCTGTTCGTCCTCATCGGCTTCTGGGACACGCTGCTCGGCGCGACGGCGGGCGCGATCCTCGGCGTTCTTGGCGCCGTGTACATCGATACGATCGAACGCTGGCTGTCGAACACGATCGGCATCGAGATCTTCAACCGCAAGGTGTACCTGTTCGACCACATCCCGGCGATCGTGAACCCCGCGTGGGTCGCGGTCATCGTGCTGGGCGCGTTCGTGATCGCGCTTCTGTTCTCCCTCGCACCCGCGTGGAAGGCGGGCCGACTGCACCCGCTGGAGGCGCTGCGCTATGAGTAGCGCGCACGCTTCCCCGTCCAAGCCGAAGTCCTCGGCGACCGACGCGCTGATAGCCGCTCGCGGCATCGTGAAGTCGTTCCAGATCGCGGAGCGAGAGCTTCGCGTGCTGCACGGCGTCGACATCGAGGTCGGGCGCGGCGAGCTCGTGGCACTGATGGGTGCCTCCGGCGCCGGCAAGTCGACGCTGATCCAGATCCTCGGGCTGCTCGACGAACCGACGTCCGGCGAGGTGTTCCTCGACGGCCAGAGCGCGTGGCGACTGCCGATGATCGAGCGCGCCCTCTTGCGCAACCGATCGATCGGCTTCGTCTTCCAGTTCTATCACCTGCTCCCCGAGCTCACGGCGATCGAGAACGTGCTCTTGCCCGCGATGATCGGCAACGGCCACGGCGAGTACCGGAAGCGGGCCCGCCAGTTCAAGGACCGCGCGCGCTCGATGCTCGTCAAGTTCGGCCTGGAGAAGCGTCTGGATCACCGGCCCGCGCAACTTTCCGGTGGTGAGCGCCAGCGTGTCGCCATCGCGCGCGCTCTCTTCCTCGATCCCAAGCTCGTCATCGCGGACGAACCGACCGGGAACCTCGACAGCGCGACGGGTGAGCGCGTGCTCGAACTGCTGCTGACCGAGCAGCGCGAGCGCGGGTTGTCGCTCCTGCTCGTGACTCACGACGAGCGGCTCGCCGCGCGCTGCCAGCGCGTCGTGCGCATGGAAGACGGTCGCGTCGTGTAGGCTCTGCGGTGCCCATGCACGTCCTCTTCCTCGCGCCCGACACCAACGTCTACAACCTGCGCTTCGTCGACGCGCTCTCGCGCATCGGCGCGAAGGTATCCGGCATCGGACACACGGACGAAGCCAAACTCCACCCCGACCTGCGACGGCACCTCCAGAGCTACTCGAAGGCGCACAACCTGCTCGACGATGCGGAGCTGAAGCGGCTGATGGAAGCCGTGCACGCCAGGACGCCGATCGAGCGCATCGAGACGATCGACGAACCCTTGGTCGTTCCAGCGGCAAAGTTGCGCGAATCCCTCGCCCTGCCGGGGCTGACGCTCGCGCAAGCCGTCCTGTGCCGCGACAAGGCGGCGATGAAAGAGCGCTTGCGCGCGAGCGACATCCCGACGGCCGCGTCCGCCGCCGCGACGAGCCGCGCCGAGGCCCTGGACTTCGCCGAACGCGAGGGGTACCCCGTCGTCGTCAAGCCGCGCGAGGGCTTCGGAACGCTCGACACCTTCCGCGTGGAATCGAAGGCCGAACTCGAGGCTGCGCTCGACAAGCTCAAACCGACGAGCGAACGCGCGCTCATCGTCGAGGAGTTCGTCGACGGCCACGAGGGCTTCTACGACACCATTACCGCAGCGAACGGCATCGCGCACAGCTTCATCGGCCACTATTACCCGAGCTGTCTCGCGGCGCTCCAGGACCGCGCGATCTCGCCCCAGATCGCCGTCACCAATCGCAGCGAGGAGCCGACCTACGCCGAGTTGCACAGCGCCGCGGCACGCGTGAACGCGGCCCTCCAACTCTCGAACACGGCGACTCACATGGAGTGGTTCTTCGGCTCGAAGGGCCTGAAGATCTCGGAGATCGGCGCGCGGCCCGCCGGTGAGCGCATCTGGGACATGCATCAGGCCGGCAACGAATTCGACATCTATCTCTCTTGGGCGGACGCCGCGCTGTTCGGAAGGAAGTCCGGCACCCCCACGCGCAAGTATGCGACGGGCTCGGTGCAGATTCGGCCTCCGAAGGAGGGCCGCTACGAAGGACATCGCGGCGTCGAGATCGTGCAACGCACGCTCGCCGGCTCCATCATCGAGAGCCAGATCCCCGCCCCCGGCACACCCACGCAACCGCTCGAGCGCGGCTGGCATCAAAACACGTGGTTCCGGCTGCGCGACGAGAACTACGATCGCCTGCGCGAGAAGCTGGACTACATCGCGCGCACGGTGCGGGTGCTGTGATGCGGCATGCGCTTGCGATCGTCTTCGCGCTCCTCGCGTGCGTTCACCGTGCGAACGCGCAGCGTCCCCCGGCGCAGCTCGACGCGGCGGCGATCCTGCACCAGATGCGCGAGCTCGAGGTCACCGGCAGCGTGCTCTACGTCGCTGCGCATCCCGACGACGAGAACACGCGCTTGATCAGTTGGCTCGCGAACGGCGTGCAGGTGCGGACGGGGTACCTGTCGCTGACCCGCGGCGACGGCGGTCAGAACCTGATCGGGCCTGAGCTCGGCGACGCGCTCGGCGTGCTGCGCACGCAGGAGCTGCTCGAAGCGCGGCGCATCGATGGCGGCGAGCAGTTCTTCACGCGCGCCGTCGACTTCGGCTACAGCAAGAGCCCCGACGAGTCGCTCGCGAAATGGGGCAAGGACGCCGTGCTCGCCGACGTCGTGCGTGTGTACCGCACGTTCCGGCCGGACGTGGTGATCACGCGCTTCGATCGCGACGGCAGCGGCGGTCACGGACACCACACGGCATCGTCGCTGCTCGCGCGCGAAGCCATCGACCTCGCCGCCGACGCGCACGCCTTTCCGGACCAGGGCCTGCAGCCGTGGCGCGTGAAGAAGCTCTACTTCAACGGCAGCACGTGGTGGCGCAACGATCTGGCCGAGATCGCCAAGAAGGATCCCGAGCACTGGATCGGCGTCGACGTCGGCGGTTTCGATCCGCTGCTCGGCCTCTCGTACACCGAGATCGCCGCGAAGAGCCGCAGCCTGCACAAGAGCCAGGGGTTCGGCACCGCCGAGACGCGCGGCGAGACCATCGAGTACCTGCGCCTCGACGTCGGCACCGGCGTTCCGATCTTCGAAGGCATCGACACGACGTGGGCGCGCGTCCCCGATTCCACCGAGGTGCAGAGGGCGATTCACACTGCGATCGACCGGTACGACGTGCGCGCGCCGGAGGCGAGCCTCGCAGAACTCGCCGCAGCAGCAAGAGCGCTCGATCGACTCACCAGCTCGAAGGGTAGTGACGTGAACTACCTGGATGAGGCGAAAATGCTCGCCTTGCGCAAGTTGAGCGACGCGAGCGCCCTCATGTTGCAAGCCGCAGGCATCGTCGTCGAAGCGCTTGCGGACACGCACACTGGGAGCGTGCTCGACGAAACGAAGATCACGCTGAGCGGGTTGCAGCGACGCGACGGCTTCGAAGCCAACCTCGTGGCTGGGTTCCCCCTCGCGACAGGGGCATGCCTCGCGCCTGCGCCGGACAATATCGTCGGGAAGCTTCTGCTACCCAATCGGGCGACGATCGTCACGCACGCGCTCCAACTCCAAGGCGGCTGCTCGATCGACGAACCGTATTGGCTCGCCCTGCCTAGGCTCGGCGATCTGCGCGGCACTCCCGGCGGATACGCCGGTATCGAGCCGGCGTCGCAGGCAACGCTGCGATCCAGGAGCTCCGTGACTTTCGACACGAGCCTGAACGTAGGGTGCGTTGTCGACGTCATGTACCGCTGGGTCGATCGTGTTGCGGGCGAGCGCCTGCGGCCGTTCACCGTGACGCCGCCTGCATCTCTGCGCATCGTCGATCCGGTCGTGCTCGTCCGCGGCGCGAGCGCGCGCGTCTCGATCGAGATCGAAGCGCTCGCGAGTGAAGTCTCGGGCGAGCTAGCGCTCACGCTGCCCGCGGGCTGGTCGCTCGCTGCCAAGCCGCCAATGGTCGAGAAGCTCGCGCGCGGCGCGCGCAAAGTGGTCGACGTCGAGCTCTTGCGCGGAGCTGACGCGCGCGCGGGCTCGGTGCAGGTCGCGCTCGGCAACTCGAGCCGCACGCTGCACGTGATCGACTACCCGCACATCCTGCCGCAGACCTGGTACTCACCGGCCGCTGCCGCGCTCGTCCCGCTCGACCTCGCGGTGGATGTGACGCGCATCGGCTACATCGACGGCGCCGGCGACGACGTGGCGGCAGCGTTGCGCCGGCTGGGCGTCGAGGTCGAGCACCTCGATCCGGAGACGGCCGCGCGCGCCGACCTCGACCGCTGCGACGCGATCGTCACGGGCATCCGCGCCTACAACACGCGGCGCGCGCTGGCCCGCTTCCAGACCGAGCTCCTCGCCTGGGTCGAGCGCGGTGGCACGCTCGTCGTGCAATACAACACGAACGGCACCGACCTGGTCATGCCCCCAAAGAAGATCGGTCCGCAGCCGTTCTCGATCTCGCGCGAGCGTGTCACGGTCGAGGACGCCGAGCCGACGTTCGTCGCGCCCGAGCATCCACTGCTGAAGACTCCCAACGCGATCTCCAAGGACGACTTCCGCGGCTGGGTGCAGGAGCGCGGCCTCTACTTCGCCAGCGAACTCGATCCGGCGTACAAGGAGTTGATCGCATGGAACGATCCAGGCGAGAAGCCCCAAGGCGGCGCATTGATCGCGTGCGACCACGGCCAGGGCCGCTTCGTGTACACGGGCTTGAGCCTGTTCCGGCAGCTTCCCGCCGGAGTTCCGGGAGCGTATCGACTGCTCGCCAACCTGGTCTCGCGGCGAACGCGCCGCGTCTGAACCGTACGCCGCCAGGGACGTCCCGCGCGAAACGATGAGACTCCTCGACTGGGTCGTCCTGCTCGGAACGCTCGCCTTCATCGTCGTCTACGGCGTGTGGAAGACGCGTCGGGACAACACCAGCGTGAACTACCTGCGCGGTGGCGCCGACAGCCGCTGGTGGGCCGTCGGATTGAGCGTGATGGCCACGCAGGCGAGCGCGATCACGTTCCTCAGCACGCCCGGGCAGGGCTATCAGGACGGGCTCGGGTTCGTGCAGTTCTACTTCGGACTGCCGCTCGCGATGATCGTCATCGGCGCCGTTTTCATCCCGCTCTACTACAAGTGGAAGGTCTTCACGGCGTACGAGTTCATCGGCCGGCGCTTCGACGATCGGACGCGTCTCCTCACGGCTGGATTGTTCCTGATCCAGCGCGGCATGGCGGCGGGCATCACGATCTACGCCCCGAGCATCATCCTCTCGAAGGTGCTGCACTGGCCGCTCTCGTGGACGTGCATCTTCATCGGCGCGCTGGTGATCCTGTACACGACGACCGGTGGCGCGCGTGCGGTCGGCGTCACGCACAAGCACCAGATGGCCGTGATGATCCTCGGCATCGTCACGGCGTTCGTGCTCGTGGTGCACTACTCGCGCGAGGCGATGTCGTTCGATGAGAACCTCGCCTTGGCCGGCGCGCTGGGGAAGCTGAAAGTCGTCGATCTGTCCTGGAATCCCGCGGACAAGTACACGCTGTGGAGCGGCTTGATCGGCGGCTTCTTCCTGCAGCTCTCGTACTTCGGCACCGATCAAAGCCAGGTGCAGCGCTACTTGACCGGTCAATCGGCGAAGCAGGCGCGTCTGGGTCTCTTGATGAACGGCGCCCTCAAGATCCCGATGCAGTTCTTCATCCTCTTGACGGGCGTCCTGGTCTTCACCTTCTACTTGTTCCACCCCACGCCGCTGCACTGGAACGAGACGAACCTCGTAGCCGCGCGCGAGGCCGATCCGACGCCGAGGACGCGCGAGCTCGAACTGGCGCACGCGGAGGCGACGCGCCAACGCGAGGCGGCCGCGGCGCGCTGGATCGCGGCACGCCGCGCGCAAGACGCCCCTTCCGCGGACGCGGCTCTGGCGACGTTGAAGACGATCGAACGCGAGGACGCCGAGTTGCAGCGCGACTTCAAGCTGCACCTCGCCGTCTTGCTCCCGGATGCCGAGCCCAACGACAAGGACTACATCTTCATCACGTTCATCCTCGATCACCTGCCGGCGGGCGTCATCGGGCTCCTCTTGGCGATGATCTTCTGCGCCGGCATGAGCAGCACGAGCGCTGAACTCTCCGCTCTCGCGACGACCTGGACGATCGACGTCTCGCGCAAGCAACGGAGCGAGCACAACCAGGTGCGCGCGACTCAGGTGGCTACGGTGATCTTCGGCCTGCTCGCGCTGGGCTTCGCGGCGCTGTTCTCGCTGTTCGAGAACCTGATCCAGGCCGTGAACATCCTCGGCTCGCTCTTCTACGGCACGATTCTCGGCATCTTCCTCGTGGCCTTCTTCGTGCGCCGCGTGCAAGCAGGCGCGGTGTTCCACGCGGCCTTGATCTCGCAGGCGGCCATCCTGGTGATCCACTTCGCGCACGTCGAGATCGGTTTCCTCTGGTACAACCTCATCGCTCCTGCGATCGTCGTCTTCTCGGCGCTCGTACTGCAGGCGTGCGTTCCAAAGTCGCGTCGCCCGCAATAGCGCGCTCCATCCGGGCGGCGGCGGCTCGCGGCTGCAATCCGCGTTCTCGCCTCCGTACAATGCGCTGATCATGAAGCAACACATCATCCTCGGCGCGTTCGTCGCGCTCTCCGCGGTATCGGCCGCCATCCTGACCCTCGATTCCCACGCGCAACCGATCCAGGACTCGAAGCTCGAGTTCCCGCAGGCCAGCCCCGCGGCCACGATCAAGCAGCGCGTCGGTCTCACCGACGTCGAAGTCGAGTACTCGCGTCCGAGCATGAAGGGCCGCAAGATCTACGGCGGCCTGGTTCCCTACGGCGAGGTCTGGCGCACGGGCGCGAACAACGCCACCAAGATCACGTTCGGCACCGACGTCAAGTTCGGCGGCAAGGACGTTCCGGCCGGCTCCTACGCGCTGTTCACGTTGCCGAACGCATCCGAGTGGACGGTGATCCTGAACAAAGTCACCGGCCAATGGGGTTCCTACGCTTACGACGAGAAGAACGACCTCGTGCGCGTGACCGCCAAGCCGATCGCGCTCCACGAAACCGTCGAGACCATGAGCATCGGCTTCATGGACGTGCACGACGACTCGGCCCTCCTGGCGATCGACTGGGACAAGACGCGCGTGCCGGTCAAGATCGAGATCGACCTGGTTGGCATGCTCATGCCTCGGATCAAGGCCGCGATGGCGGGCGAGGGCAAGAAGCCCTACTTCCCCGCCGCGATGTTCTACTACGAGCACGACATCGATCTGAAGACCGCGGCACTGTGGATCGACGAGGCGGTCAAGGAACAGCCCGACGCCATGTGGATCGTCTACCGCAAGGGCCTGATCCTCGCGAAGCTGGGCGACAAGCAGGGCGCGGTGGCCGCGGCGAACAAGGCGCTCGAACTCGCCGAAAAGAAGGGCGGAGCGATCGGAGCAGAGTACAAGCGACTCAGCGAGACGCTGATCGCGAGCTTGAAGTAGAAGTCCGCGAAAGCGTGCGCGTCGAGCGGTCGGCGGGGTGCGCCCTGCCGGCCGTTCTCGTTGCGGTCGGAAGCGTGTGAGGGTCGACGCGAGCCGTCCCGTTCGAGAACGCGCCGGAGCGGCGGTCAGGGATTGGGAAACACGTCGGGCTCGAAGCTCCCGCGCCAGCCCAGACGCTCGCGCAGCCGCCTGTAGGCATCGAGACCGGGCAGCGAGAGCAGCGGGTACGGCGTCGCATGGCGCTGGATGCGCACCTCGTCGCCTTCGTGCAGCGGGTAGAACCCCTGGCCGTCGACGACGAGCGTCGTGATGCCGGTGGCGCCCGTCACGGTCAGGACCAGCTCGTGATCGCCGTCGATCACGAGCGGACGATGCGACAAGGCCTGCGGACTCACGGGGGTCACGACGAAGGCATGCATCGAGGGCGCGAGGATCGGTCCGCCCGCGGCCATCGAGTACGCGGTCGAGCCGCTCGGAGTCGCCACGACCAGACCGTCACTGCGGTAATTCGTGATCCAATCGGCTCCGTCGCGCAGCGCGATGGACAGCATGCCCTGGAAGGCGCCGCGCGTGATCACCGCGTCGTTGAGGGCGACCGCGCGCGCCTTGCGGCCCTCGGACGTGAAGGTCGCGACGAGGCGCATTCGCGGCTCCACCACGGCCTTTCCGGCCATCACCAGTTCGAGGCTCTCCTGCCAGTGCGAGGCCTCGACGGAAGCGAGGAAGCCGACACGGCCGAAATTGACCCCGATCGTCGGCACGGGATGGTCCGCGAACGCGCGCACCGCGGCGAGGATCGCACCGTCCCCGCCGAGCACGACGACGAGGTCCGGCGCGCGCTCGACATCGCGCTTCGATGAGCGGCGCTTGTAGAACTCGCGCACGTCACGCTCGACGGTGACCTTTTCGGCGCGCTTCTCCAGCCACGAACGGAGCTCGCGCAAGAGGTCGGTGACCGGCCCCTTCTCGGCGTCGGGCAACACGAGGACGCTGCCCACGCCGCCTTTCCGGGCGCCGTTCGGAACGGCCTTGTCGGCGCCGCGGGCGGGAGTCTGTCGTTTCATCACGGAACCAAGGTCGCGGTCACGAGGCTCCTGACGGCGCGCTCGACACCGTCCGCATCGAGGCCGCATTCCGCGAGTTGTTCCTCGCGCGTCGTGCGGTGCTCCACGAACCGGTCTGGAATGGCCAAAACCCGGACGCGCGCGCCCTGGATCGGCAGAGTATTGAGCGCTTCCAGGACGGCCGACCCGAAGCCGCCGGCGCGTTGGTGTTCCTCCAGCGTCAGGATCCACCGATAGCGCGTCGCATGCGCCGCAAGCAGATCGACGTCCAGAGGTTTCGCGAAGCGCGCGTCGACGACGCCGATCGCGATCCCCGCCCGCGCGCAGCGTTCCGCGCACTCGAGGGCCTGGTTCACGAGCGCGCCGTACGCCCACACGACGATACCGTCGCCTTCGAGCAGGACCTCGGCCTTGCCCGGTTCCATCGGTCGGCGTTCGCTCCGGTGGATGCGCTCGATCCCGGGCGCGTTGTCGCGCGGGAAGCGCAGCGCAAACGGGCCCTCGAGCTTCAGCGACACAATGTTCGGGAGCGTGCGCAGGTATGCGATGTCGAACAGGCCGTTGTGCGTGGCGCCGTCCTCGCCGACGAGGCCGGCGCGGTCCATCGCGAACACCACCGGCAGGCGCTGCAGGATCACCTCCTGGAACACCTGGTCGTAGCCGCGCTGCAGGAACGTCGAGTAGATCGCGGCGACGGGGCGCAAGCCGCCCTTCGCCATGCCTGCTGCCATCGCGATCGCGTGCTGTTCCGTGATGCCCGTGTCGTGCGTGCGGGTCGGGAATCTCTCGCCGAACGCGTCGACGCCGGTGCCCGACGGCATCGCGGCCGTGATCGCGTGTACCCGCACGTCCCGCTCGGCGAGCTTGATCAGCGCATCGGCGAAAGCCTTTGTGAAGGCCGGTCCGCTTTTCGGCTTCGTCGCCGCCGGAGCGGGCACCTTCGCCGTGTCGCCGCCCGATTCGACGGCCTTCTCCGCCGCCTTCACGCCGTGCACGCGCTCGGGATGCATCGGCGCCTTGGGGTGTCCCTTGCCCTTCTCGGTGAGTATGTGCAGCAGCACGACGCCCTCGAGGCGACGCGCGCGTTCGAGATGCTCGACGAGCAGGTTGACGTCGTGGCCATCGATCGGACCGACGTAGGTGACGCCCAGTTCCTCGAAGATGTGACCCGGCACGATCGCGTGCCGCATGACCTCGCCGATCTGGTCGAGGGCGCGATCGACCTTCGGGCCGATCACCGGGATGGCCGTGATCAGGCTCTGCACTTCCTGGTGCGCGCGCTGCACCAGGCGACTCGAGCGGATGCGCGACAGGTAGCGCGCGAGGCCGCCGACCGACTTGCTGATCGACCACTCGTTGTCGTTCAGGACGACGAGCAGGCGCTGTCCGCTCGCTGCCGCGTGGTTCAAGCCCTCGAACGCGACCCCGGCGCCGAGCGCCGCGTCCCCGACGAAGCTGACGACGTGCGGAGGGTGATTCTCGCGGCTCTGCGCCAGCGCGAGGCCGAGTCCGAGGCTGATCGCGGTGCCCGCGTGACCCGTGTGGAACAGGTCGTACTCCGATTCGTCCTGGTGCGTGAACCCGCACAGTCCGTCGGTCTGACGCAACTTCGAAAAGCCGGCCCGGCGGCCGGTGAGGATCTTGTGCGTGTAGCACTGATGGCTGACGTCGAACACCAGCCGATCACGGCGGAAATCGAACACGCGGTGCAGCGCGACCGTGATCTCGACCGCTCCCAGGTTGGACCCGAGGTGCCCGCCGGTCCTCTGCACCGACTCGAGCAGGAAGGCGCGCACCTCGGCGCACAGCTTTGGGAGTTCGGAATCGCCGAGTCGCTTGACGTCCGCCGGTGAATGGATGTGCTCCAACAAGCCGCTCGCGGTGTCGCTCGGCTTCGAAGCGGGATCGGACGCGCGCGGTTCGCTCATCGGGTGCACTGCCCCTCGATTGTGGCCGATGCCACGGGCCTTTGAACAGGGCGCGCCCGCATCACCCGCCTCA
>JBGATY010000082.1:0-283 GCA_044228955.1 Planctomycetota bacterium | reverse complement strand
CCCCGTACGACTGGCGGAACGCCGTCATGAACGGCGACACCGCCACCGCGCTTCGCCTGACCCCCGTCGTCCTCTCCCAGACCGGCGTCTCCAGCGTTCGCCTGGCCCAGCTCCTCGGCACCGCCCTGGTGGCGACCGCGGCCGCACGCGCGCCGTCCGCGAGCCGTCGCGCCTCGTCCCGCGCGCCGGCGAGACCCAGCGCGGCCACGAGCGTCGGTTTCGAGGCCTTCTGATCCTTCCCCGGGGTCTTGCCGAGAGTGCGCGCGTCACCGGTGACGTCGAG
>JBGATY010000081.1:0-15321 GCA_044228955.1 Planctomycetota bacterium | reverse complement strand
CTTCGGCGTGCACTTGCCGGGCCGCGACGCGTCCGCAGCCGGCGCGCTCGCCGCGAGCGCCCTGGCGCTCTTCTCGGGCGTGCCGTTCGCCCTGCTCGTGGCGCGCTTCTGGAGCGCGGTCGCGGCCGGACGCGCGCGTCTTGCGACCGCGACGTGCTGGGCGATCGCATTCATGGCCTTCACGGTCACTGGCGCCGTTGCGGCGACCGCGCTCGCGGTGCTGCCCACGTCGGTCTATCTCGAGCACACGACCTACCCCGTCGGCGTCTTCCATCTGCTCTTCGCGGGCGGCGTGATGTCCGCGGTGTTCGCCGGAGTGCACCACTTGTGGCGCGAATGGTTCGGCGTCGAACCGAACGCCGGGTTCGGGCGCTTCGCCTGCTTCCTGTACTTCGTCGGCGCAGAGCTCGCGTTCCTGCCGCAGCTCGTGAACGGCGCCCTGGGCGTGGCTCGTCGCGGCGCAGGCGGCAGCGTCGATGCAACGGCCACGAGCACCTGGTCGGCCATCGGCAGCCTCGTCCTCGTCGCGGCCGCGATCCTCGTCGGCTGGAACCTGCTGCGCTCGGTCTCGGCGGAAGACGCGCAAGCGAGAGACTGATGGACTGCTGCTCACAGACAACGTCGGCCGTCGACCTGGCGCAGCTCTTCGCCTTCGGCCTCATGATCAGCGCGGGCCATTGCGTCGGCATGTGCGGACCGCTGGCATGCGCGGTCACGGCGGCGTCCGATCCGCGGAGTCCGTCCGCGGGAGGGCTCGCGTCGTCCATCGCGCTCCATCACGCCGGGCGCATCGCGAGCTACGCGTTGCTCGGCATCGTGCTCGGCTCGCTCGGCGGCGCCGTGCTCGATCTCGCCGCGACGAGGGCGTGGCAATCCTCGCTGGCCTTCCTCGCGGCCGGGGCACTGTTCTGGACCGGCCTCGGGCTCCTCGGCGTCTTCCCGCTCGCCGGTTCGTCCTGGGCCGGACGTGTCGCGCGCTTCGTCGCGAATGGAGCGCGCGGCCTCGGCACGGCGCGCTCGAGCACGCGACGATTCGTGCTCGGAATGGCGAACGGACTCCTGCCGTGCGGTCCCGTCTACACGGTTGCGTTCGCGGCTCTCGCGGCCGGTGGCGCGGGTCGAGGCGCGCTCGCGATGGCGACGTTTGGACTCGGGACCGTGCCGCTGCTCGCGGCGCTCGCGGTCGGGGTGCGCCTCGTCGGAGCGCGCACGAGACTCTCCATGTACCGGGCCGCGGCGATTTTCGCGCTGGCGATGGGCGTTCAGTTGTGCATGCGCGGCATGGCGGGCCTCGAGTGGGTGCCGCACGCGCGCGTGTTCGAGGTGGTGCTGTGGTGACCTGGTTCACGACACCTCGCTCCCTGGAGGCGACCGCGGCGCGGAAAGCCCCGTGCCGACATTGCGGTCTGCCGCTCGGACGGACGCGCTGCGGCGAGAACGGTGAGTTCTGTTGCTCGGGGTGTCTCGCGGTGCACGAGCTGATCGTCTCGGAAGGACTCGAGCGCTACTACTCCTTGCGCGGCAAGACCGAAGCTCCGGCCGCCGAACTGCGCGCGGACTCGTTCGCATGGCTGGATGCGCTCGAGGCGAGCGTCGACGCGCGCGGTGTCCGGCGGTTGACGCTCGATGTCCAGGGCGTCCATTGCGCGGCGTGCGTGTGGCTCCTCGACGAGCTGTGGAGGCGCCAGAAGGGCGGGGTCGAGCTGTGCATCAACTCGGCGCTCGGTCGCGCGGAGGTCGCCTGGCGTCCCGCCGAACTGGACCTGCGCGAATACCTGCGCGGCGTCGAGCGCTTCGGCTACCGCTTCGGTCCCGCGCGGAAGATGGAACCGACGGCTTCGCGCGGTCTCGTACTGCGTCTCGGGTTGTGCGCCTCAGCCGCCGCGAACGTGATGATCTTCAGCATCACGTACTACGCCGGGCTGTCGCGTGACGAGCAGGCTCTGTACACGCTGTTTGGGGTGCTGAACTTCCTGCTCGCGACCTTCGCCCTGCTCGCCGGGGGAATGCTCTTCTTCGAGTCGGCCTGGCTGGGGCTCCGGCGCCGCGTGGCGCACCTCGACATGCCGATCGCCCTCGGCATCGCGCTCGGATACGGCGGATCCACGTGGGCCTGGCTCACGCGCGGGCCGGAGGCGGCGTACTTCGACACGATCACGATCTTCATCACGCTCATGGTCCTCGGACGCTGGCTGCAGGAGCGCGTACTGCAGCGCAATCGCCTGGCCCTGCTCGCGAGCGACGGAGTCGACGACATGTACGCGCGCCGGTGCGTCGAGAATCGGCTCGAGACGGTGCCCGCCGCGCGCGTTGCCCTGGGCGACGAAGTGTGGGTCGTTCCCGGTGACATCGTCCCGGTCGCGGGCACGCTGCTCCTCGAGCCGGCCTCGCTGAGCCTCGATTGGATCGACGGCGAGTCGCGGCCGCGCACGTTCGAACCGGGGGAACTCGTTCCCGCGGGCGCGTTCCACGTCGGCGATGCGCCTCTGCGCATCGTGGCGCGCGAGGCTTTCGCGGCGTCGCATCTGCACGCGCTGCTCGGCGCTAGGGGACACGGCGAGCGGCGCACGAGTGCCACGTCGGGCAAGGACGCGTGGGCCGGACGCATCGCGCGTGGGTACGTTGCCGGCGTCCTGCTGCTCGCGAGCCTCGCGTTCGCCCTGTGGCTCCCGCGGGGCGTGGACCGGGCGATCGAGGTGGCCTTGTCCGTCCTCGTGATCACGTGTCCGTGCGCGCTCGGTCTCGCCACCCCGCTGGCCCACGAACTCGTGCATTCTGCGCTGCGCCGCCGCGGCGTGTTCTTGCGCGATCCGAGTTTCCTGCGGCGCGTCTTGCGCGTGCGCCACATCCTGTTCGACAAGACGGGGACGCTCACTCGAGGAGTGCTCACGCCGACGCCGGATTCGCTGCGCGTGCTCGGATCACTCGACGAGGAGTCCCGTGCGGTGCTCGCCGACCTCACCGCGAGGAGCCTGCACCCCGCCAGCCGCGCCCTGCACGCCCGGCTCGCGCGCGCCCGCGGAGTCGAGCTGCAGGAGGGCCTCACGACTCGCGAGTTCGCGGGTCGAGGCATCGAGGCTCGTCGCGGAGCGAGTGTGTGGCGTCTCGGTCGCGCCGAATTCGCCTTTCCGAGCGAGTGCCTGGCGAGTGGAACGTGCTTCTCCAAGGACGGAGAGTTGCTCGCGCTGTTCGAGTTCGAGGAGGAGCTCAAGGCCGATGCCCGCGAGGAAGTCAGCGCGCTGCAGGGCGAGGGGTACGCGATCCATGTCCTCTCCGGTGATCTCGTCTCTCGCGCCGGCAAGATCGGCGCGGAATTGGGCCTGCCGCTCGCGCGCATCCACGGCGCGATGCAGCCCGAGGACAAGGCGCGCCTGCTGCGCGAACTCGACCGGCGCGACACGTGGATGATCGGCGACGGCATCAACGACGGTCCCGCCTTCGATGCCGCCTACTGCGCGGCCACGCCGGCCATCGACCGGCCCAGCTTGCCCGCTCGCGCCGATCTGTACTTCCTCGGTGACGGCATCGCCGCCGTGCGCGCGACCCTTCACGCGGCGCGGAAGCTCGAGCGGGTGCTGCGCGCGAACCTCGCGATCGCCGTCACCTACAACCTGTGCGCGGTGACGGCGTGTCTGTTCGGACTCGTCGGACCGCTCGCCGCGGCGATCCTGATGCCGGCGAGTTCGCTCGGGCTGCTCCTGTTCACGTCCGCGCGGCTGTCGTGGAGGAGGACCGCATGGACGTCCTGATCGTTCTCGTCTTCGTCAGCCTCGTTCTCGTCGCTGGTTCGATCGTGCTGTTCGTCTTCACGATGCGGCAGCGCGACTTCGAGCACGGTGAACGATTGTCCATCCTGCCTCTTCTCGATCCCACAGGACCGCCGGGCGCCATGGAAGAGCCCGCCGACGCCCCCGATTCCAGCGAAAGCCATCGATCATGAGCACTTCCGAAACGGCAACCAGACGCATCGAGTACAACGACGGTGTCGTGCGCGCGTTCGCGCTCGCCACGATCCTGTGGGGGGTCGTGGGTCTCCTCCTCGGCGTCATCGTCGCCGCGCAACTCTCGTTCTGGCAGGCGAACCTCGGGCTGCAGTGGACGACCTTCGGGCGCCTGCGGCCACTGCACACGAACGCGGCGATCTTCGCCTTCATCGGGAACATGATGTTCACCGGCATCTACCACTCGATGCAGCGGCTCCTGAAGACGCGCCTTGGATCGGACAAGCTGAGCTGGGCGCATTTCTTCGGCTGGCAGCTGATCATCGTGTTCGCGGCTGTGACGCTCCCGCTCGGCTTGAGCCAGGGCAAGGAGTACGCCGAGCTGATCTGGCCCATCGACCTCCTGGTCGCGCTCGTGTGGGTGATCTTCGCGATCAACTTCTTCATGACGATCGCGAAGCGCAACGAGAAGAACCTCTACGTCGCGATCTGGTTCTACATCGCGACGGTCTTGACGATTCCCGTCCTCTACATCGTCAACAACCTCCAGATCCCGACGAGCATCAGGCACAGCTATCCGGTGTTCGGTGGCGTGCAGGACGCGCTCGTGCAGTGGTGGTACGGACACAACGCGGTCGCGTTCTTCCTCACCACGCCGATCCTCGGGATCATGTACTACTACCTGCCGAAGGCGGTCCAGCGGCCCGTCTACAGCTATCGGCTCTCGGTCGTCCACTTCTGGTCGCTGGTGTTCCTCTACATCTGGGCCGGGCCGCACCACCTGCTCAATTCGTCCCTCCCCGAGTGGGCTCAGACGCTCGGCATGACGTTCAGCCTGATGCTGTGGGCGCCTTCCTGGGGCGGGATGTTGAACGGCCTGCTCACGCTGCGCGGCGCGTGGGACAAGTTGCGCACGGATCCCGTGGTCAAGTTCCTGATCATGGGCGTGACGTTCTATGGGATGTCCACGTTCGAGGGACCCCTGCTCTCGATCAAGAGCGTCAACGCCCTCGGCCACTACACCGACTGGATCATCGGGCACGTGCACGGCGGCACGATCGGATGGAACACGGCGATGACGGCCGGGCTCCTCTACTGGATCGTCCCGCGCCTGTGGGGAACGAAGCTTCACTCCACTCGGGCCGCGGACGCGCACTTCTGGCTGACGACATTCGGTCTGCTCCTCTACATCGGTTCGATGTGGGTAGCGGGCATCAATCAGGGGTTGTTCTTCCAGGCGCTCGACGCCGACGGGTTCCTGGTCAACACGGACTTCGTCGAAGTGCTGAAGAGCTCGCGGTTCCTGTACGTCATGCGGCTCGTGGGCGGCAGCGCGGTCTTCGTCGGCATGCTCGTCATGGCCTGGAACCTCCTGGTCACGATCCGTTCCGGCAAGCCCGTCACCGACGGAGTGGACGTGCCCGTGCGCGACGTCCACGGCACGCCGGTGCCGGCCATGCGCCTGATCTTCAGCGCGCCGATCGTGCTCTCGATCCTCATCCTCGTCGGTTCGATCGCCTTCGGGATGGCGGGACCGATCACGAGCGCGCTCGTCGCCGCGCTCGGCGTGCTGCTCGTCGTCGTCAGCGCGATGTATTACAAGAAGTTCCGTCGCGAGGACGCGCGCTGGCACGCGCAGCTCGAAGGCAAGTCGTTCCTGTTCACTGCCTTGGTGCTCGTTTCGATCCTGATCGGCGGACTCGTGCAGCTCGTGCCGTCGATCGTCAAGAAGGACTACGCCTTCTCCGCCGCCGCACCGAAGAAGGGCGAGATGGTCGCTGCGCCGGGGAAATACCAGCAGCAGCCGTACTCTCCGCTCGAACTCGAGGGTCGCGACATCTACGTGCGCGAAGGCTGCTACGTGTGTCACAGTCAGATGGTGCGGCCGTTCCGTCACGAGACGCTGCGCTACGGCGATTACTCGCGCGCGGAGGAGTTCGTCTACGACCACCCGTTCCAGTGGGGATCGAAGCGCACCGGGCCCGACCTCGCGCGCGTCGGCGGTCGTTATCCGAATCTATGGCACTACCAGCACATGCGCGATGCGCGTTCGACCTCGCCCGGCTCGATCATGCCCGAGTACGGCTGGCTGCACGAGCAGACGGTGGATCTCTCCGCCACCGGCGGCAAGCTCTCCGTCATGCGCACGTTGGGCGTGCCGTACAGCGACGAGACGATCGCGAAGGCCGCGGATCTGGCCCTCGAGCAGGGCCGCGTGATCGCGGCGGATCTGCAGAAGACTGGCGGCGTCGAGATCGCTCCCGACCGGGAGATCGTCGCCTTGATCGCGTACCTGCAACGGATGGGCAAGCTCAACGAGCCGCCGGCCATTTCCCAGGCGACTGGAGGCAAGTGAGATGTTGCAGGAGTATTTCCACGGGAGCGAATGGCTGACGCTCCCTCTGTTCACGCTCGTCTTCTTCTTCGGCTGGTTCATGGTCGTGCTCTGGCGCGTGGCTTTCCGCATGCGCGACAAGACACGCGTCGATGCCCTGGCCGCATTGCCCTTCACCGACGACGAGCGTCGCGACGCTCATTCGGAGTCTCATCATGGTTGACCAACACGCAGACGTCCCGCTCGACCACGATTTCGACGGGATCCAGGAGTACGACAATCGCCTGCCGAACTGGTGGCTTTTCACGCTGTACGGCGCGATCGTGTTCTCGGTCGGGTACTGGCTCTTCTACCAGACCTTCGGCGTCGGACACACTCAGGCCGCGAGCTACGCTCTCGAGGTCGAGGCAGCGGCGTCCGCGCAGATCGATCGCGAGATGGGCAAGCCGGTCACCGACGAGTCCCTCCTCTTGATGACGCAGGTCTCGGCCCAGCTCGATCTCGGCGCGAAGATCTTCCAGCAGAAGTGCACGCAGTGCCACGGCGTGCAGGGCGGCGGCGACATTGGTCCGAACTTGACCGACGACTACTGGCTGCACGGCCCGGCGCCGACGCAGATCTACAACACCGTGATGAACGGCGTGCTCGACAAGGGCATGCAGGCCTGGAAGGACCAACTCGGTCCCGTGCGCGTGCGTCAAGTCGTCGCCTACGTGGTCTCGCGCAAGGGACTGAACGTCCCGGGCAAGGCGCCGCAGGGCAAGTTGACCGCGGAATGGGAGGCTGAACGATTGAAGAACGCCCCGCCGCCGGCTCCGGTCTCTCCGCCGAAGACAGGGAGCTGAACGCACGCTCGCCTCCGAGCGTCTCTCCTCATGAGCGGTCCCGAAGTCAAGCGTGGCTTGCGGCGCAAGCCGGACCTCGAGACCCTGTACTCGGTCAACGCCGACGGCTCGCGCAACATGCTGCAGCCGGCGGACGCGCAGGGGCGCTGGCACACGCGCAAGAACTGGGTCTTCGCGGCCCTGATCGCCTTCTACGTCGTCGTGCCGTGGATCAAGGTAGGCGGGCATCCGGCGCTGCGACTCGACGTGCAGAACCGCACCGCGTACCTGGTCGGGCACACGTTCACGCGCGAGGACTTCTTCCTCGTGTTCTTCCTGATCACGGGCTTCGGCTTCGCGTTGTTCGCGGTGACCGCGCTCCTCGGACGCGTGTGGTGCGGCTACGCGTGTCCGCAGACCGTGTTCCTCGAGGGCGTGTACCGGCGGGTGGAGCGTTGGATCGAGGGCGGACGAAACGAGCGCATGAAGCGCAATCAGGGTCCCTGGACGTTCGACAAGACCTGGCGCAAGGTCGTGAAGCAGATCGCGTTCATCGTGATCACGCTGCTCATCACGCACACGGCGCTCGCATACTTCCTGCCCGTCGAGGAACTCCTGCCCGCGATCCTGGCCGGTCCGTCGGGGCACTGGCTGGCGTTCACCTGGACCATCGCCGCGACGGCCGTCGTGTACTTCGACTTCGCCTGGTTCCGCGAGCAATTCTGCGTGATCATCTGCCCCTACGGCCGCCTGCAATCGGCGCTGATCGACGACGACACGATCGTCGTCGGCTACGACGCGGCCCGTGGAGAACCGCGCGGAGCGAAGGGCAAGGCCGAAGGGGACTGCATCGACTGCGGCAGTTGCGTGAACGTCTGTCCGACGGGGATCGACATCCGGAACGGCTTGCAGATGGAGTGCATCGGCTGCACGAACTGCGTCGACGCTTGCGACTCGATCATGCGCCAGGTCGGGCGCAAGGAGGGCCTCGTGCGATACGACTCCTTGCGCGGGTTCAAGGGCGGCGTCCACCGCTGGCTGCGGCCGCGCCTGTTCCTGTACATGGCGCTGGCCGTGCTCGGCCTCGTCGTGTTCGGCTTCACGGCCGGCAAGAGGAGTTCCTTCGACGCGACCGTGCTGCGCGCGCGTGGCATGCCGTACACGCTCGATGGGGAAAGGATCCAGAACGTGTTCACCATCCACTTGCGCAACAAGTCGTTGGAGAAGGGCGAATACGAGCTGGCGCCCGTCGCCGGAGCGCCAGGCCTCCCCCCGGTCGAATGGCGGATCCCCACACACGAAGCCGAACTCGACGCCCTGGGTGAGGTGCACCTGAGCGTCTTCACGCAAGTGGCGCGCGCGGAATACAAGCACGCCTTCCCGATCGCCGTGAGGATCACGAACGAAACGTCGCACGAAGTCGAAGTCGTCGAACTCCAGTTCCGAGGACCCTGATCATGCTGAGCCTTTTCCAGCGCAAGCCGTGGTTGTTCATCGTCCTCGGACTGGCGTTGTTCGTCCTGTGCGACATGTTCTTCCTGTACCTGTGCCTCGGTCACCCGCCGATCTCGGTGCGCGGGAACTGATCAACGGGACAAGAGACTGCGCGCCCCGTAGAGTGGGGCGCGATGCGAAACGCCTCGTTCCGCGCGCTTGCCCCGCTCGTCCCGTTCGCGCTCGTCGCCTGTCGAGGAACGCAGGTGTCGCCTCCTCGTCCACCTTTGCCCATGCCCGAGCACGAGAGCCCCGTGGTCCGAGCGGAACTCGCGCCCCCGGTCACGCAGACCGTCGGAGAGGACATCGTGATCTGCGGCCGGCGAGTTCCGATCGGTACGCCGGTCGTACTGTGGACCGAGCCGCCCTTCTACGACGCGACGAACACGGGGCCGCGCTTCGCGCCCGCGAAGCCCGACGAGGCGGCGAAGCTGCGCTACCAGCCGGGCCGGGTGAGGAAGCGCGCGAACCCCGACTTCGTCGCGGCGCCGAAGGACGGTGAGGTCGACACGCGGCTTCTGGGCCAGCGCGCCACGGCGATCGAGGAGGTGCTCGTTGCCCCCGATGTGACCGATCCTTCGGCCTTGCGCGAGACGGTCGACCAGTTCGTGCTCCATTTCGACGTCTGCGGCATCTCGCGCACGTGCTTCCGCGTCCTGCAGGACGAGCGCAACCTGTCCGTGCACTTCCTGCTCGACGTCGACGGCACGATCTACCAGACGCTGGACCTGCGTGACACCGCATGGCACGCGACGAAGTCGAACCCGCGTTCGATCGGCGTCGAGATCGCGCAGATCGGAGCCTACTCGGCGCGCGAGGCGTGGCGCCTCGAGCCGTGGTACGAGCGCGAGGGCGAGCGCACCCGCGTCACGATTCCAAGCCGCGTCAAGGAGACGGGCATTCGCACGCCGGGTTTCGCGGGTTTCACCGCGCGGCCCGACCGCCTGATCGGCTGGATCCAGGGCGAGGTCCTGCAGCAGTACGATTTCACGCCCGAGCAGTACACGAGCCTGGTGAAGCTCTCGGCGGCGCTGTGCCGCGAGTTCCCGAGGCTCCGCCCCGACGCTCCGCGTGACGAGCACGGCTTCGTGCTCGATCGCGTCATGGACGACGATGCGTGGGAGCGCTTCGGCGGCATCCTCGGCCACTACCACGTGCAGAAGAACAAGAACGATCCCGGCCCGGCGTTCGACTGGGAACCGTTCCTGGCCGCTGTTCGGAGTCAGCTCGGGATCGAGTGAAGGCACGCGGGGTGAATCCGCGCTCCGTCGCCGTGTGCAGCGCGCTTTGTCTGGGACCGTGTCCCGGCATCGAAGCCGCGGCGTTCGGCGCCCAGGACAGCGGCCGTCAGTGCGCATGACGCGCATCGAGCAGGCGCCGGTCATCGCCGGACGCCTCGATGACGCCTGCAGGGCCGCATGCGCGCCGATCGGACCGCTCGTGCAGATGTCACCGCTCGTCGCGGTGCCAGCGACGGAGGAGACCGATGTGCGTCTCGCGTTCGACGGCGGACATCTCTACATGGGCGTGCGCTGCTTCGATCGGGAACCGCACCTTGTCGTCGCGACCCAGATGACGCGCGACGCGGAACTCGACCCCGACGATCGCGTCGAGATCCTGATCGACACGTTCCATGACCGCCGCAACGCCTACTTCTGCCAGATGAGCGCGGCGGGTTCGAAGGGCGACGCATTGGTGTCGCGCAACGGCAACGGCTTCGACAAGCCCTGGGACGGCATCTCTGAAGGCCAGTCTTCGATCGACGAATGGGGCTGGTCGTGCGAGATCGTGGTCGAGGAGGGGGAGTTCTTCGACGGCGACCGGAGGGACGTCGAATCGAACATCTCCTGGCGTCCGAGCGCGCGCTTCAAGGCCTCGATCGCGTACGAACGCAATGACGTCGACCTGCCCGAGGGACGATTCGACACGCACCTCGGTCGCGCACGCTTCGACTTCGTGTTCTCGCCCGGCGTCACGTGGCAAGACTTCGTGCAGTTCGACAGCGAGTCTGATTCGCTGGGCGTCAACAGCCGCCTGCGCTGGATCCTCGAGCCTGGCCGCGACGTGTTCGTGGTCTTCGACGAGTCGTTGCAGCGCGCCGACGGTTCGTTGTCCCCGCCCGAGCAGGAGTTCGCGTTCAAGATCGCTTGCACGCTGCGCTTCTGACGAGCGGTCCGCTCCGACTCACTCCAGGGCTCGCCGCAACACGCCGCCGCAGCGGGCGAGCCGGTCCTCGGCCTCGTGGCGCGACAGCGAACGGGCGCGCATGGCCACCGCGACCTTCACCGAACCGCCGGCGGATTCGAGCAGGCGTTCGGCGTCGTCACGATCGACTTGGGCGATGCGGGCGACCAGGCTGATGCCGCGCTGCCACAGCTTCGCGTTGCCGCGCGTGTTCACATCGACCATCAGGTTGCCGTGCACCTTGCCGAGGCGCACCATCACCAGCGTCGTGATGGTGTTGAGCACGAGCTTCGTCGCGGTGCCGGCCTTCAAGCGCGTGCTGCCGGCGACGACCTCGGGGCCGGTGATCACGCGGATCGAGACGTCCGCCGCGTCGGGCGCCTGATCCTTCGGCACGCAGGCGAGGAAAACGGTCGCGGCCTTGCGCGAGCGGGCTTCGTCGAGCGCAGCGTGGACGAACGGCGTCGTTCCGCCCGCGGCGATACCGAACACCACGTCGAGCGCGCCGACCTGGCGTTCACGGATCGCGTTCGCGCCGTTCTCGCGCGAGTCCTCGGCGCCTTCGACGGCGGTCGTGAGCGCGCGCTCGCCGCCCGCGATCACGCCTTGAACGAGCGTCGGCTCGGTCTGGAACGTGGGCGGGCACTCGGTCGCGTCGAGCACACCCAGGCGGCCGCTCGTGCCCGCGCCGACGTAGAAGAGCCGGCCGCCACGCCCGAGCCGATCGGCGACGAGGTCGATCGTTCGCACGATGTCCCCCTTGGCGCGCGCGACAGCTTCGGCGACGCGCGCATCCTCGGCGTTCATCGCGTCGAACGCGGCCGAAGTCGAGAGCGTGTCCAGCGCGAGTGTCGCCGGGTTCGGACGCTCGGTCTCGAAGTGGTCGCGCGTGCTCACGAGGTCTCCTGTTCGCGGCCGCGCGAGAAGCGTGACCCGGGCTCCCACATGCGGCCGCCCACCGACGCGCCGCCGTCGATCACGAGACACTCTCCGGTGACGTACTCGCAGGCGGGCGAGAGCAGCCACAGGCACTGCGCCGCGACCTCGTCGGCGTGCGCGAAACGACGCAACGGTATCTGCGCCTCGATCGCGCGCTTCGCCGCCTCGTCGGGCCACAAGTTGGCGCGTGCGCCGTCGGACTCGAACGGTCCCGGTGCGATCGCATTCACGCGCAGGTCGTGCCGCGCCCATTCGACCGCGAGGGAGCGCGTCATCGCGAGGACGCCGGCCTTCGCGCTCGCGGAGTGCACGACGCCGGCCATGCCGGTCCAAGCATAGGTCGCGACGATGTTCAGTATCCGGCCCGACCTGCGCGCGATCATGTGCTTTCCGAAGTGCTGCGAGCAGTAGAACGTGCCGTCGAGCACGATGCCGAGCACGGCGCGCCAGGCGTTCGACGACAGGCGTTCGGCGGGGCACACGAAATTGCCGGCGGCGTTGTTGACCAGGATGTCGACCTGTCGGTGGCGCGCGACGACCTCCCCGGCAGCCTCGCGCACGTGCTTCGCTTCGCGCACGTCGAGCACCAGACTGTCGACCTTCCACTTCCGCCCCCGCCCTTCGTCGAGGAACGCCGTGTGGTGTTCGCTCGAGCGCGAGGCGATCACGACCGTGGCGCCCAACGCGGCGAGTCCGCGGCTGATCTGGAGCCCCAGGCCCGTGCCTCCGCCGGTGACGACGGCGACGCGGCCCTCGAACGTGTGCTCGGGAAGCCAGCGTGCCGCGGCCGGTAGATCGCTCATGAGGCCTGAGCCTAGTGCTCGCGGCGCGTGCACTCAACGCAGGGAGTCCGGCATCCGGTCGGGTGCCAGACCCCTTGCGCGAGAGTATGGTAGTCGCCCCATGCTTCGACTCAGGCAACTCACCAAGCACTTCGGGGCCTTCGAGGCCGTCCGTGGCATCGACCTCGACGTACCGGCTGGCCAACTGGTCGGGCTGCTGGGCCCCAACGGAGCCGGGAAGAGCACGACGATCAAGATGCTGACCGGCATGCTCACGCCGACGAGCGGCACGGCGGAGATCGGCGGCTTCGACGTGACCCGCGATCCGCTCGCCGTGAAGCGCATCATCGGCTACGTACCGGAGACGGGAGCGGTGTTCGAGACGTTGACCGCGCGCGAGTACCTCGAACTCGTGGCGGCGTTGCACTCGATTCCAGCGTCCGAGATCGGCGAGCGCATCCAGCGCTTCCTGACCTTCTTCGATCTTTCCGAGGCCGACACGCGCTCGGCGCCGCTCGCGACTTTCTCGAAGGGCATGCGCCAGAAAGTCGTCATCACCGCGGCGCTGCTGCACAACCCCTCGGTGGTGTTCTTCGACGAGCCCTTGAACGGCCTCGACGCGAACGCGGCCCTGCTCTTCAAGACGCTCGTCACGAGCCTGGCGCGCGAGGGGAAGACCGTCGTGTGGTGCTCGCACATCCTCGACGTCGTCGAGCGCATCTGCGAGCGGGTCGTCGTCGTGCACCAGGGCCGGGTGATCGAGGACGGGACCGTGCCCGAAATCCTGCAGCGGTCGCAAACCGCGTCCCTCGAACAGGCCTTCAACCATCTCACCAGCACCGAGAACCTTCTCCAGCGCGCGGAGGTCATGGCACGCGCGCTGACACAGTGACCGTGGTGGGGAAGTCGCGCGTCGACCGGACTCAGTTGAAGGCGCTGCTGCGCGCGTACTTCATCATGAGCACGCGCTCCATGCCGGTCGGAATCACAGGCGCGAAGCGCGCGCGCACGCTGCCCATCATCCTCGGCGTGTACGGGCTTCTCGGATTCGTCTCGGGCGCGATGGCGCCGCTGTTTCCCTCGGTGTTCGTGTATTCCGTGATGATGCACACGATGACGCTGTTCGTCGTCGGCACGATGGCGTTGAACGAGGCCTCCGAGGTCCTGTTCAACTCGCGCGACGGCGACATCCTGAACTTCCGTCCCGTGCACGCATCCACGCTCGTGCTGGCGAAGGGGCTGACACTCCTCGGCTTCTGCGCCTTGATGGCGCTGTCGCTCAACGTCGGCCCGTGCGCATTGGGGGGGCTCGCGAAGGACGCGCATCCATGGTTCGCGGCCGTGCACCTCGCCTCGGTCGCGCTCGAGACCGTGTTCGTCTGCGCCGCGGTCGTGTTCGCTCACGGCGTGATCGTGCGCGTCCTCGGCACCGAGCGGTTCCAACGCTTCGTGACCGCCGCGCAGGTGGCCTCCACGCTGCTCTTCATCGCGGGCTTCCAGGTGCTGCCGCGCGTGGCGAACAAGCTCGACGTCGCCTTCTTCGAGAAGGACTGGAACCCCGTGTGGTGGCTGCCTTCGACGTGGTTCGCGGCGATCGATGGCCTCCTCGCCGGAACCGCGGGACCGAGCGGCCTGCTCGTGCCCGCGCTGATCGGTGTCGGAGCGACGCTAGGCCTCGCATGGTTCGGCGTGCTGCGCCTGCCGGGAGCCGTCGTACGCAGCGCGCGCGAGGAGTCTCGGCCCGCCAAGCCCGTGGACGAGGCGCGGGTCGGCACGAAGATGGATCCGAGGCCGCGAGTGGTCCGGTACGAGGGCCGCATGTGGAAGGCCTGGATGCCCGATCCCATCGAGCGCGCGATCTTCAGGCTGTGCGTGACGCAGTTCAAACGCGATCGATCGCTCAAGGTGCGCCTGGCGGCGGGCCTGGCGTACTTCCTGGTGCTCCCGATCATCTTCGCGATCGACCACAGGTCGGCGTCCAGCACGAGCGGGTCGCTCTACATCTCCTGGCTGTGCGCGATCATCCCGCTCAGCGCTCTCGAATTCCTGCGCATCTCGGCCGTGCCCGATTCGTCGGAGCTGTTCCTGTTCACGCCGATACCCGAACCCTCCGCGTTGCTCCACGGCTCGCGCAAGGCGGCGCTCCTCTTCATCGTGCTACCGATCCTCGCCTACACGCTGGCGATCGGGCTGTGGGCGTCGCGCTCGAATCCCAACGCGTTCTGGCTCGCGCTACCGCCGCTGTTCCTCGTGCATCCGATGTCGATGGTTCCAGGCTGGCGTGGCGACTACATCCCGTTTTCGCAGGCTCCGCGCACCGGCGAGCGCTCGGCTCAGGTTCTCGGGATGTTCCTGGGCATGATCCCGCTGGGCATCCTGTGCGCTATCGTGGTCGTCGCGGACGGTTTCGGCCTGGTCGTTCCGGCGGTGCTGTTCGTCGCGACCGTGGCCGTCGTGATCCACGTAGTCTTCAGGGGTTGGATCCGAAAGCGGTCCCGGAACGTGTTGAAGCGCTAGTGTCCTGAGTCAGAGATGCGGCGCAGAAGTCGGGCCGCCTGCGACTCCCTGGACTGCGTTGCAGCTCCTCCGAGGGATACAGCGAACCCGCGTCGTCGCTGCGCCTTGCCAGGAAGTCGCAGTCAGCCCGACTTCTGCACCGCATCTCTGACTCAGGACACTAGCGCGCCGTGAACAGGAACTGCAGGGTCTGCCGATCCGCGGCCACGAGTCCAGGCGTGCGCCAGGAGTTCGACGAGCGCTCGCGAGCGATCTGGCGCCGCGCGATGCTTCGACGCAGCGCACCCATGAGGCCGCCGCGGGTC
>JBGATY010000080.1:0-15466 GCA_044228955.1 Planctomycetota bacterium | reverse complement strand
TCGTCGAGCTCTCGGTGCCGCCGAACGCCGTGTTCGACGAGATCGCCGACCTGAAACGGTGGCCGCAGTGGTCCGGTTGGACGCGCGACGTCGAGTCCGCGGTGGAGCGGATCTACAGCGGAGCTCCACAGGGTGCCGGCGCGATCCTCACGTGGGGTGCCTCGGCGACGAAATCGAAGTTGAGCGTCGGAGGGCCGCTCGAGGTGAGTGTCGAAGTGGGTCCGGACACGCTCGGCGGGACCGTCGGCAAGGGAACGGTGCGCATCGTGTCGGCCGATCTTGACAAGGGCGTGGAGCTCGAGACGCGGTATCAGAAGGCGCTGTGTCTCTCCGGCTCCACGAGGGAGGGCGCGAGCGTCACGAAACGCTCGTCGCTGCGCGCCCATCGGAGCGAGACCGACTTCGTCGTGACGGGCCGCATCACGACCGACCCCATCCCTCGGGGAACGCGCGTGCGCTGGGTCGAGGAAGGCACGTTCGGCGACGGAATCGCCGCCGGAATGCTGGCCATGGCGATGCGCGACACGGTCGAGGAGTCGCACACCGAGATCCTGTCGATGTGCCTCGACAGCTTGAAGAAGCAGATGGAGAGCCCGCGCTGAGTGCTCGCGAGAGAATCGACGATGCGCGCTACCCGCTGATGGTGCGGCCGGTTCCCGCTCAGGGCTGATACAGCTCGATCCCGAGCGGCCCGCCGCCGATCACTACGACGCGTCCGTCGATCGGCGAGCGCAGGGCCGAAGCCGCGCCGCGCGGCGCCGACATCACGGCGCCGGCCACCGAGACTTGTCCGGGAGTCACGAGTTCCGACGTCGCGAGCGCCGTCGGGAACGCGAGCGTGCCCGAGAGGATCGCGCCGATGTCGAGTGCGCCCGAGAAGCCGCCCGCGACGAGCGACTGCGCCGCGTCGAGCGCGGTCACCGTGTGGAACGCGCGCGATTCGAGCAGCACGGGGCCGACGGAGAAGCTTCCGAGTCCGCTCGTCGTGTAGACCGCGGTCGAACCGATGGTCGCGAACGCGATCTGCGTGAGGTCGCCGGTCGTGATCACGCCCGATAGGTCGGCCGAGACGCCGCCGGAGAGCAGGACGCGGCCGTCGGAGAGCTTCGTGGCCGTGTGGAACAGGCGGCCCTCGGTGAAGGTCTTCGGGAACAGGCCGAACGTGTTGGTGGTCGCGTTGTACGTCCACGCCAGGTTCGACACGAACGGGACATTCACGACCGGTGCGACGCCCAGGCCGCCCGCGACGAGCACCTGGTTGTTGTTCATGAGCGTCGCCGTGGCGAACGCCTTGCGCTCCGCGATCGTGGGACCGGCCGTGAACGTGCTCGTCATCGGATCGAAGAGCTCGCTCGAGTTCAGGATGCCGTTGAAGAGCGACGTCAGGTCGGTGAAGGTGATGGACGAGAGGCCGCCGTAGAGGAAGACCTTCCCGTTCGGAAGGCGGCAAGCCGCGGCACCTGCGCGCGCGGCCGTCATCGGACCCACGCTCTGCGCCGTGCCGGTCGCGGGGTCGTAGAGCCACGCTTCGGCGCTCGGCTGTTGCGTCGTCAAGTCGAGCCCGCCCGCGAGGAGCACGCGGCCATCGGCGAGTTGCGCGCGCGTCGCGAAGGTCAGGTTGAACGGAATCAGGCCGTTCGGCGCGAGCTCCTGCCGGTCGGGCTCCCACGTGCTCACGACCGGGCCCGCGCCGCCGATCGACAACATGCGGCCGTCCGCGAGCGGGAACAGATCGCCGAACACGGAGACGCCGGTAGCGCCGTACGCCGTCGGTCCGAACGTCCCCGGAGCGAGGAACGCGGCGCGCCACGTGTTCGAGATCGCGATCGAGGGCTGGCGCGAGACCGCTTGGAACGTCCAGTGCCGTCCGGCGAACATGGTGCTCGTCGGGATGGAGACGAGCTGCTGGCCGCCGGCTCCGAGCGTGCCGTTGAACTGGAGTCCGGCCGCGAGCTGGCGCTCAGGGTCGATGTCGAGCGTGATCAGCGAACCGATATTCGTCGGCGCCTCGACCTCGGAGAAAAGGAGCGACCACGGCTGTCCGGGCGCGCCCGTGACGCGGACCGTGCACGCTCCCGGCGCCGGAGCGCTCGTGACCTCGACGTGCACACCTTGAGCAAACGCGAAGGGCGTGACGAGGAGCGCGAGGGAGGCACGGAGCAGGACACGGTGGGACATGGGACCTCGAAGGCGACGACGGAGTTCTGTGCTCGTATATAGATGGCCCCGGCCCAACCCCGCAAGGAAGGGAAGCGCGACCGGCAACCGGAACCCTCGCAGGGCTCCGCGACCGCATCACGCGCATGGGCTCGTCGCCACGCGGGCGAACCCGCTCTACGAGAGCGTCCTGGTCAACAGCGCCCGCTTCGCGGGACTCGCGCGCCGGGACACGCCGGCCGGCGTCGGGCCTTGCGCCGTCGGGTGCGGCATGCGAAAGGCTGCACATGCGCTCTCGCGGATGGTACGTGCTCTACACGCTGGTCGTAGCCATCCCCCTGCTCGCGGCGACGTGGACGCGGGCGCCCGGCGCGCGTGATTTCGGCGCGGCTTTCGGGGAGGCGGTCGGCTGGGTCGCGCTCGGGCTCCTCGCGGCCGAGTTCGTGCTCGTGACTCGCGTCCGGGCGGCGGCGGCGGCGTTCGGGAACGACGCGCTGCTCCTGTTCCACCGCTTCATGGCGCTCGCCGCGCTGGCGTTCCTCGTGTTGCACGTGGGGCTCCTGGCTCCGGGTCTGCCGAACCCGTTCGCTCCCTCGCCGCTCGAGCGCTCCGGGGCAGTGGCGGCTTGGGCCCTCGCGGTCCTCGTGATCTCGTCGCTGTGGCGGCGCGTGCTGCGCTGGTCCTACGAGCCGTGGCTCTTCGCACACCGCCTCCTCGCGGTCACCGTCGTGCTCGCGATGACCGTCCACGTGCTCGTCGCGCTCGGTCCCGACGCCCACGTGCCGCGCGCCGTCGCGTCCATCTGGGCCGCGCTCGCGCTCGCGGCGCTCGCCGAGCAGCGCCTCGTGCGCCCGTTTCTGCTGCGCAAGCGAGGGTGGGAGCTCGTCCTGAACCGCGACGAAGGCGCGAGCACGCGGACGCTGGTGCTGCGCGCCGTCGGGCACGACGGGCTGCGCTTCGCGCCGGGGCAATTCGTCTGGCTGGCAACACCGGGGCACGGCTGGCCGGCGGAGGAGCACCCGCTGTCGATCGCATCCTCGCCCGAGCTCGACGGCGGGCGCACGCTGGAGCTCTCGGTCAAGGCGCTGGGCGACTGGTCGCGCGACGTCGTTCCGGCGCTGCGGCCGGGCGCGCGCGTGCGCGTCGACGGACCGTTCGGCGCCTTCACAACCGACGGGGTCTCCGCGCGACGATTCGTGTTCGTCGCGGGCGGGATCGGAATCACGCCGATGCGCTCGATGCTGCTCGCCATGCGCGACCGCGGCGATCGACGCCCTGCCGTCCTGTTCTTCGCCGCGCACGACCGCTCGCGTGCGATGTTCGCGGACGAGCTCGAAGGCCTGCAGGCGCAACTCGACCTGCGCGTCGTGTTCGTGTTCGAGGAACCGGGAGCGGACGAGCACTGTGAGCGCGGCTTCCTGACGGCCGGGATCCTGCGCGGGCACTTGAACCCGGATCTCTCCTCCACGCACTTCTTCGTGTGCGGTCCTCCGGCCATGATGGACGCGCTGGAGTGCATGGCGGCCGAACTCGGCGTGCCTGCTGCGCAGATGCACACCGAACGTTTCGACCTGATCTGACCCCCATGCGCACTGCCGACGTCCGCCTCGCCGCTCTCCTTCTCGCGCTCGTGCTGATCGGCGCGGCCGCGGGAGCGGCATGGCTCGCGGCGCGCGGCAGGGAGGACAGGAGGCCGACGGCAGACACGACGCCGGTCACGACGACGGAGATCGGGCCGGACACGAAGGCCGACGTGCAGATCGAACCGAAAACCGGCGCGGAGTCGGACACGGTCAACGGGTCCGCGCTCTTCATGCGGCACTGCGTGCGATGTCACGCGGTGGAGGATCTCCGCGCGCCGCTCGCCAAAGCCGACCGGGCCTCCGCGCTGCGCGACCTCCTCGAGTTCCTCGCGGACCACGGGGACTCCGACGAAAAAGAGGATCGCGCGCTCGCGACGTACCTGCTGGAGACCGAGCGCTAGGCCTCTCGCCGGCGCGCGCAGGCGCGCAGGAGTCTCAGCGTCCGGTCACGAGCCGTGGGCCCGCGTCTTCCGAGGCCACGGCGCAGCTCCCGGAACTCCCGGGCGCTTCGCCGAAGGTCTCGAGCGCGGGCGCGTCCAGCGAGCGGATCAACGACAGGAGCACGAGCCGGTCTGCCGAACGGCCGCTCGGGAGCCTTCGTCGACGCACAACGATTCGGCGGCGCGCTCAATCTCGATCTGCACTTCCATGCCCTCGTGCTCGACGGCGTCCGTGTCCGCCGAGCCCGACCACGGGCGCGGACTGCAGCGCGCATCCAAGCCGCAAGCCCCGCAAACCGACGCGACGCACCTGGGCTGAGCTGATGAAGCGCGTGTTCGGGATCACGTGCTCGTCTGTCCCTACTGCGAAGGCAAGCGTGCGCTGCTCGCGTTCCTCACCGACGGCGTTGTCGTGCGCAAGATCCTCGCTCACCTCGGGCTCGACAGTGTGCCTCCGATCCTCGCGCCGGCGAGAGCGGTCGAGGAGAGCGAGTTCGCCTGGTAGGCGGGAGACGACGACGTGCGGGGCGCCTGACTCGATCGGTGCGCACTCGGGGCGGGTGCGTGCGTGGGCAATCAGGTCATTGCCTGGCGAAGCGGCGCCCGCCAGGCGCGTAATGACGGGTTGGAAGGCCTTCGCAGGCGGCAGGAGGGGCGCGGAACGGCCGGATGTGGCTCGCCGTGAGGACGAGGGCGCGCGAAATGGAGCGGGAGGGGCAGGATGCTGCCGGGGGTCATGAGCTTGGAAGCCCTATCTCGGCACGCGATGGAACGGAGATTCCTGGCAGCCCGCGCGGGCCGATGGCGCCCGATGGATTGGAACAGTGATCGGCGCATCGCGCGCCGGGCCTCCAAGAGTCAACCGAGCGACGAGAGATCCTCCCATGAAGTCCAATCCCAGTTCTCCCCGCGATCCCCGCACACTCGCCCGAGCGGTCGCGGCCTTGGCCGTGCTGTCCGTCTGCGGGTCTCCCGCCGGAGCCCAGGAGCCGGCCAAGATCCCGCGTCCCCTGCCGCACATGCTCGACGTGAAGACCGTTGATCCGACTCCGGCGAGCCCGGCCCTCGCGGGTCCCGAACGCAGCGTTCCGGAAGAGATGCGACACGTGCTGCCCAAACCGCAAAAGACGCAGAAGGCGCCCATTGCCGGTGCGGCGGAGGCGTCCGCGATCGACTTTTCCAAGGTCGTCTTCGACCGTCCCGGCGACGGCGCGACGTGGGCCCGCGGCCGCACCTACAAGGCGAGCTTCGACGAGCAGGGCGCGACCTACATCCCGTTCCTGGGCTCGAACGCGCCGCACAACTTCCCCGTGCGCGTGGAGCTCGAGTCGTTCCGCATCGGTGGCGAGGCCATGGAGCTTTCGACGCATGGCGTCACGCGCAACGGCGATGAGATCACCATCGACCGCGGCGTGGTGCGCGAAGTGTGGCATCTGAGTCCAGACCGGGCCGAGCAGAGTTTCGTCCTCGCTTCGCGTCCGTCGTCCGCAGGCCCGCTCGAGCTGCACATCGCGCTCGACTCGGAGCTCGAGAAGAGCGTGGTCGGCAACGGCCTCGACCTGAGCGGGGATCTTGGCACCGTGACCATTCGCGATGCGGTCGTCGTCGACGCCGTGGGCGCGCGCACGAACCTCGCGTGCCGCCTCGAAGCGGGACGCATGGTGCTCGACGTTCCGGCCGACCTCCTGGCGCGCGCGCACTACCCGCTCGTCGTCGATCCGGTCTACTCGACCAACGCGCTCGACACGACCACGACCGCGACCGCGCTTCCCGACATCGCCAACTCGGGCACGACCGGCAACTGGGCCGCGGTGTACCAGTACACGTTCAGCGCGACCGACTCCGACGTTTGGACGCTCGACGTCTACTACGGCATCCCGGTCGCGAATTCGGGCGTGTGGGTCGACTACACGAGCTACTCCTGGGTCGCGCCGCGTGTTGCCTACAACGCGCTCGCCAACACGTACTTGACCGTCTGCTCGGCCCGCCCGACGCAGAACGCGCCGGGTGAGATCTGGTGCCGCGCCCGGGCCGCGGGAACGACGAACCAGTTCGGCCAGGTCCTGATCCAAAGCTCCATCCTGGGATCGTGCTTCTATCCCGACGTCGGCGGCGATCCCGCGCTGGTGGGCCCGACCTATTTCATGGTCGTTTGGACTCGTAACTTCGCGGCCAACGACTGGGACGTTCACGGCCGCCTGATCAACGGCGACGGCACGGTGGCCGGCACGGGCCCGATCTTCATCGCGAGCACCACGGCCTTCGATTGGTTCCCGCGCATCTCGAAGACCGACGGTCACCCGCCATATTCGACTCAAGAATGGAACGTCGTGTGGATGCGCAACGGCGGCACGATGGACGTGTGGGGCGCGCAGATCCACTGGGACGGCAACATCACCACGCCGGCGTTCCCGATCGACCAGACCACGTACCAGGACTCGTTCCCGAGCGCTTCGACCGAGCTCGACGGGGCTGTTGGAGCACGGCCGTGGATGGTGACGTACAGGCGCGAGTACGGCGTCGAGGGCGACGTCTACGCCAAGGTTCTGGTCGGTTCCTCGATCCAAACCGAACTCAACATCTCCGTGGCCGAGAACGCCGACCCCTACGAAGACCAGCGCGATCCCGACGTGGACTCGAACGGCCAGCGCTTCGGGGTCGTGTACGCCGAGTCCTACAACAGCAGTGGCACCGATCACGACATCTACGTGGCGACTCTGCACTACGCGAACAACACGATCGCCGTCGACGAGGCGCACCAGCAAGTCGACTACGACGGCCTCGACTCGACCGGTGCTCAGATTTCCTGCGGCATGACGGAAACGAGCTTCGGCTTCCCCTACTACGGCCTGGCGTGGCCGCGCAGCGGTGGCGGTGTCGAAGACACGTACGTGGGTGCCTACTACGAGCCGATCTCGTACGACACGTTCTGCTACGGCGACGGGAGCGCGGGCGCATGTCCGTGCGGCACCTCCACCTTCCGCGGCTGCCCCAATTCGGCCACGAATGGCGCCGCCTTGTTCCTGCAGGGCAACAACTACACGAGCGCGGACACGTTCTCGATGTTCGCCTTCAACCTGCCGTCGGGCTCGATCGGGCTCTTCTTCCAGGGCACGGGCGCGTCGACGACCGCCTCGCCGTTCGGAGACGGCCTCTTGTGCGTCAACGGCACGATCGTGCGGTTGGGCGTGAAGGCGGCCCCGCTCGGCAACGCCACGTACCCCGAAGTGGGCGATCTCTCGATCTCGGTCAAGGGCAACATCCCGGCCGACGGCGGGTACCGCTACTACCAGATGTGGTATCGCGACGCGGCCGCCTACTGCACGGCCGCGACGTTCAACATCACTTCCGCGGCGCGAGTGTTGTGGCTGCGCTGAACTGAGCGGCGGTCGCGCGCCTCGGTTCGCGCCCGGATCCGCCGTGAATGCGAAAGAGCTGCCCGTCGCGAAGACGGGCAGCTCTTTGCGTTCGAGAGAGACGTTGCGCCACTTCGAACGGCGCATGGATCGCTTGTGGGAGCAGTACGAGGGCCGCGAGACGATGCCCGCGGGCCTCGGCCCCCGCATCAGCACGACCAGCTCACCTCGAGACCGTTCGTGAGATCGTGGTTGGCGCTCGTGCGGAGAGGGTGAGGGCGGAACTCGCCCGGAACGTGAAAAGGAAGGGCAGACGCGGTTTGGCAGGGGGGCTGGGTGCGGGTGTCATGGCGATTCGTACTCCAACGGGGGTGGGGTGTCGGGCTGGAGCCGGCGCGGCATCCTTCCGCGTGCCCGGGTCCCCTCCTCACCGGTCCGCGCTTCCTCGCCCGCAACACAGCAATGCACTGGGGAGTCCGCGCCCATCGGGACAGTTTTGAGCGTGCTGGCCAAATATCTGACCGGAGAACCAGCTGGCCAGGCAGGAAACGAAAGTGCCGCTCGACGTGCACGAAACGGTCTTCGCCGCCCTCGCTCACGCCGCTCGGCGTCGCATCCTGATGACCGTGAACTTCGAAGGCGGCGAGATGACGGCCGGCGCGATCGCGCTGGACGTCGATCCGCGCTTGCGGCGCAAGTCCTGAAGCCTCAATCGACGGACCGCGTGCGGACTTCGGCCGTCGTCTCGCGCCAGCGCCGCGCGGCTTCGGCGTGTCCACCGGCAGGATCGAGCTTCGCGAGTGCCTCGTGGAGCCGTGCGCAGGCCGCTGTCGCGGTCGGCAGGCGCAGGCTGGCCGTCGGTTGCGGCATGTCGCCTGCCACGAGCTTCGGCAATCCGTCCTCCAGGATCGCGAGCGCGCCGTCGAGACGCGCGCGGCGCTCGGAGGGAGAGAGGCCCGGGTCCTCTGCCGCGCACTCGGCCGCGGCGGACGCCGAGAGGCAAGTCACGTAGCGCATGCGCCAGTCATCGGCGGTGAGTATTTCCTCCCGCGCCGCGCGCGCCGCCGCGATCAACAGAGCGGCCTCGCGCGCCGCGGCGAGCTCGTGCCGGGCTGCGGCGACCTCGATCAGTTGCGCGGCCAGCAGCAGGCGCTGGCCGCTCGTCGCAAGCTTGTCCTCGGGCTTGAGATCGGCCATCGCGACGCATTCGCGCAAGTTTTCGATCGACTCCTCCGGCCGTCCGCGCATCACGTCGAACGCAGCCAAGGTCGCAGCGGTCTGACCGAAGCCCGCGAGATCGCGCCGAGCGGGGTCGGATTCGAGCGTCAGCGCTTCGAGCAGCCGCTCGCGTCCCCAATCGGTCGCGCGCGCGCGCAAGGAGTAGAGCGCGACGAAGCGCAGGCGTTCGCAGCGCTTGCGGCTGTTCTTGCCCGCGAGCACGAGCTCGTGCTCCAGGAACTCCGCCAGATAGCGCTGCGCTTCCTCGTAGCGCTCGAGCCTGATGAGGGCTGACCACAGCCAGAACGAGGATTCCGCAAGTTCTTGAGCCTTGCTCCCCTGACCATGGCGCAACTCCAGGGACTCCCGCGCGGCGACCTCGGCCCCCTGCGCGTCACCGCTCTCGAGACGCAGAGCGGCGAGGTTTCCGAGCATCGTCGCGAGACCCGCGGAGTCGTGCTGCGGCAGTTGTCGCATGACCTCGACCGCGCCGCCGACTTCCACGGCCGCCTCGACGAGCCGGTTCGACGCCCTGAGCACTCCGCCGAGTTGATTGCGGTAGACACCGAGCGGACGACCCGCGGGATCGATCGCCGAAGCGATCACGATGGCGTGTCTCAAGTCGGATTCCGCGCCCGCAAGGTCCTTGTCCTCTTCACGGTAGTGCGCACGATCGGCGAGTCCCTCGGCCCAGTCCGGGTCGGGCGGACCGGAGAGACGCTCGTACATCGCGACTCCTTCGTCGATCGACGGGCGCGCGTCCTTGTCGCGACCGGCCTGGATCAGGATCCGGCCCTTGCGGCACAAAGCGTGAGCCGTGCGGGTCGCATCACCGGAGAAATTCGCGCGATGGATCGCGAGCGCTTCGTCGTAATCGCTCACCGCGCCATCCACGTCGCCCAAGTGCTTCTTCGCGGTCGCGAGGTTCTCGAGCGTCATCGCCGAGATCTGGTTCCGCGGGCCGTACACCTTGTGCAGTGCCTCGAGAACCCTCTCCAACTCGACCTTGGCCTCCGCGTCGCGCCCCATGTCGCACCACGTCGCCGCCAGATTGTTCTCGATCATCAACGTGCGCGGGTGATCGGGACCGAGCCCGGCGCGCGCACGCGCGAGCGACTCCACGTACAGCCGCTCGGCCTCGGCGTTGTTGCCGCGCTGGCGCTCGAGCTCGGCGAAGTTCTCGACAGCCGTGCCGACGTTGGGCCCGTAGGCGACGTTGGCCTCGCGTTCGATGTCGATCGAGGCTCCCAACTCAACCTCGGCCTCCGCGAAGCGCTTCTCCTGGAGCAGAATCAGCCCGAAGTTGTCGCGCGCGCGCGCCACTTCCGCGGGGGGCGCGTCGGGGAGCAGAGCGAAGAGGCGCAGGCTCTCGCGCGCGTGCCCTTCGGCTTCGTCCACTCGGCCCCGCGTCAGCAGGGCATTCGCGAGGTTGTTCTCGGCGATCGCCAGGTCGGGATGGGGTTCCTGGTGGACCTTCCGCCACAGCCGCACGCTCTCCGCGTGGACGAGAACCGCCTCGTCGAGGTCGCCGATCTCGACCATCACAGAGCCCAGCACGTCCAGCAATCCCGCGCGTACGTCGTCTTCACCCTCGAGTTCGGTGTCGAGCTTCTTCTTCGTGCGCTCCAGGATCTCGCGCAGGATCGTGGCGTCGCGGCCCATCGCCACGGATGGGCCAGCGCCGCGCAGCATGTCGCCGAGGAAGTGCGCGACCCGGCGTCGCGTCGCAAGCTCGCTCGTCGCGCGCCTGGTCTGCGCTTCTGCGGCCTTGCGTTGCGCGCGTGCTTCGAATCTGCCCCACAGCGCTGCGCCCATGCCGCCGACGAGCGCGACGAACACGACCGCGCCCGCCCCGAACACCAGGCGATTGCGGCGCACGAGCTTCGAGAAGCGGTAGATCCGGCTCGGCGGGCTCGCGAGCACCGCTTGATCGTCAAGGTGCCGCTCGACGTCCTCGGCCAATGCCAGCGCGGTTTCGTAGCGGCGCTCGCGCTCCTTCTCGAGCGCCTTCATCACGATCCAGTCGAGATCGCCGGAAAGCGCCCGCGGCAGATCCCGCGTGCGGCGGCACTCCTCGATCTTGGATCGGGTCTCCGAGGCGAGCGTAGCCACTCGCGTACTCGGCTTCCTGGGCTCGACCTCGCGGATCGTGCGCACGATCTCGTCCCACGTTTCCTCGCGCATGTCGGCGATGTCGAAAGGCTTCGCGCCGGTCAGCAGTTCGTACAGGAGGACGCCGAGCGAATAGACGTCGGCGCGCGTGTCGATGTCGAGGCCGGACCGACTCGCCTGTTCGGGCGCCATGTACTCCGGGGTTCCGACGACCTGCCGCAATTCGGTATTGAGCGTGGTCTCGGAAAGGCGCGCGCTGGTGGCCTTCGCGATGCCGAAGTCGATCACCTTCGGAACGGGTCGGCCGTCCTGGAGCGTGACGAGCACGTTGCCCGGCTTGATGTCGCGGTGGATCACGCCTTTCTGGTGCGCGTGCTGCACGGCACGGCAGACGATCGTGAAGATCGCGAGCCGTTCCCGCGTCGAGAGCGCGTGCTCGTCGCAGTAGCGCGTGATCGGGACCCCGCGCACGAATTCCATCACGAAATAAGGACGTCCCTGCGCCGTCGCGCCGCCGTCGAAAACGCGCGCGATGCTCGGGTGGTCCATCAACGCGAGCGCCTGGCGTTCGGCCTCGAAGCGCGCCACGACGGCCTTCGTGTCCATGCCGAGCTTGATGACCTTGAGCGCGACGTCGCGACGCACCGGTGATGTCTGCTCGGCGCGCCAGACGACACCGAAGCCGCCTTCGCCGATCTTTTCGCGCAAGACGAAGTTGCCGATCACGTCGCCGACCGCTTCTTCTCCGGCGAGCGTGCTGGCACGGTCGTGACCGAGCGTCGGGGCTCCGAAGAACTCACCCGCGACGTCGTGCGCGTCGAGCAACTCGATCACGGCCGTTTCGAGCTCGAGTTCGTTCCCCGCTTTCGAACGCACGAAGTCGTGACGTTCGCGCGCCGGCATCTCCAAGGCCTCGTGGAAGATGGCCTTGGCGCGGCGCCTCTGGAGTTGGTTCATGTGGAGATCTCGAACTCAGGTGCCCCCGTGCAGCACGCGGTAGAGCCACGCTCGCGCGTACTCCCATTCGCGCGCGACCGTCCGCTCCGAGATCCCGAGCGCACGCGCCGTCGCGGCGACGTCCAGTCCGGCGAAGAAACGCAGGTTGACGACTCGTGCCGCATCGGGGTCCTCCTCTTCCAGGCGCCGAACAGCCTCCTCGACTGCCAGGATTTCGTCAGGATCGTGATCGGCAGCCAGGTCGACGACGTCGATCGGCGTGCGTTCGCGGTCTCCGCCGCGCTTCAGCCGACCCTTGGAGCGCGCATGCTCGATCAGGATCCGGCGCATCGCGGTGGCGGCCGCCTCGTAGAAACTCGCTTCCGGGATTCCCGCGAGACCTCCGTCGCGTTTCGACATCCGTAGCCACGCTTCGTGCACGAGGGCCGTAGCTTGAAGCGTGTGACCGGCGCGCTCCTCGACCATGCGCGCACGCGCGATCGCGTGCAGCTGCTGGTAGACGTCGGGCAGGAGGGGGGGATCGGGTGCGCCCGCTTCCAGGGGCAGGGGAGGCGATTCCACCTCATGATCTTACCCAGTTCGCGGCAAGGCGTGCTGGCACACGGTCGAGCCGACTCCAACCGCTGCGGAACGCTCACCTGTTCGAGCCGGGCGAGCCGCGACTGGCGCGGCGTCGCGTCCAACTCGGCGCTTCTGGATCCGCACACCGGAGTCGTCATGGGTGTCGGTGGTCGCGGGCTTCGAACGAGGTGGCGTACTCGATGTGGTGGTCAACGCGGATCGGCAGTAGCTCGCCCCGATCACCAGTACGCAAGGCTCCCCACTCCACCGCTCGCCTCGGCCGCGCGCGTGGTCGCGTCGCGCTACCTCTCGTGAGCGCGACGCAGGGAAGAATTGCTGTGGCTCGGTACTCGGTACTCCGGTACTCGCGACGGATCACTCGGCGAGAGGTCCGCGCAGGAATTCGAGGAACGTCTTCTCCGGCTTGTAGCCGGCGATCTTGCGCAGCTTCTTGCCGCTCTTCGGGTCGATGATCACGTACTGAGGGTTTGCGACGGAACCCGTGTACTCCTTCTGGAGTTGCTTGTTCCGTTCCAGACTCGGGCCGCCGTCCGTGTGCAGTCGGGCTTCGATGAACTTCTCGCTCAGTTCCTTCGACACGGACGGGAGCGGGAAGACCTTCTCCTCCATCACGCGGCAATTCACGCAGGTGAAGCCCGTGAAATTCGCGAGCAAAGTCTTGCCCTCCTTTTTCGCGCGCTCGAGCGCCGCGTCGAAGTCGTCCTTGATGACGACATGCGATGCCGCGGCTTGCGTTCCGCCCTCCCCACCGCCGAAACCGATCTTGCTGGAGTAGTTCGGCGCGATCGCGGTCGTGATGGGGTCCATCGAGTGGCCCAGCGCCCCGAGTGCGAAGTAGAAGGCGAGCATCATCGTCGCCACTCCCGACACCATGCGCTTCGGCGAGATCGTGGCTGGGTCCTCTTGTCCGTACTCGTCCTTCATGCGAATCCACGCGAACAAGTACGCCGCAGCGCAGAAGAAGAGTGCCGACCACAGCGTGAGGAACAGCTCGCGCGACAGGAACTGCCAGCTCCACACGAGGTCCGCATTCGAGAGGAACTTGAGCGCCGCGGCGATCTCGACGAAGCCGAGGAACACCTTGAACGTGTGCATCCACTCGCCGCTCTTCGGCATTGCCTTGACCTTCTGCGGCACCATCGAGAGGAAGACGAACGGGATCGCCATCGTCAGGCCGAAGACGGCCATGCCGAGCGCGATCCGCCCGACTCCGCCGCTCGCCGCGCCCGTCGAGAGCAGCGTGCCGACGAACGGCGCGGTGCACGTGAACGACGTCACGACCAGCGTCGCGCCCATCAGGAAGACGCCGAGGAAACCGCCCTTCTGCGACGCGCTGCCGGCCGCCGACATGAGGAACCGAGGCGGATTCAGCGTCATGACGCCGAAGAGCGTGAGCGCGAACACGAGGAAGAAGCCGCCGATGACGAGGTTCGTGATCGGGTGCGTCGCGAACGGGATGATCAGTGGACCGATGAGCACGCCGATCAGGACGAAGATGCCGACGATTCCAGCGCCGTACGTGAGCGACAGCGAGAGCGTGCCGGTCTTGCGCGCGTCAGCCTGTTTCGTGAAGTAGCTGATCGTGATCGGGATCATCGGGTAGGTGCAGGGCATCAGGAGCGTGAACAGCCCCCACAGCACCGCCGAGAGCAGGAACGCGAGCAGGCTCGATTCCTGGCCTGCGTCCTCCTCGACCGGATCGGACTTCGTCGGCGACTTCGCGATCGCCGGCTTGGCGCTCGCGCCGAGGTCCTTCGGGAACGCCGCGAACAGCGCGTCCGCGCCGGGTCCCGCGAATTTCGTGTCGATCTCGAACGGCAAGCACACGCCCGAGCCGCCGTCGGTGCAGGTCTGTCCCTTGATGTTCAGCGCCAGTGAGTCGAGCTTCGCGCTCGCGCTCTTCGTTCCGGCTCGATGGAGGACGACCTTGCCGCGGTGGATCTTGACGTCGAGAGGCGTGCCGAAGTCCTGGTGCTCGAGCTCGGCTTCCGGAAAGCGCCACTCGCCCCACGTGAAGCCCTCGCCGCTGAGCGTCGGCTCCGTGGGCTGCGCGAGCGCGCCTTCGGGACCGATGTCGAAAAGCGTCGGACCGCTGTACATGTGCCAGCCCTTGTCGACCACGACTTCGACCGCGACCTTCACTTGATCGCCGTCCGCGCGCGCGAAGAGGGCCGCCTTCGCGTGGATTTCCTCGCCGAACGTGGGCGTGGCGAGCGCCAGGCAACAGGCCAGGGCGAACAGCAGTGTTCTCATGCGGGAGGGTCTACGGGGAAAGGGCGCGGTTGGGCCGTGGAATTCCGGATCCTAACCGCTACGCGGTCCTGTCGTCCCGGTGAGGAGCGGACAACGATTCCAGTGAAACCCGTACGTGTCCGATGAGGACTTGCCCCCTATTCTGGAGCGCTCGAGCCCAGAAACCCCGTCGAGATCCGCTCATGCGCTTCGCCCTGCTCTCCGCCGCCGTGTTGTGCCTCGGCCTGTCCATCCCGCAAGACGCAGGGGAGCCGCTGCCCCCGCCGACGCCGACCGCGGGCTCGAAGGCCGCGATGCAGGCGCTCTTGACCGAGATGCAGGGCGCATGGCGCCTCAAGCGCTTCGAGTCGGCGGTACTCGACAAGGCGCGTCGACAGGAGGTCGGGTACCTGCTCGTGTCGGGCGGCTATTTCTCGTTCGAGATGCACATGAGCTGGCTCTCCCCCGACAACCAGATCACGAAGCGCACGAGCTTCACCGGCACGCATCGTTTCGAGATCGACGAGCGCGGGCGCATGGCCGCGCGACTCGTGATCGGATCCAACATCGACGACTTCGGCGTCGTCGTGTGGGAAACGCCGGACCGCGTCCGCAACTACGACCTTTCGTGCGCGACGGACACGCTCAAGCTGACCCGCGAGGACGGCACGCTGTTCGAGTTCGAACGCCTCGTCGACAGCAAGACGCCGCGCGACATCTTCGGTCGTCCGCTCAAGTTGAAGGATCCGAACGCACCGAAGAAGTAGTCGGCAGGGAGGCAGGCCCCGAGTCCGACGGCCTTCGCGGCGCCACGCGCCGCGAAGGCCGT
>JBGATY010000007.1:0-47064 GCA_044228955.1 Planctomycetota bacterium | reverse complement strand
CGAGAAGAGCTACCACCAGATCTCGGGCGCTCCCGGCGGAGCGTTGGCGTATTTCCGGTTCGTGAAACCGTGGGACCTCAATACCTACTACGAGCGGCTCGATCCGGACTACAGCAAGCACGTCCTCTACCACGAGGCCAATCACTACCTCCAATTGCTCGTCGACACGAGCTTCGCCGTGCCGCACTTCCCCGGTGAGTCGTTGGCCGAATACTACGGCGCGAGTCATTGGGATCCCGTGACGAAGAAGTTCGAGACGGGACTGATCCAGGAAGGTCGCCTGTGCGAGATCCAGACCGACATCGCCGGCGGTGAGCGTCTGACGCTCGAGAAACTGATCACGACCGAAGGCATGTACCAGCACTACACCTGGGGCTGGTCGCTGATCCACTTCTTGATGAACGACCCGCGCTACGCGGACAAGTTCCAGAAGTTCTTCTTCGCGCTGTCGAAGACCCGTGACGCGAAACGCGAGAAGATGAGCGTCGACAATCTCTCGACGATGAAGCAGGACGAAGTGTGGCGCCTGTTCCGTTCCGAGCTCGGGCTCAAGGATGCGGACCTCGTCCGCAAGCTCGAAGTGGACTGGTACAACTACATCGACAAGAAACTCGAGCTCGTCACCGCCTCCGGGCTCGCGAAGGCGGGGTTCACCGCCGCGGAGACCAACCGGCCGATCAAGGCGCGCCGCTTCTTCAAGGAAGCGATCGAGAAGGGCTCGAAGAACCCGCTCGTCTTCCATCGCTATGCCGAGCTGCTCGACGAGGACGGCAAGCCGGCCGAGGCCAAGGCCATGCTGGAGAAGGCGATCGCCCTGAATCCGCTCGAGGGCAAGTTCTACAACACCCTCGGCCATCGTCTGAAGCTGCGAGACGACCCCGAGGGGTCACGCTGGATCGCTCTCGGCGTCGAACTCGGCTACGAGGACGACTGGATCGACCTGTCGGACATCGACCCGAAGAAGAAGGGCAAGGGCAATTGACCCCCAGTGCGTAGCACGCACGCCGCCGTGAGATAGCATAGGTGGGTTCCGCCGGTGAGTCCCCGCCGGCTGTCGGCTCGCGCCACGATCTCCTCTCTCTCACGGATCGCCGCATGCACGCACGACTTCTCTCCGTCGTCTTCGTTTCGTTCGCGATTTCGACCGTTGCCCAGTCCCAGAGCCGACCCGACACCACGGACGCGTTGCGCGATTGGCGCGCGCGGTTCGGCCAAGGCTGGTCCGCCGCGATCGATCCGCTGACGAGGCGCGCCGAGATGATCTACGGCGGCCGGGCCGAATGGCCGGGCGTCCCCATCAGGGACGAGGACTGGGTCGCGCGTGCACAGATCGCGATCGCCTCCTCGGGCGGTCTGCACGGCGTCGACGTCGGGACGCTCGTGCCAGGGCGCGTCACCCTGTTGCCGCTCGGAATCGTAGGCAGCGGCGACAAATGGTCGGTCGAGTTCCATCAGGCGTTCGACGGCATCGCCGTCGAGGGCGGCGACCTCGTCGCGCTCTTCGATGCACGCGGCGGGCTCCTGTCGATCCACAGTCAGGCGCTGGCGGACGTCGACGGACTCGAGCTCGACCCGTCGTTCCCCGCGGCCGAAGCGGTCCTGCAGGTGCGCTACGCGTTCACGAAGGAGCACGCGCCGAGCGTCGATTCGCAGAGCGCGCCCGTGCTCGTGATCCTGCCCGTCGATTTCGGCGACACACGCATCGGGCGCCTGGCTTGGCGCATCGACGTCGAATCCACGGCGGCAGGCGCGGAGCCCATCGGCCGCAGGTACTGGGTCGATGCGCGCAACGGACATCCGCTGCGTGACGAGACCAACGTCCACGAGTTCGACATCTCGGGGACCGTCTCGACGCTCGCGACTCCCGGCACGGCGGCGGACACGACCGCGAACCCCGAGGTCACGCTGCCCGCCAAGTACCTCCAGATCCAGCACTCGGGTGGCACCGTGTACACCGACGTCAACGGCAACTTCACCATCCCCGGCGCGACGTCGCCCGAGACGGTCACGTTTCAGTACTCAGGGCTGTACGGCACGGCCGACGACCAGCCGAGCGGCCTGCCCTACAGCGAGGTATTCACCCTGAATCCCGGCTCCGGCAACAACGTGCTGCTCAATTCGGCGGCGCTCGACACGATCACGTCGCAGGCCAACATCTTCAACCACACGTCCACCGTGCGCGACTTCATTCGCGGGACCATCCCCACAGATGCTACGGCGGACATCGTGTTCACCGGACACGCGAACATCGCCGCGACCTGCAATGCGTATTACAGCACTGGTTCCATCAACTTCTACGCGGCCGGAGGGAGCTGCAACAACACGGCGTTCTCGACGGTCGTCGGTCACGAGCAGGGACACTGGCTGAACGTGCTTTACGGCACGAACAACGGCTCGGACGGGATGGGGGAGGGCAACGCCGACGTGTTCGCGCTCTACACGTTCGACACGCCGCTCAACGGCGAAGGCTTCTTCACGAGTGGCGGGGCCGTGCGAACCGGCACCAACACGCGGCAATTCTGCGGCGATTGCGCGCCGAGCTGCTATGGAGAAGTGCACCGCGATGGCGAACCGTGGATGGGCGCGGCGTGGAAAGTGCGCGTCAACTTGAACAACTCGCTCGGGAACGTCCTGGGCGATCAGACGGCGAACCTGCTCTTCCTCGGGTGGATGAACGCCTACAACCAGCGCCAGATCCGCTCGATCATCGAGTTGCAGTGGCTCGTCCTCGACGACAACGACGCCAACCTCACGAACGGCACGCCGCACGCGGCCGACATCAAGAACGGCTTCCGCGTGCAGGGGTTCCCCGGCTACGACATCGAATACACGAGCACGTCCACGGTGCCGGAGCAGACGTGCGAAGCCGTCTCGTACCCGGTCACCACCGCGGTCCACACCGTGCAGGGAACGACGATCACGGGCGTCGCGCTCTCCTGGCGCAAGGACGGCGGCGCATGGGTCACGACGCAGATGACGCCGACCGGCGGCGAGAACTGGGCCGGCAAGATTCCCTACGTGGTGTCGCCCGCGAACATCGAGTACACGGTCACTGCGACGGACTCGGCCGGCAACACCAAGACGGCCTTCTGTGGTTCGCGCTCGTTCTTCATCGGTCAGGTCGTCTCGTTCGCCACGGACAGCTTCGAGAGCACGGGCACGTGGACGACGGCCTCGGTCGGCGACACGACGAACACGACCAACGACTGGCAGCGCGGGACCCCGGCTGGAAAGACCGGAACTTCACAGGGCGTCCCGTGGACGGATCCGGCGGTCGCGGCGGGAGGCAGCGCGTGTCGAGGCACGGACCTGGGCCTGAGCGGGCTCAACGGCGCGTACCAGGCCAACGTGCACATGTACCTGCGGTCGACGCCGTTCGACTGCACCGGTCAGACCGGCGTCCAGCTCATCTTCAAGCGCTGGCTCACCGTCGAGAAGTCGCAATTCGACGTCGCGCGCATCCTCGTCAACAGCGTGGAAGTGTGGCGAAACCCCGTCGCGACGAATCTGCTCGACACCGGCTGGACGACGCAGTCGATCGACATCTCGGCCCAAGCGGACAACAACGCGTCCGTGGAGATCCAGTTCGAGCTGCAGACCGACGGCGGCCTGGAATTGGGCGGCTGGCAAGTGGACGAGCTGGCGCTCGGTCGCATCGTCCGCGCACCGCAGTGCGCGCCGATTCAGGGCTTCTGCGCGGGCGACGGCGGCCTCGCCACGGCGTGTCCCTGCGGCAACTTCGGGACCTCCGGGCACGGCTGCGCCGACGCGCTCGCCCCCACGGGTGGCTTCCTCGTCGCGAGCGGCTCGCCGAGCACGAACAACGTCGTCTTGTCCGCGAGCTCCTTGCCCACCGCGGCGCTGGGTGTGTACCTGCAACAGGACGGCCTGAACGAGTTCGTGTTCCAGAACGGCGTGATGTGCGGCGGCGGAACGTTGTTGCGGCTGAAGGTGCGGGGTTCCGTCGGCGGAGCGAGCTCGCTACCCGACGGCACTGATACGCAGTCCTTGTCCGCGTTCGGCCTCGTGACTCCCGGCAGTGGCGCCCGACGCTACTACTCGCTCTGGTACCGTGGCGGGATACCGACCTATTGCTCGCCCGCGGCCGCGAACTTGACGAATGGCGTGATGGTTACCTGGTAGGCAGTGCGCGTCGCAGGCGACGAAGCGGAATCCGTCCATGCAGCCCGTACCGTTCCGAGTGCTCCGCATCATCCTCTTCGCGTTGATGTCCGGTGTCGCGTTGCTGGCGGGGGCCGGCTATGCGCTGAAGCTCTTCGACACAGAAGAACGGGCCCCGACGGTGGGCCCCGTGCTGAGCTACGTGTCCGTGTTCGCCCTCGCCGCGGGCTTTCTGGCCGCGAGCGTCCTGCGCACATGGGCCTTGGCGCGGGCGCGCGCCGATCGAGACGCGTCTCTGGAATTCCTCAGCAGGGATCGGGTGCCTCCCGTCCTCGCGAGCGCGACGATCCTGGGAGCAGGCATCGTCGAGGGCACGGGATTGCTGGGAGGAGTGTCCTTCATCGCCGGCGCGTCCATCTACGTCCTGGCGGTACCCGCGATCGCCATTGTCCTGATCGCGACGATGATCCCGAGTCGCGAACGGCTCGAACAATCCGTGCGCGAATCAGCCTGAGACCATCGTCGTGATGCGCACGCCGTAGCGCGACCCGACCGTGACGACCTCGCCTTTCGCGACCAGCTTGCCGTTCACGAGGATGTCGACGTTCTCGTGCGCTTCACGCTCGAGTGTGACCAGCGATCCCGGCGCGAATTGCGACAAGCCGGCTATCGAAATGCGCGTGCGGCCGAGCTCGACCGTCAACGGAACGGTCACGTCCATCAAGTGGTCGAGACCGATCGCCTCGCCCTGCGCTCGGCTCGGATTGAGCGACGGCAAGTCCTGGGGCTGGAGGGGAACGGCCTTGGATTCGGCCTGCTTGTTCACGGTTGTCTCGCTCATGTCATTTCCCGTCCATTGAATTCGATCCAGCACGGTCCACGGTGCGCACGCGAACGGCGAGCTTGCCGTCGTGTCGGCCGAGCTCCCCGCGGGCGCGCACCTCGTTCTCGGCGGTGAGTGCGACCAAGTCCCCGACCTTCGAGTCGAGCACGATCACGTCACCGACTTCCAAGCTCATCAGGTCCTGCAAGGGCATCGTGATGGTGCCGAGCTCCGCGCACAGGTCGACGCTGACGTCGGCGAGCTGCGGGGACATGCCGCCCTTTGGACTGTTCTTCGCCGTCGCCGGGCCTGCCGTGATCACGGGCGCCTTCACCGCGGGGACGTACACCCGCAGGACGCTCTCCCCGACGGCGCCCTCGAGCGCCAGGTGTACGCCGATGCGCTGCGGGTCCGAAGCCGTGACGTCCTCGGCGAGGAACAGTTCCTTCTTCTCGCGCATCACGCGGAAGTTGGCGGCTTCCACGCCGAGCGAAGCGACGACGAGCGACGTGACGCGCACGAGCAGCTTCTCGAGCACGCGTTCCTCCACGGTCGAAAGGGCCCTTGCCGTCGCCATCTTCGGATCCGCCGAGCCGAGAGCGACTTCGATGGCCGCCGTCATCGCACCCAGGTCCCAGGCCACGAAACCGAGTTGCGAGCCGACGTCGAACGCGAGCGTGCGCATCGGCTCGACGAAGCCCTCGATCAGTGCGACGACGTGCGCTTCGACGACGTCCGCGACACGAGCGCGATGGGGGCTCCGCAGCCAGGTCGACAGGTGCGCGGAGACTTCCGGCATCGACTTGTCGACGCGCCTCGCGAGCGCGTCGAGCTGAGCCTTGCTGAGCCGGCGTGGCGCCTTGAAGTCGCGCGGCAGGATGCGCGCGACGTCCTCGACGGCGGGACGCACCATGTCGAGGATGGCTTCGACTTCGGCGTCGCTGACTTGACTTTCGGAGGCCACGGTTGGGATCTGGGGACGGACGAAGTTGTATCGACGAAATCGTTTCCGACCTTGACCGCGATTCCGCGCGATCCGGGACTACTTCACGCTCTTGCGGTAGGCGTCGAGGAACGCCTTGTACTGGTCCTGTGGCAGGGCATTGACGAGTGCGATCGCGCGTTCGTCGTCCATCTGGTGCAGGATCTTGGCGGCATCCTTGGGATCGAACGTGGAAAGCTTCTTGGAGAGTTCGTCCGGTTCGCCCTCCAGGAAGAAGCGGGCCAGCTCTGCCCAGCTCTTTTCCTCCCGGGCCGCATTCGCGTCGCTGTCCCGGTGCAACTCCTGCTCGCGCATCGCGAGTTCCTTCGAACGCGTGTCGAGATCGTTCTTGAGCGCCTGCAGCTCCTTCTCGCGGCCTGTCAGAGCACGCTCGCGCTCGTCGAGCGCCCGCTCTTTCTCCTTGGCCGACGCGAGCTTCACCTCGGCCTCCTCGAGGCGCAAGGCGAGCTTCGACTGCATCTGGGCCAGTTCGTCGCTGTTGAACGGAGCGGGCATGACGAACGCGCCGAGGACGCTGGCCTTCGTCGGAGTCCTTTCCCCGACGTCGTGGGCCTGCACGTGAGACTCGCTGGAACCCGCGTGCGTCTCCTCGGGCTGTTGCGTCGTCGTTTCGACGTGAGTTGTCTCCGTGCCCGCGTCGTGGGGTGCCTCCGGTTTGTGTGCGAAGTTCTTGAGCAAGGGAATCTCGTGCGCCGGACGTCCGGACACGAGAGCCACGCCCACGAACGAGCCCACGAACAGCGTCGTCCCGCCCACGAGGAGCAGTGCGCCCTTGAGGATGGTGTTCATTGCGCGCCTCCGATTCGATCCTGATTCATGGTGCGAGATTCGGCGCGACGAGTGCGCGCATTGCGTTGAATGGCCGTGTCGTCGAGTCCCAGAGCTTCCTCGCGTTCACGTTCGAGCGCCCAGTCGGCCCGCGCGTGTTCATCGAGACGCTCGAGCCCCTCGAGGTCGCGTTTGCGCGCCAGCCAGGCGCGGCGTTGTTCCTCGGCACGACCGCGCAGTCCGCGCGCCGTTTCGACGGCATCGAACCACGCGCGCCGCGCATCGTCGACGAGTCCGAGTGCGACGATCACCGACGCAGGCGCGAGGTTCGGCGAACCCTGCAGTCCGCGCAAGTCGTCGATCGCCTGGTCGATGGCGGCCTTGCGCTCGTCCGCGCGTGCCTCGGCCTCGCGCGCGATCATCTCCGCGGCGCTGAATTCGGCTTTGGCCAGATCCTCCTCGACGCCACGCACGCGCTTGACGCGTTCCAATCCGAATGCATAGCGCTTCATCGTGCGCCCTCCGTGGTCCTGGTTACGAGTCCGAGCAAGTCCGCGGACTCCGCGAACGAGGTCGACTCACGCGCGCCCTGCCTCAAGTACGCCTCGATCGCAGGCATGCGCGCCAGCGCTTGATCGAGGCGCGGGTTCGTCCCCGCCTTGTACGCTCCGATTTCGACGAGATCGCGGCCTTCGCGGTGCGCGGCCAGCCAGGCGCGCATGGTCGACGCGGCCGACGAGTGGGCTTCGTTCACGAGCGCCGGCATCAATCGCGACAGGCTGCCCAGCACGTCGATCGCCGGGAAGTGACCGGCCTGCGCGAGCTCGCGTTTCAAGAACACGTGACCGTCGAGCAGCCCGCGCAGCGTATCGGCGACAGGCTCGTTCGGATCGTCGCCGTCGAGCAGGACCGTGATCAGGCCGGTGATGCTCCCGGAACGCGTGCGGCCCATGCGTTCGACGAGTTTCGGCACTGTCGCGAAAAAGCTCGGCGGGTATCCACGCACGGTGGGGGGTTCTCCCGCAGCGAGACCGATCTCGCGCGAGGCCGCCGCGAAGCGCGTGATCGAATCCATGACGAGGAGGACGTTCTTGCCGGCGTCGCGGAAGTGCTCCGCGACCGTCACGGCCACGAAGGGGGCGAGAAAACGCTCGATCGGGGCGCGATCGCTCGTCGCCACGACCATCACGGCCTTCTTGCGGGTGTGCTCGTCCAGGACATCGTTGACGAAAGCGCCGACTTCACGTCCGCGTTCTCCGACGAGCGCGACGACGATGACGTCGGCGTCGCAGCCGCGCGTGATCTGGCCGAGCAGGGTCGACTTGCCGACTCCGGATCCGGCGAAGATGCCGATGCGCTGTCCGCGTCCCAGCGTGTTCAGGCCGTCGATGGCGCGCACACCCGTCTGCATGGGCTGGACGATGGCGGGTCGGTCGAGCGGGTCGGGTGATCCACCGCGCACGGGTCTCGTCTCGCGCGTCTGGATCGGCGCCCCGTCGTCGATCGCGCGCCCGTACCCGTCGATGGTGCGGCCGAGCAGTTCACTGCCGACGTGCACGACGAACGGTCGGCCGAGGGCGGTCACTTCTTGCATCGGCGCGATGCCCGCGACGTCTCCGTGCGGCATCAAGAGCGTCGTCGTGCCGCGGAATCCGACGACCTCGGCGTCGACGTGTCCGTCGTTTCCGCGGCGGATCCGACACATCTCGCCGACGGCCGCGGGAACTCCGGCAGCCTCGACGATCACGCCTGAGACTTGATCGATACGCCCGCGAAAGAGCGGCTGCGCGCCAGCTTGGACATGCGTCAGGCAGCGATCGAGGTCGAGCACGCTCACGCCTCGTCTCCTTCCAGTCGCTCGGCGATGGAGGCGAGGGCCTGCTCCACGTCGTGTACCAGGAGGCCACGCTGAGTCGTCACGTGGACGTCGCCTGCGGGCACCTCGGGGTCGGACTCGATCGTGGTCCCGGCGCGGAACACGACGCCCTGCAGGCGCGTGACGTCCGTGGGATTGAGGTGCAGGATGCAGGCGCCGCGCCCGATGCCGGAGGCTTGAAGCGTCTCGCGCACGATGCGCTCGATGTCGTATCGACCGGCCTCGATCTCGTGGCGGAGGAGTGCGCGCGCTATCTCGACGGCGAGCCGCGTCGCATCCCGGGCGAACTCGGCAGTGCGCTCCTTGGCTGCATTCTCGAGCTGTTCGGCCGCTCGATTCAGGGTCCCGGCCGCGCCGGCCAGTGCAGCACGCTCACCGTCGGCTCGACCGCGCGAGTACTCGCGTTCCAGCACGATGCGACGACGACGCGCGACGAGCTGAGCGGCATCTCCCTCGAACACGCTGACCGAGCTCGGACGCGAGTGGATCGCGACGCGGAGCGCCGGACCGGTCGGGTTTGCTTCACGCGACAAGCTCTTCACCCGCCTTCGAACTCGACAGTTCGCCCGACTCGAGGAGTCCGCGCACCGCCTTCATGATCACGTCGCGCGACTGGTTGATCTCGGCCATCGGCAGCGCGCCGGCCAACTCGCGCTCGTCGGCGATCATCGCCCGGACGCGCGTCGAGAGGTTGTTCATGATGTTCGCCTCGACTTCGGGCTTGCTGCCCTTGAGTCCGATCGCGAGGGCTCGTGTCTCGACCGACGACAGCACCTTCTGCATGCCGCGCTTGTCGAGGGTGGCGAGGTCGTCCCACGTGAACATGAACTCGCGGATGGTCCCGACCATTTCCTTGTCGGTGTCCTCGAGGCCCTCCAGCACCGCCTTCTCGATCTCCTTCTGCGAGAGCGTGAGCATCTGCGCGATGGTCTTCAGCCGATCCTTGGGCTCGACCGGGGAGGGGCGCGCGCCGACGATCGTGACGCGCGCTTCGACGCTCTCGGCGACCGTGGCGAGCGTATCGAATGCGGGCGGAACGATCTGCGACATGCGCTTGACCACGTCGACCGCTGCTTCGGGTTCGAAGGCGGCCAGGATCTCGGCGGAGAGTTTCGGTTCGAGGTGCGCCAGCACGAGGGCGGCGACTGCAGCGGATTCTTCGCGCAGGGCTCGCCCGACGACGGCGCTCGGCAGCTTCTCGAGGCGCGCAAACGGACGCTCGTGGCGGCGGCGCTCGGTGATCTCGTTGAGCACGATCTTGGACTTGTCCTTGCCGAGCGACGACTCGAGCAGCGTCGAGAGCTCGCCGTCGGCGGCGGCGCGGGGCTTCGAGGGCGAGTGGAGCGAGCGCGAGAGTTCCGTGTACAGCGCGTCGACGGCCGCCCGATCCTGCAACTTCGGATCGAGTTCGGTCATGGCGGAGGCCACTTCGGAGACGACACGCGGATCGAGGCTCTTCAGCACCGCCGCGGCGGAACTCTTGTCGAGGCTCAGCAGGAACGCGGCCACCTTCTGCGGCCCGCTCACGGCCCTGTCTTGCTTGCTCATCGGCCTGCTCCGACCGTCTCTTCCTCGGCCGCCCAGCGCGAGAGGATCGAGCTGACGCGTTGAGGATCGGACTTGACGAGTTCCTCGATCTCGGTCTTCGCGAGGAGTTCGAGCGAGCGTTCGTCCATGCCGGCGCCGTCGGGCGTCACGGTCTGGCTCGAGGTCTTGCTCTTGTTCGCGCCCTTGAGGGTCTTGAAGAGCAGGAACAGGAAGGCGACCGCTGCGCCGATCTCGATGCCGCGCTGGAGGAGCATCTCCATCGTGCGATTCGGGGCGCTCACCTCGGCTGGCGCGGGGGGGGGGACGATCTGGCCCTTGTCGTCACGCTTGACCGACGCGAATGCCGTGACCATGGAACTGAACCCGTCGCGCTCGGCATTGAAGCCGACCGAGGCCTTCACGCTCGATTCGAGGTCCTTCAGTCGATCCCGCTGGCTCTCGTCGAGGAACAACGAGACCGACATGCGCTCCAGCTTCGGCGCGTTCGTCCGTTCCAGGCTCGTTTCGCGGCCGACGACGGAGTTCTTGCTCGATTCGCTGGTCGTCGCCATCGACTCGGTGGTGCTCGGCGTGGTGACGGGAGGAATGGCGGCATTCGTGGCGCCGAATTCGGAGGTGAGATTCGTGTTCGCGCTAGCGACGGGCGTGCTTCCGCCGGTGGGAGTGGAGGACTTGGTCGTCGTTTCCTTGATGATGACGGGTTTCCCGTCGATCGACTCCTTGACCTTCTCGTGCTCGGCGAACTGCCACGTCGAGTTCACGACGACGTAGGCGATACCCGGCCCGAAGACGCGGTCGAGGACCTGATTGGTCTTGGCCGCGAGTTCCTCGTCGTAACGACGTCCGTGATCGAAGGTCTCGGCTCCAGCCAGGCCCTTCTCGCTCTCCGCCGAACCGTCGAACAGGCTGCGTCCGGACTGATCGGCGATGAGCACGTTTTCCTGCGGGACGTTGAAGCGAAAGCGAGCGATCTTCGCGACGGTGCTCGCCTGGGCCCGCGACAGGTCGCCGCGGCCGCGCAGTGTGAGCGTGACGGCGACCGTCATCGGGACGGACTTCTTCATCGGCGACGATTCGCCCGTCGAAGTGCTGACGTGGGCGCGCTGGACGAAATCCAATTCCTCGAGCTGCTTCTCGAGCTCCTGCCACTCGCGCTTGAGCGCGTTCTGGGCGCGCTCGGGTGCGGAGAGGAACACCTGGCTGGCGCCGCTGCCGTTCGTCTGGATGCCTTCCGGGGCGGTGCTCAGCGCGCCGGCGATCGCGACCGCGTTCTGCGCCACGTAGAACTGCGTCTCGTCGACGTGGATCACGAACGGACCCGGCGGCTGGCTCACCTGGTAGCGCACGTTGGCTCCGGCCAGAGCGCTCTGCACCGCTGCCGCGCTGCGAGCGTCGAGCTCGCTGTACAAGAGCTTGAAGCTCGGCGTCGTCGCCCACGTATTGGCGAAGTAGATGACGCCGACCAGCACGGCGACACCGACCGCGAGCGCGACCTTGGCGCCGGCGGAAGCGGCCGTGAACTGGCTCTTGAGGTTGGTGAAGAATTCCATCGTGTCTGACTAGCCGATCAGACGCTCATCCGCATGACTTCGCGGTAGGCGTCGACGAACTTGTTGCGCACTTCGAGAGTGAACTGCCAGGCGAGAGCCGATTCCTTGAGCGCGACCGCGGCTTCGGTGAAGTCCGGCGGCATGCCCGAGGCGATGCCGGAGACGAGCTCGTCGGGACGATTGACCGCAGCAGTCGCGTCCTTGACGGAATCCGAGATGGCCGAAGAGAAATCGGACGTCTGTGTCGCGGCCGAACCGGTTGCAACCGATTCGGCGCCGCCCTTCGCCCGAGCGACCGCTTCCGAGTGCCGCTTGAGGGCGGACTCGATCGCGGACCGGGCGAGGCTCGAGCCTCCACTGATGCTGTCGACCATGTGTGTTCGTACCTCGTGCTCACTGGGCCAGGCGCAGCGCGCGTTCGGCCATGCGAATGAAGCTGTCCGCCGCGTTCGCGTTGGATTCGTACGCCCGCACGGCCGTCATCAGGTCGGCCATCTCGAGCGTCGTGTCGATGTTGGGCATCGTCACCCAGCCGTCCGCGTCTGCATCGGGGTGACCGGGGATGCGAATGCGCTCGAACGGCGTCTTCATGTCCTTCTCGATCGAGGCGATGCGCACGCCGCCGGTAGGGACGAGGCCTTCCTCGGTTCGGCTCAGGATCGGCGCAAAGCGCACGATCTCGCGGCGGTACGGCTCGCCCTCGGGAGTCTTCGTGACCTCCGCATTGGCGAGGTTCTTGGCGATGACGTCGATGCGCACGCGCTCGGCGGACATGCCGGACGCGCTCGTGCGCAGACCCTCGAACAGCCTTTGGATGCCGCCCATGGTCAACGGCCTTCCTTGATGCTGGCCGCGATCATGTCGTGCTTCGTCTGCAGGATGGCCGCGTACATCTGGTAGAGGAGCGAGTTTTCCTTCATCGCATTCGTCTCGACTTCCAGGCTGACGTTGTTCCCGTCGGGACTGGCCGGAGTCGCGTTGTCGACTTCGACCCTGGGCACGACTCCGTCGAGCGATCGAGACCCGGCCTTGAAGTGCTCCGCGAGGAGCTCCTCGAAGCGCACGATCTTGCGCTTGTAGCCGGGGACGTTCTGATTGGCGATGTTCTCGGACAAGACCTTCGCCCGGAGGGACGAGGCCGACATCAACCGCAAGAGCATGTCTCTCGAATCGCCGACGGAATCCATTGCGTTCACCTCAGGCCACGAGGCCAGTCGAACGCCAGAGCTTCATCTTGTTGGAGAGCGTGCGCGCGGTCACGCCGAGGCGGCGAGCCGCTTCGGTCTTGTTGCCGCGCGCTGAATCGAGCGTCGACAGGATCGCGACCCGCTCGATCTCCTCGAGCTGACGGTTCGCGAGTGCCGTACCGAGCGCGGTCGTCGGCAGCGCGGCCGAGACTTCGCTCGTCTTGCCCGAGCTGCTCGACGTCGTCGGGCCGAAGGCCAGGTCGGCGACGTCGATCGTCGTTTGACGCAACATGACGACCGCGCGCTGGACCACGTTCTCGAGTTCGCGAACGTTGCCCGGCCAGTTCCACACGCTCAGACGATCGATGGCGTCCTTCGTGAACCGCGGAGTCTCGAGGCCGTTCTGCTTGGCGTAGTACTCGGCGAAGTACTGCGCGAGCGGGACGATGTCCTCGACGCGTTCGCGCAGCGAGGCCAGGTGGAGGGGCAGGACGTGGAGGCGGTAGTACAGGTCCTCGCGGAACGCGCCGGAGCGCATTTCGGCCGCGAGGTCGCGGTTCGTCGTGGCGATGACGCGCACGTCGACCTTGAGCGTGTTCGTGCCTCCGACGCGCTCGAATTCCTCTTCCTCGAGGACTCGCAGCAGCTTCGCCTGCAGGTTCGGCGTGATCTCGCCGATTTCGTCGAGCATCAGCGTGCCACCGTCGGCGAGCTCGAAGCGGCCCTCCTTGGTCTTGTGAGCGCCAGTGAAGGCGCCGCGCTCGTGACCGAAGAGCTCGGATTCGAGCAGTTGCTCCGACAGGGCCGCGCAGTTGACGCGGATGAACGGCGCGTTCTGCCGCGGCGAGCTCTGGTGGATGTAGTGAGCGATGCGCTCCTTGCCCGTGCCGGATTCGCCGGTGATCAGGACCGTGCCCTTGCTGCGGGCGATGCGCGAAGCCGTGCGCAGCGTTTCGAGCATCGACGGGCTCTTCGCGATCATGTCGCTCGGGGCGCCGCCGGTCACTTCCGAACGCAGGTACTGGTTCTCGCGGATCAGCCGCGTGGTGCGCTCGATGCGGTCGATCACGACCTCGATCGCGTCGGCCGTGCACGGCTTGAGCAGGAAATCCGACGCACCGTTGCGCATCGCCTGCACCGCCGATTCGATCGTGCCCTGCGCCGTGATCATCACGGACGGCACGTCGGGCTGCAGCTCACGGATCTTCTTGACCAGTTCGATGCCGTCCATGCCCGGCATGCGGAGGTCGGTCAAGATGAGGTCGGGGTTCGAGTTCTGAGCGCGTTCGAGCGCCTCAGTGCCGTTCTTCGCCTCGATCGGCTTGTAACCGAGCGCGGTGATGGCTTCGACCAGGAACTCACGGCTGAGGGCGTCGTCGTCGACGACCAGAATGCGTTGAATCGACATCTTGGATCTCTACTGCGGTTGAAGTGGAATGCGGAACGCGATGTCCGCACCGCCCAGGTCGGCGGCACTTTGGGACACTTGGAGTCGACCGCCGTGCAATTCGGCGATCGAGTGGACGAGTGCGAGGCCGAGGCCTGTGCCTTCGGCTCGCGTGGTGAAGAAGGGCTCGGCGACACGCGCGCGGAGTCTCGGCGGAATGCCGGGACCCGCGTCGCGGACGCGGAAAAGAACGTCGTCGCCGTCGCGGGTGATCGACACGTCGACCACGCCGCCGTCCGGCTGTGCTTGGATGGCGTTGGCCACCAGGTTGCGGAGCGCTTGTCGCACCTTGATCCGATCGGCAAGGAATGCCGGGGCGCTGGTGGAAGAAATGATCCGCCAGTTCTTCTCGGTCGCATTCCCGGGAAGAACGCGTTTCGCGGCCTCGATGGCGTCCCTGCAGACCTCCGCGGGGTCGACCATCTCGAGCGGGAGGCGCTCCGGGGAGGCGAAGGTGAGCATGCTCGCGATGATCTGGTCGGCCTCGTCGACGCCCTCGCAGATGCGGGAGGCGAAGCGGTAGGCGCGCGTCCCGGGCGAAAGGTCGCGTCGCAAGAGCTCGGCGAAGCCCCGCACGGCGTTCATCGGGTTGCGGATCTCGTGGGCGATCCCGCCGGACATCGTGCCGAGCGCGGCCATCTTGCTCTGCGCGAGCAGGCGTTCCTGCAGGCGCTCGAACTCGGTCCGGTCGTCGACGATCTCGACCGACCCTCCGGATCGGATGGGGGACCAGCGCGAGCAGAGGACGCGGAGTTCGCCGTCCGTGCGCTCGAAGTCGTGGTTCTCGCCGGTCGCCTGCGTGGACTGGAGTGCAGGGTGCGATTTCGATCCGACGAGGTCCTGCTCGGAGGTGTGGAGGATCGAGCACGCCGCTTCGTTGACGCGCGCGATCACGCCGCGCTCGTCGCGCACGACCACTCCGGTAGGGATGGCATGCAAGACGGCTTCGAGGTGCGAGCGGGCCGCGTCGAGTTCGCCGACCTTGCGCGCGAGCTCGGCATTCGCCGCCACGAGCTCGAGTTCGACGCGCTCGGCGCGTTCCTCCAGCCTCGCGTAGCTCTTCAGCAGACTGTCCTTGATCAGGGACAGCTCGTCGACGAGCGGGGACGTCTCGGTTCGGCTCGTCACGGCTTCTTCGAGTCCTGTCCGGTCTTCTTCTGCGCCACTTCGATCGATTGCTTCCACTGCAGGAACTCCAGGTCCGCGCGCGCGCGTTCGGCGGCCCAGCCGGAGTCCTTCGTGGCAGCCACCTGCGTGTAGATGGCGATCGCCTCGGCGGTCTTGCCCAGGTGTTCGAGCGACCGCGCGGTCCAGTAGCGGGCGCGGGGATCGTCGGAAAGCGCCTTCTCGAGGATCTTGATGCACTCGGCAAAACGGTCTGCGCGGAACAGGACTTCGCCCTGCTTCACGAGATCGGCGCTGAAACCGGCCGGTTCGAACGCGGTCAACTTGGTGTCCGGTGCGGGGAGATCGTTCGGCTTCGCCGCCTTCGGCCTGGCTTTGCCGTCGGCCTTCTCGGGCAGGGGAGCGAGGCCGTCCCGTTGCATCTCGAGGCGTGCGACCTCGACGCGCAGCGCATCCAATCGCGCGTCCTCGACCTTCATGTCGACGGCGGGAGCCGGCGTGCACTTCAGCAAATCGGCGATGGCGTCGCGGTCCCCGCGGTCGATGCGTTCGCGCAGTCCGGCGAGCGTCTCCAGTTCCTGCATGACGCGGTCGAGCGAGACCTCGAGGTGCTTGGCGTCGACGTCGGAGAATCCGACGGCGGTCGCCACGAGCGCGGCGCCCGCCACGGCGTTGAGTGCGAATCCGAACTTCATCATCAGAGTCGTCCCCCGTATGCCTGCGCGGCGAGTTCCCACTCTGAGCGTTTCTCGTAGAGTTCACCGGCCAGGAGGTAGATGCGTCGCCGGCCCTCGGGCCGTTTGATCTCTTGCAAGGCGCTCTTCAGCACCTCGATCGCCGGACCGACGCCCTCCGAAGCGTCGGCGCAGCGCGCGCGAATCAACGCGGCGCGGACGACGTCGGGCTCGCCGAGGCGAGCGCGGTCGCGCCACACGCCTTCGACGAGCGAGGAGGCGAGCGTGAACGCCGATTCGTCGCACTGCGTCTCGGCGCGAGACAGGCGCTCGATCAGGCTCTCTTCTTCGTGTTCTTCCAAACCCAACGCGGCGCGTGCCGCGTCGGCCAGCGGACGGATGCGGTTCTCCGCGCCGCTGCCCACGGCCGTGCGCTCGATGAAGAGCACGCCCAGGAAGTCGCCCGCCTTGTCCGCGCTCTGGGCCGCGCGCACGAACGCGTCCTTCCTGCGGTCGTCGTCGCAGGTGCGCGCGAACGCCAGCCAGGCGCGTGACGCCTCCGTCGGCCGGTCGGCATGATCGAGGGCATCCGCCCGCAAGCGTGCCGCGTCGAGCGTCGAAGCCTGATCGAGGCCGGCCCGCATCGCTTCCTCGAGCGTTTCGAGGCCCCGCTTGCCGTCGCCAGCCGCGACGAGTGCCGCGGCACGGACGTACAGTCGGTCAGCGCGTTCGGCGAGACCCTCGGGTGGAGCGGCTTCGTCGAGCGCCTCGATCATCGTCAGCGCCTGCCGTCCGTCGCCGGACATCGCGAGGCTGCGCGCGAGCTCGACGCGAGCGAGGACGGCGTACTCGTTGGGGGGAGGGTAGTTCGCGAGCCTCGACCAGTACGTGGCGGCCTCGCGCCACGTGCCGAGACGCGAGAGGATCCTGCCCGAGCGCATCAGGCCCTCGACCGTGAGCGGGGACTCGGGGAACGAGCGCAAGAGGGCGTCGTAGTGCGTCCGGGCCGCGCCCAGGTTCTTGCGTGTCTCCTGTATGTCGCCGAGGAGGAATTCGGCCTCGGCGGCCTGCGGCGCCTCGGGATAGTGCCGCAGGGCGCGCACGAACATCACGTCGGCCATGTCGATCAGCTCGTCGGTCTTCGCCGTGCCGTCGAGGTCGAGCTTGATCGTGATGGTCTTGGACTTGATCTGCGCGCGCAGGCCAGCCGCGCCGCACATGCGTTCCACGACGAGATCGAGCGGTCGATCGACGAGGTCGACTTCGACCTCTGGATAGTCGCGCAGATTCTCGAGTCCCTCGACCGTGCGCCCCGATTCTCGCGCGACCTGGCGCAGGAGTTCGTCGATGGGCACGTGCCGAGCGTGGACGGTGCACGTGAACTCGCCGTCCTTCTCGTGCACTTCGACTTCGGTGAAGACGGGCGCCGCGACGAGGGCGATGACGCCGATGAACAGGGCCTGAATCACTTCTGCTCTCCCTTCCGCGCGCGGGCTTCGTCGAGGTAGCTCTTGGCGATCAGATAGGTGGCGCGGGGCTCGATCTCCGCGCGCAGGCTCGAGTGCATGCGGTCCGCCTGAGCGAGCAACTTGTTCAGCCGCAGACGCGCGGCTCCGTATTCGCCGCCATGGATCTCGTTCTCGGCCATGGCGATGGAAGAGCGCTCGAGCGCGTTCACGCGCGCCATCTCGACTTGATCGGGCTCGAGGATGGCCGTGCCGGCCTGTGCCGAAGCCTCGCGCCGCGCACGCTCGAGACGCTTCGAAGCATCGTCGAGTTCCGTGCGGAGGTCCTCGATGCCGGCTCCAAACGAAACGCGCGTGCGCCACAGGTACCAGAAGCCCGCGCCGTTCAGGGCGAAGAGGGCGACGAGTGCTGCAACGAGCAGCAGCGGACGCCTGCGGCTCGGACCCGGGACGTCGGCGGGCGGACTCGTGATCGGTGTCGAGGCAACGGTACTCGCCGCCGGAGTGACGTGCTTGATGGACGGCGCATCAGGCGTCGTGAGCGTGGAAGCGGGGCGCGGTGCCGGTGCGGGGACGGGTTCGCGCGGCAGGGGAGCGGCGACCGAGGCGAGCGTGGGTGCTGGATCCGCATGAACCGGCGACGACTCGCGCAGACCCTCCAGCGTCAGCTCGATGCGCGGAAAATCGAAGAGGTCTTCGTCCTCGGCGTTCGAGGTCGTCGGATGGACGTGTTCGGTGTTGGCCATGACTCAGCTCCACAACGCGCGTTCGACGAGCGCGCGCGGTTCGGGGCCCGCGAGCAGGCGGCCGACGACGACGGCCAGAGCAGGCGAGAGTTGATGGAGGGAAGACGTTTCGTGCCGGCGCAGGGCGTGCAGCACACGGCGCGCCAGATCGGGCGCGAGGAAGTCGTGATCGGTCAGGTCGACCGCGCCGTCCTCGTCGAACACGGCCGACGCGGCGGCGAACCGCAGGACGACCGTCGTGCCCTGGCCGGGCTTCGAATCGACCGCCAGGCCGTCGGACAGGGCCGAAGCGCGCGCCAATCCGCTGTACAAGGGCCGTGCGAGCAGATCGTCGTCGAGGATGTCCGTGTCGAATCCGACTCCGAAATCCACCACGGTCACGACGAGTTCGCGCCCGCGGATCGCCGCTTCCAGGCGCACTCTTCCCGATCCGGCGGGATAGCCGCGGCGCACGGCGTTGTCGACGACGTCGGCCAAGGCACCGCCGATGCGTGCGCGGCAGGCCGGCCCGAAGCCCGCTTCGAGCGCGAAAGCCACGACCGCGCGGGTGGCGCGCGTGGCGAGCTCGACGGAGCCATCGAACGTGCGCTCGAACACGACTGCGTCGTCGACGCTCGACTTCTCGGCTTCGTTACCGATGGTGGTGGTGGAGTTCGGTTGTCTCATGGCTGGAATGGATGTCCTCGCGAGCGGTGACGTGAGGCACTCGGGTAGACAACTTTTCGTCCTCTTCGCGGAAACCCTTGAACGGCCTGCAGGGTTCCCCGGCGTTTCCTTCGCGAATCCGGACGTACTTTCCCGGGCGTGAACTGTCTCGACCGAGAGCTTCAGGCCGAGAGACCGTAGACGCGCAGCTTGTTGTAGAGCGTGGCGCGATTGACGCCGAGCACCCGCGCGGCGGCCGAACGGTTACCGGACGACTCGGCGAGCACGCGCTCGATCAGGGCGCGTTCGACGCTCTTCAACGAGCGGTCGTGGACGTCGAGAACCAGGGGACCTTTCGGCTGGGAAATCGTTTCGACCCCGTTCGATTCGAGACCCAGGTGCTCCGCCTCGATCGTCGCTCCACCGGCGAGGACGAGCGCGCGTTCGATCACGTTGCGCAGCTCGCGCACGTTCCCCGGCCAGGCGTGCCGGGCAAGGCGAGCGAGCGTTCCTGCCGCGAGGAGCGGCGCCGGAATGCGCATTTCCGCGCTCAGATCCTCCGTGAAACGACGTGCGAGAGGGGCGAGGTCCTCGAGCCTCTCCCGCAAGGCCGGCACGCGGATCGACAGCACGTTGAGGCGATAGTAGAGGTCTTCGCGGAACCGTCCCTCGGCGACCATGCGCGAGAGATCACGATTCGTGGCCGCCAGGATGCGCACGTCCATCGGACGATCGACGTCGGAACCGACAGGACGGAACGAGCGTTCCTGCAGCACGCGCAGGAGCCGTGCCTGCAGGCCGAGGTCGAGCTCGCCGATCTCGTCGAGCAGGATCGTGCCGCCTTCAGCCGACGCGAAGAGTCCCTCGCGACCGCCGGGCAACGCGCCCGTGAAGGCTCCTGGCGCATAGCCGAACAGCTCGGCCTCGAGCAGGCCTTCGCCGAGCGATGCGCAATTCAGGGCGATGAAGGGCCGAGTCCTGCGAGCGGAGCGCGAGTGGATCTCGCGCGCCACGAGTTCCTTTCCCACCCCGGATTCGCCGTGGATGAGCACGGTGGTGCGCGGCGCCGCCGCCGAACGCTCGACGGCGACCGAAACGGCGTCCATGGCCCGGCTCGCGCCCCACTCGATGGTGGAGGCCGGGCCAGCCGGCCGGCGGGCGTCTCGATTCAGCAGGGAGGACTCGCTCACGGGAGCTGAATCGTCCGAATGGGGTGAACACCGAAGACTTTTCCGCTCGGGACGCCGGGACGATTCCCAAAAAGAAGGCGAAGGGACTCACGCGGCCTTGGAGAGGGCCGAGAACTAACCCCGAGGTCGCCCTCCCAGCAGGGAGACAGCGCGAGCCCAGAGTCAGTCACTCAAAGTCGCAAGGAATGTCATGAGTCTGAGAATCAACACGAACATCGCTTCGCTCAACGCGCAGCAGAACCTGTCTTCGGTCACCGGCCGACTGGGCGGCAACTACCAGCGCCTGTCTTCCGGTCTCCGCATCACCCAAGCCGCGGACGACGCAGCCGGTCTCGGTCTCTCCGAGAAGATGCGCTCCAAGATCCGTTCCTTCGAGCAGGCCGGCCGCAACACGCAGGACGGCATCTCGCTCACGCAGACGGCGGAAGGCGCTCTCCAGGAGACGAGCAACATCCTGAACCGCATCCGCGAACTGGCGATCCAGTCGTCGAACGGAACGCTCGGTCAAGACGAGCGCGACACGATCGACAACGAAGTCCAGTCGCTGGTCGGTGAAATCGACCGCATCGCGACCACGACGGAGTTCAACGGCGTTCAACTGCTCGACGGCAGCAACACGACGGCCGCGATCCAGGTCGGCATCAGCGACAACACGGACCAGCACATCGACATCGGGCTGCAAGACACGCAGACCTCGCAGCTCTTCAGCGCCGCCATCGACACCTCGACGGACACGGGCGCCCTCGCCGCGCTCACGGTCATCGACGACGCGATCAAGTCGGTCAACACGACGCGTGGTTCGCTCGGTGCCGCCCAGAACCGCCTCAACAGCGCGTACAGCAGCATCCAGACCGCTCGCGAGAACCTGACGGCCTCGGAAAGCCGCATCCGCGACGTCGACTTCGCCGCGGAAACCGCGGACCTCACGCGCAACACGATCCTGCAACAGGCCGCCACGTCGGTCCTGCAGCAGGCCAACACCCAGCCGCAGATCGCCCTCTCGCTCCTCCGCGGCTAGTCGTAGTTCGAAGTTCGCTTCGGGAAGGGGACCGTCCTTGGACGGTCCCCTTTTTCGATTTCGGGACACGGGTAGCGCTCATGGGGGCCCCGCCGCAGTCCGATAACAAGCAGGCTCGCGCCCTCGACGCGCGACCGGAAAACACGACATGCCTACGTTCGGAAGCGGTTTGGGGATCGGCGGGCTCGCGAGCGGGCTCGACAGCAACTCGATCATTCAGAAGCTCGTCCAGCTCGAGAGCATTCCGATCAACCAGCTCGGGACGAAGAAGAAGGCGCAGCAGGACAAGCTCACCGGCGTCAATCGGCTGAAGTCGCTCGTGAAAGACCTCAAGGAGAAGGCCAAGGCCGTCTCCACGGAATCGAACTTCCTCGTCTTCAAGGTCGACGCCAGCAAGGAAGGCGTGGCGAGCTTCTCCGCGACCGGTGCCGCGAAGGCCGCGGCACACACGCTCACCGTCGAGCAACTCGCCGCCGTGGACCGCTGGGCCTTCGACGGTGTCGACGACGCAGGCGTCAACCTGACGGCGACGATCGGGCAAACCGTCAGCTTCACGGTCAACGGCACGGCCCACTCGATCACCATCGACCCGGCGAACTCGAAGCTCACGGACATCGCCTCGGCGATCAACGACGAAGCCGGAGCGGACGTGAGCGCGACGGTCGTGAACACGGGAACGAGCGTCGCCCCGGATTACAAGCTCGTTCTCACGTCGAAGAAGAGCGGCGAGGGCTCGCGCATCACCAACATCGCCAGCACGGTCGAGGACCTGACGATCGACGGTACCGAGCCCGACGCCCAGGGACTCGCGCAGAGCACGAACAACATCACGGTCGGATTGAACGCCTTCGCGATCGTCGACGGACTCGAGGTCGAGCGCTCCACGAACGACTTCACGGACGTCATCACGGGGGTCTCGTTCACCGCGCAGGCCGCCGATCCGGACACCGAGATCACGTTCACTACCCAGCCGGAGAAGACGACGATCAAGAAGAAGGTCCAGGACCTGCTCGACTCGTACAACGGAGTCATCAACTACATCAATACCCAGAACACGTACTCCAAAGAGGGTGGCACGGGTGGTGTGTTGTTCGGCGATTCGCTCCTGAGCGGAGTGCGCACCTCGATCCACTCGGCGCTGTTCAACGTGCCGATCGACACGGTGGTCAACGACACCACCGGATACGCGACCTTGAACAACGTCGGCATCACGACGCAGCGCGACGGCACGCTGACGATCGACCAGACGAAGTTCGACGAGAAGCTGGCCGGCGACCTGGCGGCGTTCGCGGACCTGTTCGTCGACAAGGACGGGTTCGACAACGGGGGCGCGACAGTGAACACGCCGGCCTACTTCACGGACACGACCGCGGACTCGGGATTGGCCGCGACGCTCGTGCGCTCGATCGACCGTCTGTTGAGCAGCCAGGAAGGCACGGGAGGCGTCGCTCTCAAGGGCCTGTTCGACGTCCGAACGGACACGATCAACAAGCAGATTCGCTCGATCGACGAGCAGGTCGTGAAGAAACAGGACTACCTCGACACCTATCAGGCGCGACTGATCCAACGTTTCGCGAACCTGGAACAGGTGATCGGGCAACTCAATTCGAAAGGCGCAGGCTTCGCGGCCGCGATCGCAGGACTCAATCGATGAGCGCACAAGTGGCACGTCAGGTCGCCGACCAATACCTGGAGGACGCGGTCGAAAACGCCCCGCCGGTCAAGCTCGTCCGCATGCTCGTGGAGGGTGCGGTGCGCTTCCTCGACCGTGCGATCGCCGCTTCGCCCAAGAAGGATCGCCACGGATTCGTGCGCTGGTCGACCAAGGCGGACGCCATCGTGATCGAGCTGCGAATGTCGCTCGTCCCCGTCGAAGGATCCGACGTTGCGGCGAACCTCGAGAAGCTCTACCTGTTCTGCGAGGAGCGCATCGGCAAGGCGATCGCGACGGAAGACGGCGCACCGCTGCGGGAAGCCCGTGACGTGCTCGCGGTCCTGCTCGATGCCTGGGCTCGCATCGAAGCGCCGGTCGACGGAGCCAAGTGAAGATGAACTCGTCGAGAGAGCGCGCGGAAGCACTCGCGCGGATCGACGCGCTCGAGGACGGGCTGACGGCGCTACTGAACGCGCTCGAATCGAAGAATGCTCCGGCGGACTCCGTCGAGAGGGCGATCGCCGCGCTCGAACTCCTCCCTTTCGATCCGCAAGCGACGATCGAGGCCTTCGCGGATGCACCGGCCCTCGAAGTTGCGCTCGCGAAACGACGTCTGGAGCACGTGGCGAGCCTCGACGCGATCGTGCGCGCCGAATGCGAGCGCATGCTCGCCACGACGACACTCGCCATCGAGCGCACGCGCGTCCTGAAGGCGAGTCTCGACACGCTCGAATCGTCCACGGAAACGGGCGATTCGGTCGACTGCGTGCGCTGAAGTCCGACTGCTCCGCGGACTGTCGATAAAATCGGCAGGTGTCGAGGAAAGCGACAGTGTGCCGGGCCTGAACGGCGGGCGAATCGCCCTCCAGGACGCGCAAACGGCCCTCGTTCGGTTGGCATCGCCCTTGCTTTGGCGTGACCGCGCACCCAGCGCCCGCCATGCACAACACCCTCGCCACCATCGTGACGCCGAGCTCGACCGCGGGCGGCCCGGACATGACCCGCTACGTCCTGGTCTGCACGCTCCTCCTCGTCCTCATCTGTTTCGCCGCGTACCTGTTCAAGCGCTTCATAGCGACGGCGGTCCGCACGAAGGCATCCAAGCGATCTCTGCAGATCCTCGACGTCCTGCCGCTTGGCGGCAAACAGCGCATGTGCGTCGTGCGCTGCTACGACCGCACGTTCGCTCTCGGCCTCGGCGACAAGGAAGTCGCCCTGATAGCCGAGCTCGACGCGTCCATCACGGCGGTGACGAACTCGAAAACCTCGTTCGCTTCGCTCTTGAAGCGCGAACAGGCGTCCGACGACCCCTTGACCACCGACCACGCGCCGACGAAGCGCGGGTTGTTCCCGACCGGAGGACTCTTCGGATGATCCGCGCACTGCTCTGCCTTCTCGTCATCGCGCTCCTCGGCCCCGCTGCGAGCGCCTTCCAGGAACCCGGCACGGCCACTGTCGTCGCGGACGCGCTGAAGCAGGGCGTCGAGGCTGCTGCCCAGGCCCCGGTCGCCGACGGCAACATGCGCAGCGCGACAGCCGTCGAAATCGCCGTCCTGTTGACGGTGCTTTCGCTCCTGCCCGCGATCCTCGTGACGATCACGAGCTTCACGCGCATCATCATCGTGCTCTCCTTCGTTCGTCGCGCCCTCGGCGTGAACGAGTTGCCGCCGAACCCGGTTCTCATCGGCCTCTCGTTGTTCCTGACGAGTTTCGTGATGACGCCGGTCGCGACGCGCATCCACGAGAAGGCCTGGAAGCCGTACAAGGCCGGGACGATCCAAATCGACCAGGCCGGGGACCTCGCGTGGACGGAAATGCGCGGCTTCCTGGTCGCCAACACCCGGCAGAGCGAGATCGATCTGTTCGTCGAGATGGCGAAGATCCCGCCGCCGCCCGACGAAGCCGGTCCGGTCGAACTGCCGATGCGCGTCGTCGTTCCGGCCTTCGTCCTCTCGGAGCTGAAGACGGCGTTCCAGATGGGATTCCTGCTCTTCCTGCCGTTCCTCGTGATCGACCTCGTCGTGTCCAGCGTGTTGCTCTCGATGGGCATGTTCATGTTGCCACCGGTGATGATCTCGACACCGTTCAAGATCCTCCTGTTCGTGCTCGTCGACGGCTGGCACCTCGTCTGTCAATCGCTCGTCACGAGCTTCGTCACGACCTGAAAGGGACATCGCGATGGATCAGATGGACTTCCAGATAACCGAGCTCGCGCGCGACCTCCTGTGGACCACGATCATGCTGGCCGGGCCGGTGCTCGTCGTCGGACTCGTCGTCGGCCTGTGCGTCAGCCTGTTCCAGGCACTGACCAGCGTCCAGGAGCAGACGATGAGCCTCATTCCGAAGATGTTCGCCGTGATGCTCGTCGTGTTGCTGCTGCTCTCGCCCGGGCTGCAGATCCTGCGCGAGTACACGACGCGGATCCTGGGACAGCTCGTGAGTTTCGGACTGAGCTGAAATGCACTTCGAACCGGGAACCCTCGAGGCCTTCGGCCTCTTCCTCGTGCGCTCGAGCGCGCTCGTCCTGAGCGCGCCGATCCTCGGCACGGGCACGGGATTCTCCGGGTACAAGGTCGCCCTCATCTTCAGCGTGTCGTTCCTGCTCTACGGCGTTCACGGCGAACCGCTCGGACACTCCGTCCTGCCGATCGAGTTCGGGTGCCTGGCGATGCGCGAAATCCTGATCGGACTCGCGCTCGCCTTCAGCCTGCACGCCGTGATGCTGGCCTTGCGCGTCGCTGGCGAGCTGATCGGCCACGAGATGGGCTTCAACATGGCTTCGATCGTGGACCCGGTGACGGGCCTGCACACGCCGATCATCACGCAGATCTACGACGTGTTCTTCATCCTGGGATTCCTGATGGTCGACGGCCATCAGTTGCTCCTGCGGGGCCTGGCGCAGTCGTTCGACCGCGCGCCGGTGGGCACGTTGGACATCGGGGAAGGCATCCCGTGGATCGCCGAGCGTCTGTTCACGCAGATGTTCACGGCCGGACTGACGTTCGCGGCGCCCGTGCTCGTCCTCTTGATGGCCGCCTCGCTGCTGCTCGCTTTCCTGGCGCGGGCCGTGCCGACCCTGAACGTCAACGAAGCCGGGTTCACGGCGCGCATCGCGATCGGGCTGGTCGCTCTCTTCGTCTTCGCGCCGCTGCTCTCGTCGGCGCTCCACGGACTCTACGGTCATTTCGAGGAAGGACTCGCATCGGTGCTCGACGCCGTAGCGACCTGAACCATGGCTGAAGAAGGCGATCGCGACGACAAGACGGAAGCCGCGACCCCAAAGCGACGCGAGGACGCGCGCGAGGAGGGTCAAGTGGCCATGTCGAGCGATGCCATCGCGGCCGCCGGCCTCGTCGCGAGCGCGGTCGTCCTCGTCGTCGGAGGCGGCATGATCGCCAGGTCGTCCGGGATGCTCATCCGCGGCGTGTGCCTCGACATCGGCACGCTCGGACGAGCCGAATTCACCGAGACAGAGTGGGCCAACCTCGTCGCGCAGTCCGCGAAATCGCTGAGCCTGCCCGCGCTGGCGCTCATCCTCCCGCTCGGCGCGGTCGTGACCTTCGCCGCCTACGCGCAGGCCGGACTCAGGATCGCGCCCAAGGCGATCAAGTGGAACCCGGGCCGCCTCAATCCCGTGCAGGGCTGGGGCCGAGTGTTCAGCACGCGTGGTGTCGTGCGCACGCTCTCGTCGCTCGTGAAGATCCTGCTCATCACTGGCGTGACCTGCTGGGCGGCCTGGAACGACGTACCGCTCATGTCCAGCATCGCTGGGGGAGACCTGGGTCCGGCACTCGTGGTCTTCGGCAAGGTCTTCACGCACTGCTCGTTGGCCGCGTTGATCGCGATCGTCGCGGTCGCGCTGTTCGACTTCCTCTACCAGCGCTGGCAGCACGAACGCGACTTGCGCATGAGCAAGAAGGACATCCAGGAAGAGGTCAAGTCGACGGACGGCGATCCGCACGTCAAGGCCCGCATCCGAGCGATCCAGCGCGAGATGTCGCGGCGGCGCATGATGGCCGACGTCCCGAAGGCCACGGTCGTCATCACGAACCCGACGCACTACGCGGTCGCGTTGCGCTACGAGAAACAGGGCGACGAAGCGACCGGCCGTGCTCCGATCGTCGTCGCGAAGGGCGTCGACGACGTCGCGCAGCGCATCAAGGCGATCGCGCGCGAGGCCGGGGTTCCGCTCCACGAGGACGTGCCTCTCGCACGCGCGCTGCACGCTCGTGTCGAGATCGGACAGGAGATCCCCGAACAACTGTTCCAGGCCGTCGCCTCCGTGCTGGCCTACGTCTACCGCATCCACAAGGGCGCGCAGTCGCTCCAGCGAGCTGAATCATGAGCGCGAACAAGCCGGTCCCGGTGACGAAGATCGTCGGATTCCTCGAGCGCTACGCCGACTGGGCGATGGGCCTCGGCGTGCTCGGACTGGTCTTCACGTTGATCGTGCCGGTCTCTCCGGCCCTGCTCGACGTCCTGGTCGCCGTGAACATCACGGTGTCGCTGATGCTGCTGCTCGTGACGATGAACGCGAAGAGCGCGAGCGAGCTGTCGACGTTCCCGACGATCCTGCTGTTCACCACGCTGTTCAGGCTCGGCCTGAACGTGGCCAGCACGCGTTCGATCCTCACCGACGGCCACGCCGGCCAGATCATCAAGGCCTTCGGAGACTACGTCGGCGGCAACAACCTGGCCGTCGGCCTCGTCGTCTTCCTGATCCTGATCATCATCCAGTTCGTCGTGATCACGAAGGGCTCGGGCCGCATCAGTGAAGTCGCGGCGCGTTTCGTGCTCGACGCGATGCCCGGCAAGCAGATGGCGATCGACGCGGACCTGAACAGCGGCGTCATCGACGCGAACGAGGCCCGCGAGCGCCGCGCTTCGGTCGCGAAGGAGGCCGAGTTCTACGGAGCGATGGACGGCGCCAGCAAGTACGTGCGCGGCGACGCGGTCGCGGGCTTGATCATCACGGCCTTGAACCTCGTCGGCGGCATCGCCCTCGGGTCGTGGCGCGGCATGGACGTGGGCGACGCGGTCGAGCGCTATTCGAAGCTGACCATCGGCGACAGCCTGGTATCGCAGATCCCCGCGCTTTTCATCTCGACCGCGGCCGCGGTCCTCGTCACGAAGAACTCGAGCGAGAAGTCGCTCGGCATGGACCTGCTCGGTCAGATGGGCGGTCGGCCGAAGGCGACGATGATCACGGCCGGCATGCTGTTCGTGATCGGGCTCCTGCCGGGACTGCCGGCACTGCCCTTCTTCGTTCTGGCGAGCCTTCTGCTCGTGATGTGGAACTCGACGAAGAAGGCGCACCTCGCGGCCGCGCAGGCGTCGGAACTTGCCGACACGGCGACCACGCCGGCGGACATCGCCGAGAAATCGGCGAAGGCCGAGGAGCAGAAGGTCGACGAGCTGATGCAAGTCGACCGGGTCGCTCTCGAGATCGGCTACCGCCTGATTCCTCTCGTGCAGGAGAAGGGCGGTGGCGGGATCCTCGACCACATCAGCCAGGTGCGCAAACGGTTCGCCTCGCGCGAGGGGATCCTCGTCCCTCCCGTGCGCATCAAGGACAACATTCGCCTCGGCCCGTCCACGTATCGCATCCTCGTCGGCGGCCACGAGGTCGCGCGCGGCGAGATCGAGCCCGGTCAGTTCCTCGCGATGGACGGCGGACACGTCACCGCGAAGTTGCCCGGGAAGCCGTCGAAGGACCCGGCGTTCGGCCTGCCCGCGACGTGGATCCAGGAAAGCGTGCGGGACACGGCCGAAATGGCCGGCTACACGGTGATCGACCCGACGAGCGTGCTCGTCACGCATCTGTCGGAGACGCTGAAAAACTGCGTCGGTGACATCCTCACGCGGGACGACGTGAAGGAACTCATCGAGAAGGTCAAGAAGAGCTCACCCGCGGTCGTCGAGGAGCTGATTCCCGCGAAGATGGGTTACGGCGATGTTCAGCGCGTCCTGCGCAACCTGCTGCGAGACGGCGTGTCGATCCGGAACATGCCGGCGATTCTCGAGTGCCTCGCGGACAACGCCGGCAAGGTGAAGGACGCCGATGCGATGTCGGAACTCGTGCGCCAGAGGCTCGCGCGCGTGCTGTGCGAAATGCACGCCGATCGCGACGGTGCCGTTCATGCGGTGACCCTGGATCCGGACATCGAAATGAAGCTCGCTGCCGCCGTGAACGGCGCGCGCGACGCCGACGCGAACGTGGTGAATCCCGCGTGGCTGCAGAAGCTCATGGAGCGCACCAGCGCTTCCGTCGCGCAATCGACGAAGGGCGGGAAGGACGTCGTGCTGCTCGTGCGCTCGGGTGTGCGGCGCTTCCTGAACGAGCTGGTCCGCTCGTCGATGCCGAAGACAACGGTGCTTTCCTACAACGAAGTCGCGCCCGCCCGCTCCGTCGTGACGGCGGCGGTCGTGCGCATGGAGGACTGAAATGCACGTACATCGAGTCGTGGGTGCCTCGCTGCGCGAGGCTTTGCAGCGCGCTCGCCGCTTGCACGGCGAGGACGCGGTCGTCGTCGGTCAGGAACTGGCGCCGAACGGCGGGATCACCTTGACCATCGCGCGCAAGACGTCGGCGACGACGCCCGCCCTGCTCGGCACGAGCGGGGAGACCAAGGTGCCGCCGAAGGACCTGGCCTTGACCGAGGTCGCGGGCCGGCTGAGGAAGAACGGCGCGTCCCCCGCGTTCGTCGAGCGCGTGCTCGACGGGATCCAGGCCCGCAAGGCGGACGGCGGTCACGTCCTCGACACCGCTGCGCTCGTCATCGGCGAGATGTTCCAGACGGCCAGATTGCCCAAGGCCCGAGGCAAGGCGCGTGTGCTGGCACTCGCCGGCGCGGGCGGCGTCGGCAAGACGACGACCCTCGCGAAGATCGCGATGCGTCTCGTCAAGTCGGGCAGGCGCGTCGAGCTCGTCACGTTCGACGCCGAGCGCCCCGGAGCCGTCGAGCAGTTGCGCGCCTGGTCGTCGCTGCTCTCCACGCCCTTCCGCGTGGCGCGCACGGGCGCCGATGTCGACGTCGCGTCCATCGCGACGGCGGACCTGATCCTCGTCGACACGTGCGGACGGCCCGAGCGCGACATCGGGCGCCTCGAACGCCTGAAGGCCAACTGCCTGGAAGTGGGAGCCGAACTCGAAACGTACCTCGTCCTGTCGGCCGGCGCTTCGAGCAGCATGTTGCGAGCCATCACCTCGACCATGTCCATCGTCTCGCCGACCGCCGTGGTGGTGACGAAGCTCGACGAGACCCACGAACCGATCGCGGTACTCGAGCACGTTCTCGAGGCGGGGTTGCCCATCGCCTTCCTGTCCGACGGGCCCGACGTGCAGGCGAACCTGCAGCGCGCGGACACCGATCACATCGCGGACCTGTGCCTGCGAGGAAAACTGTCATGAACGCCGTGCAAGTCGTGCCGACGCGCAATCGCTCCGGGAAACAGGCGCGCCGCGCCCCGATCATCCTCGTCGCCGGCGGGAAGGGCGGCGTCGGGAAGACGACGCTCGCCGTGAACGTCGCGCTGGCTCTCGCGGGTCGGAAGAAGCGCACGCTGCTCGTCGACCTCGACCTCGGGCTGGCCGACGCGCTCGTGATGCTGAAGGTGTCGGCTCGCCGCACGATCGAGGACGCGCTCACCGGACGCTGCCGATTCGAGGAATGCGTCCTGCGCACCGAACATGGGCTGGACGTCCTGCCGGCGAGTTCTGGAACGCCCGAGATGGGCAGTCTGTCCGCTGCGCTGCGTGACCGGCTGTGCGAGGCACTGCGCGAGCTCGCTCAGGACTACGACCTCGTGATCGCGGACGCTTCGTCCGGGATCGGCCCCGACGTGCTCGCGTTCTGTGGTCTCGCCGACCACGTCTTCGTGGTCACCACTCCGGATCCGGCGTCGATCACCGATGCCTACGGACTCATCAAGGCGTTGCACACGTTCGCCGTGACGAACGATCACGACGTCGCTACGCCCGAGCTGGTCGTCAATCGCGCCGGCACCGTCGAAGAGGCGGAATCGGTCGCCGCGAAGCTGCGCCTCGTGTGCGAACGCTTCCTCTCGCGTTCGCCGCGCAATGCCGGATGGATGCCGGGATCGGGAACCGTCGAGATCGCGGCGCGGTTCCAACGCCCGTTCGCCCTCGATCCGCGGCCGAGCCTGGCGCGAACCTGCCTGGAGGCCTTGGCATCGCGGATCGTGCGCCTGTCCACCCAGTCGGAAACCCTTTCCGAGCCCTCAAGGGTTTCCTGAAACGAATCGATAGATCACGCGCCATGACCCCGCTCACCACTTGGCAGAACCTGGGCCGCAAGGCCGCTGTCGTCGCCGGCGCATCGACGGCGCTCGTGAGCCTGCTGGTGCACAACACACTCCTCACGGCCACGCTGCGCGGCGGGATCGCGCTGTTCGCCGTGCTCTTCGTCGTCCGCGCCGGTTCGTTCGTGCTTTCGCGCACACCGGCGGCCGCGAAGGTCAAGGCTCGGGCGACCACTGCGTCCAAGGCGCGCACTGGATGAACCGAGCGATGAACATCCACGAGGCGAAGGCCCTCGATGGGGGCCCGCGTGATTGACCTCGAGCTATCTGGGTCGAGCGCGCGCGACAGGCTCATCCTCGATCACATCCCGCTCCTGCGGCACGTGGTGGGGCGCATGAGCATTCCTCCGAGCCTCCTGCGCGAGGACGTCGAAGGCTACGCGATGCTCGGCTTGATCGCAGCGGCGGACTCGTTCGATCCGGCGCGCGGACTGAAGTTCTCGACCTACGCCTTCCCGAAGATCCGCGGAGCGATCCTCGACGAGCTGCGTCGCATGGACTTCCTGCCCCGCGGTCGCCGCGAACGCCTGCGCGATCTCGAGAACGTCGTGTCGGAACTCGAGCAGAAGAACGGCATCGTGCCCTCGATCGAGGAGATCGCGGAGAAGCTCGCTTGCCCGCTCGAGGAAGTCGACGAGATCCTGCACTCCGCGCGCAGCGTCATCGAGAGCTCGCTCGACGTCGAGACCAGCATGGGTTCCATCGGGAGCCTGGTAGCCGACCCGAAGAGCGACGATCCCGTCGGCAGCGCCGAGTGGAACGAGACCAAGGCGCTGCTGGTCGCGGCGATCCAGGGTCTGCCCGAGCCCGATCGCACGGTGATCACCCTCTACTACGGCGAAGGACTCTTGCTGCGCGAGATCAGCGAAGTACTCGACGTCACCGAATCGCGCGTGAGCCAGATCCACAGCCGCGCGCTCTACCGCTTGAACCGTGAACTCGCGACGCGAGCGGGAGTGGAGGGGCGATGAACGGGATCGAACGCACCCACCACGTCCTGCAGCCGTTTCGAGCCAGCGGGACGAATCCCGAACAGCGCCGCAAGAAACCGGACGGACGGCCCTTCGAGCTCGAACCGGCTGACGCCGCGCTCGATGCGCAGCCTCGAACCGATTCGGCATCGACGTACTCCCTCCCGTCCACGGGCGGAGACGAAGGCGTCGGCGAACACGTGAACATCGTCGTCTGAGGAGAACGTCGTGCAGAGACACATCATCAAGCGCGCGCAAGTGCAACTGGCCGAAGTCGAACTGAAGCGACCGGCCGGCATCGGCGACGCGGGTCCGCATCGGGTGACGAAGAAGCGTGCCGTCCTGGTCGAGGACGAGGGCCGGCCCATCGCCATCGAAGTCACTTGCTCGTGCGGCGAGGTCACCCTCGTCGAACTCGAACTCGGTCCCAGCGCGGGGGATATCCCAGGGAAGACGGCATGAAGGTCGAGAACATCCACTTGGCGGTGCTGGTTGCGATCGTTTGCGCCGGGTGCGCCGCGACGAGCGCGCCGACACCGCCCGCTTCATCTCCGAAGTCGACGACCAGCGCCAGCGCGTCGCCCGCCGTGGAAGCCGTGCTCTACGCCCGCGACGGCACACCCGTTCTCGGCGGATCCAAGGGCGCGGCGCGCGTCGAGCCCGAGCCCAAGCGCGAGCTGGGTGACGCCGAGGGCGGACGCGCCTCCCTGCTCGAGCTGTACACGAAGGCCGTCGCGGACAAGAACGCGCTGGCCGAAGACGTCGTGGCCTTGAATGCCGCTCTCGAGGAGGAGCGCAAGCTGGTGGCGCTGGGCGTGGAGGAGCGTGGGGTATTGCGAGGGGAACTCACCAAGATCGTTCGGGAGCGCGATGCGCTCAAGGCCGAGACCCTCGACCTGGCCGCGCGTCTCACGACCGCTCAAATCGCCCGACTCGAGGCTCAGAAGGCGCTGCTCGAAATGCAGATCGACGCTCGCATGCGCGAGGAAGCCGCGGCGTCGGTGCAGGGCTCGTCCAAGGACAAGGACAAGAAGCGCCCCGGAGGCGAACACAAATGAAGTCCGGATTCGCGCTGACGCTCGCCCTGCTGGCCTCCTGCACGACCGTGCAGAAATCCGTGGAACCGCTCGCGGTCGTGCGCATCGCCGCCGATCGCGAACTCTACGAGATACGCCGCGTGGGCATCCTGCCCATCGTCTCACGCGACATGCGCATGGACGACGCACGTGCGTTGCAGAGTGCCCTCGCCCTCCAGCTCGGCGGGCGCATCCACGCCGAGGTGCTCGTGCTCTCGGAGGGTCAGGCTGCCGAGGTCCCGAGCAACGACGCGTTCCTGACCGGCCGCATCGAGCCCGAATCCGTATTGGCGCTCGCCCGTCGGTTCAACCTGGACGGCATCGTGACCGTGAACGTCACCGATCGCCGCACGTACGCTCCGCAGCGCCTCGGCCTCGAAGTCGAGTTGACCGCGTGCGACAGCGGCCTCCCGATCTGGGGCGCTTCGCTGCGTCTCGACGCCGCAGAGGAGCGCACGCAGAATTCGCTCCGCGCCTGGTTCCAGAATGATCGAGGGACCAACGGAGCGAATGAATCGGTCGACATCTACCTGCTGTCGCCCCAGCGCTTCGCCGAGTTCGCTGCTGCTCAAGTTGGCATCGCGTACTGACGGCGAGCCCCTCTGACGAAACGACGCGACCCAGGCTCGACCGGAGCCTGGGTCGCGTCGTTTCGTATTCTCTTGGATCAGGCGCCGAGCATCGAATCGGCGGCTTTCTCCACGCGCTCTTGCGTCACGAGCCGGCCTTCGAGGTACTGCTGGCGGAGTTCCGAGGTGCGCTCCTTGCGCTCCGTGGCCTCGTCCTTCTGGCTGCCCTGGCTGCGGGCCAGCATCAGGCGAGCCTCGGACGACACCTCGATGCGATCTGGAGCCGTCTTGCGAGATGCTTCGCGAGCGGCTTCACGAGCCCGCTCTTCGGAATCCTGAGCACGGCGCGCTTCGATTTCCTTGACGGCCGCCTCGTTCATCTGCCGGTTCGGACGCGTGATGTCCACGGCGAGTTCGCCATCGGGCAGCGGCCGGTTTCCGGGTGTCGAGTTGTTGATCGTTGCCATGCGCGGGTCACCTGCCACTCTGGCTAGGGCCTCCCGGAAAGAGGTATCGACCGACCAGGGTCTCGAATGAGAGGAAACCGGAAGAAAAACCGCCACGCCGGGGAAGGGCTTGCTCTCTCCACGCGGAAGGCTCCGAGTCACCGCCGCAATCCCTTGGGATGGAGTCAGTTACGCACGGCGCTCTCTTGTCGAGACTTCCCGGTCCGCGCATCATGGCCCCATGCTGTTCCTGGGTTTCGCGCGCGGGGTCGCGGGCCTCCTCGTCGCGTCGGCACTTTTTTCCAGCGTATCGCTGCGCGCCCAATCGGGCGACGAGCCTTCGTGCCGCACGGACTACTCGATCGCGGTGCGTTACGACGAGGCCGAGCGCATGCTTCGCGGCACCGAGACGATCACCTGGACGAACGAGTCCCGCGACGACGTTCCCGACCTGTGGTTCCACTTGTACTGGAACGCGTTCGCGAACGACCAGTCGACCCATCATCAGTCCATCGGTCGCGCGAACTCCGATTTCCAGGACGGCGAGTGGGGCTGGACGCGCATCACTTCGCTCGTCGTTTCTGACCAGGAGATCGCGCCGTCGATCGAATACGTATCTCCCGACGACAAGCGCCCCGAGGACCGCACGGTGTGCCGCGTCAAGCTGCCGCGTGTCGCGAAACGCGGCGACGTCGTGTCGGCCCGGGTCACGTGGGAATCCAGGATCCCGCGAGTGCGTCGGCGCACGGGGTACAAGGACGAGTTCCTCTTCATCGCGCAGTGGTTCCCGAAACTCGGCGTCTACGAGACGGGCAACGGTTGGAACTGCCACCAGTTCCACCGCAACACCGAGTTCTTCAGCGACTACGGCACGTACGACGTCGAACTCGATCTGCCCGCCCGGTACGAGAACGGAATCGGCGCGTCCGGCGTGCAGGCGGAGCCTTCACGCGCTGGCGATGGAAGGGTGAAGGTGCGCTTCGCGGCGCCGTCGGAAAAGGACCGCGTCACCCGGGATCGGACGGGCAAGCTGCCGCTCGTGCACGACTTCGCCTGGGTGGGGGATCCGACTTCGCTCGAGTACGAAGGCACCTTCCACTACGACGAGTGGGCGCATCGCTACGCCGACGAAGTCGATCGCGTCGCCCTCGCGCTCGGTCGGTCGCCTTCCGAAATGCGGCTTCGCGACGTGCGTGTCACCGTGATCCTGCAGCCCGACCACTACGACCAGGGTCAGCGCCACTTCGACGCCACCTGCACGGCGCTCTTCTTCTACGGCCTGTGGTTCGGCGAGTACCCGTACGAACACGTGACCTGCGTGGACCCGCCGTGGGGCGGCCGAGAGGCGGGCGGGATGGAGTATCCGACGCTCTTCACGGCCGGAGCGCGGCTGCACACGAGCGTGGCGATGCACGAGCCCGAGGGCGTCACCGTGCACGAATGCGGCCACCAGTTCTGGTACGGGCTCGTCGGGAACAATGAATTCGAAGCGGCCTGGCTCGACGAGGGATTCAACACGTTCACGCAGAACGAGGCGCTGTGGCTCCACTACGGGCCACGCATCTCGACCACCGACTTCGCGGGGTTCCCGTTCGACGGCGTGCCGATCACGTCGAGTCCGGGCGGTGGAATCATGGGCGAGGCGCTGAGCGGGAGGCGCTGGAGATTCTCCTCCGGATTCACGCTGGAGCCGTTGCGCGCGTCGGCGCTCTTGGACTGGTGGCGTGATCAGCCGCTCTTTTCCTACGGGCGTCTGCGCACCGACCCGCGCGAGACCGATCGCAGCGGGTACCTGAGCGATCCCGAGACCGATCCCGTCGATCGAGCCGCGTACACGTACTGCGACCGGAACAGCTATCGCACGAACAGCTACCGTCGCACCGCGACCGCACTGCGTTCCCTGCAGGGGCTGGTCGGGGAGGACAACTTCCTGCGCGGCATGCGTCACTACGCTGAGAATTGGCGGTATCGCCACCCCTACCCGCAGGACTTCTTCGATGCCTTCCAGGAAGGGTCGAAGGTCGAGGTTGCCTGGTACTTCGAGCAGGCCTTCCGCAGCACGGCCACGCTCGACTGGAGCGTCACGGTCGAACAGAAACCCGCTGCGGCGCCGCGCGGCTGGTTCCCCGACGCGTCCGGGGCGTGGGGCGAGCGCAAGCCCGAACCGAAGGCGGATGCCGCCCTGGAGGAGCAGCGGCCTGGCGGGAAGTGGGACGTCGACGTCGTCGTGCGCCGCAAGGGCGACCTGATCCTGCCGCTCACGATCGAACTCACCTGGGAAGGCGGCGAGAAGGAATTGCTCACGTGGGCACGCGACGAGCAGGCGCGTTCGAACTGGTGGAAACCGCTCGCCTCGCGCGAGGAAAGCTCGAAGAGACTCGTGTCCGCCGTGATCGATCCCGAACGCAGGTACTCGTTCGATCTCGACCTGTCCGACAATCAGTGGCACGACGCCGTCGATCGTGTGACGCCGTTGCGCTGGTCCGAACGCGTGTTCGAACAGTACGCTTCGCTGATGCACTGGTGGGGAGGGATCGGTGGCTGAGACGCCGGAGACACAGGTGGGTGCTCCGGCCCCGGCGCGATTCGTCGCGCTCGAGGCGCTGCGCGTGACGCTCGGTCGTCCGCCGGTGTGGCTACTGGTGCTCGCCGTCGAGTGTCTGCTCGCGCTGCCGGCGGGCATCGCCTACCACGGCTTCATGACGTCGGCGACGGAGCATCGCTACGCCCCAGGGTCGTTGTTCGCCAACCTGAGCGAGAACTTCCGCTTCGATCAGCGCCAGGAAACGGAGGCCGTCAACACGACGATCGCGCGCGTCGGCGCGGTGCTTGCGCTCTTCTCGATGCTGTTCGGATGCTTCTGTGCAGGCGGCTGGTTGCAGGTGTTCCTCGAGCGCACGCGCGGCGAGTCGCTCAAGCGCTTCTTCTTCGGCGGAGCGCGCTACTTCTGGCGTTTCTTCCGGCTCCTGGTCCTGTCGTTGCTGACGCTCGCGCTCGTCGGCTGGGTCGTGTACGGCTGGCCGTGGAACCGCGTCGTCCTGCAATGGCTCCTCGACGTCCCGCCGCGCGCGTTCGGCTCGCTCGAGACGCTGGACTCCGAGACCATCGCGTTCCGACTGCGGTTCGCGCAGAGTTCGCTCTACGCGGTGCTCTTCGGCCTCGTGCTGACCTGGGGCGACTATGCGCGCACCCGGCTTGCGCTCCACGACACGCATTCGGCGCTGTGGGCAGGCATCTGCGCGTGGTGGACACTGTTCCGTCATCCGGTGAAGACGCTGCGGCCGATGATCGGCCTCTTCGCCATCGAGCTGTCGATCGTCCTCGTGCTCGGCTGGCTGGCCAGGTCGGTCGAGGCCGACATCGTGCGCAGCTCCGAGTCCTTCAGCATCGGCATCCTCTTCGCCACGGCGCAGTTCGCACTCCTGTGGCGCGTCATCGTGCGCGGCTCCCGCTACCACGCTGCCGTGCAGGTGAGCAGGGAGATCGTGCGGCCGATTGCCCGGCCCGATCCATGGAAGGAATCCGTGGGCGGCCCAGGCGGCCCGCGTTACCCGATCGGCGGCGACGAGTACTCCGTCTCGATGTGAGTTTTGCTCCAATTCGTTCCCGGCGCTCGGCGTTCGAGGCGGGCGCATTCCTGGAGTTCCCATGATTCGAAGTGCACTGCTCGCAGCGATCTGCTTGACCTCGTTCCAGGGCACCGAGGAACCGGTCCGCCCGCGGGAGGACTGGATCCAGGACGATCTGCGGCGCATCGAGTTGTTCAAATCGACGGTGCAGGCCGAGGACCTCGACGTCGAATCGCTCGTCGCGAAGTTCGGATCCATCGGCGAACACGACGACGCCGACGCGGGATTCGGAGTCCGGCGGGTGCACATGCATCTGTACGGCGGCTACACGACGATCTGGATCGATCTCCTCGGCGACCGGCGCACCGATGACGGGAAGAGCCGGGTCGTCGAGCTGCGAGCCCGCCAACGAGGACCGGCGGAGACATGGCCGGCCATCGAAGCGCGCTACGCCGCGGCCTGGGGAGACTTGGCGAAGCCCATCGAACACGGGTTCGAGTTCACGCGCCGCGACGACGAGCGCGTGCGGGCACTCGAGAAACGGACCGCCGAGGCGCTGGGTGGATCCGTGCCCGTCGTCGTGCCGAAGGATCTGCAGGCGGCTTTCGCCGTGCTCACCTCGCCCCTGGACGACGTCGTGATCGGGAAGCACTACGGCGACGGCGGCGGCCCACCGCCGGGTCGACGCGAGATCGAGGCGCTCTCGAGAGCCCCTGACCACGAACTCGTCCGAGCGGTCCTGCGCGGCCTCAACCCCGAAGGTCGCCTGTACGCGGCTTGGGTCCTGAGGCAGCGCACGGACACGCACATGTTGCCGGTCGACGAGAACGCGATCAGGACTCTCCTGGCTCTGCCGCAGCTCGTGCACACGAGCGAGGGCTGCGAACAGTTCTGGCGTTCGCCGAAGGACGCGCTCGAATTCCTGGCGAACGAGAAGTAGCGCTCAGCCCGAATGTCGCAGCGCGCTCTCGCCCGTGAGGTGCAGGATCGGCCAGCCGACCGAGGCCGCGTGCGCGGCGAGCTTGGGGTCGGGCCCGACACACACCGGGTGTGTCACGCGGGACAAGAGCGGCAAGTCGTTGTGCGAATCGGAATAGAACCAGACTTCGCGCAGATCGCTCCACTCCCGGCCGCGCTCGAGAAGCCAGCTCTCGAAGCGCGTGATCTTGCCCTCGCGGAAGCAGGGTACGCCGTTCACGCGGCCCGTGAAGCGCCCGTTCAGCGTCTCGGGCTCCGTCGCGATCAGAGTCGGGATGCCGAACTCCTCGGCGATCGGCTCGACAATGAACCGATTCGTCGCCGTGATCATCACCGTCTCACGACCGGCGAGCTGGTGCTCGCGGACGAGCTCGCGAGCGGCCTGCGAAATGCGCGGCCGGACAAAGTCCAACAGGAACTCGCGCCGCCATTCGAGCAGGCGCTGCATCGGCTCGCGCGCCAGCGGCTCGAGCTGGAACTTCAAGAATGCGTCGATGTCGAGCGTGCCGCGGTGGTACTCGACGTGGTACGCGCGCGTCCGCGCAGCATCCATGGCGTCGTGCCGGGCGAGCAAATCACTCCATTCGATGTCGCTGTCCCCGTCGAGAAGCGTGTTGTCGAGATCGAAGAGGGCCAGTCGCATGACGCGACTCCACGATAAGCGCAAACCGGAGAAACCGCCGCAGTCCGTCCGACCGAAATGCGTGACCGGCGCGGAAGCGATCCCTATACTCCCCGCCCAAATGGCCAGCTTGAAGGAACTCCAGGAACGCGTGAACCCCCTCCTCCGCCGCTTCGAACAGTTGAAGGAGAGTCTTTGACTACGCCACCAACCTGAAGCGGTTCGGTGAGATCGAGGAGCTCCAGACCCAGCCCGATTTCTGGACGAATGCGGAACGCGCGCAGCGTTTCGTGGCCGAGATGAAGAACGTGCGCTCGGTCGTCGAGCCCGTGAAGAAGGTGCAGGGCGCGTACGATGACCTCGGCATCCTCGTCGAGATGGCGCAGGAAGGCGGCGAGGCCGATGTCATCGAGGAAGCCGAGAAGGCCGTGCTCACGATCGAGCAGGGGATTCACGACCTCGATTTCCGCGTGATGCTCGGCGGTCCCGACGATCGCGCGGGCGCCTACTTGCAATTCGCTCCCGGCGCGGGCGGCGTCGACGCGGCGGACTGGGCCGGCATCCTCCTGCGCATGTACGTCCGCTGGGCGGAGCGCAAGGGCTACAAGGTCAGCGAAGTCGACCGCATGGACGACGACGACGGCGGAATTCGTTCGGCGACGCTCGAAATCGAGGGCGACTATGCCTTCGGGCGTTTGAAGGCCGAGAGTGGCGTGCACCGCCTCGTCCGCATCAGCCCGTTCGACGCGCAGGCTCGCCGGCAGACCGCATTCGCGTCCGTCGACGTGACGCCGATCCTCGATGATTCGATCAAGATCGACATCAAGGAGAGTGACGTCGAAATCGAAACGATGCGATCGGGCGGCGCGGGCGGTCAGAACGTCAACAAGGTCGAGACCGCGGTTCGGCTGCGACACCTGCCCTCGGGCATCGTGATCCGCTGCCAGAGCCAACGCTCGCAGCTCAAGAACAAGGAGCTGGCGTTCAAGCTGCTCGCGGCGAAGCTGCGTCAGCAGGAGGAGGCGAAACGCGACGCCGCGCTGAGCACGCTCTACGGACAGAAGAGCGAGGTCAGCTTCGGCAGCCAGATCCGCTCGTACGTCATGCATCCCTACCAGATGGTGAAGGATCACCGCACCGACGTCGAAACGGGCAACATCCAGGCCGTACTCGACGGCGACATCGACCCGTTCATCGAGGAATACCTGCGCAAGCGCGGCGCCGGCCCGGCCAAGGCCTGATCAGTTCTTCGCGCTGCGGGGCCCGGTGCGTTGATCGCCGAGCGGCGCCACCGGCGAGAACTTCGAGCGCAAGTTGGCCGTCTGCGGGGCGGAGTCCGCGAGGCGGCGGAGTTCGGTCTGCCAGGTCGAACGGAAGTGTCCTTGCAGCGTGAAGATGTTCTCGGACTCGAGTGTGTCGCTCTTCACGTCGTACATCTCGAAGCGATTCTCGGTCGCGACGAACAGGAGCTTGTAGCGATCGTCGCGACGCGCCAGGATCGAGCTCGGAGCTTCGGGCGGGTGGGACTCGGCGACCACCTCGCGCTGACCGTCGCGCAGGAGCGACAGGCCCTCGGCGCCCGACAAGGGGCGTTCACCGACGAGCTCCAGGATGGTCGGGGCGATGTCGATCTGGCGCACGAGCGTGTATTGACGCTTACCGAGGTCGACGCGTCGATCTTCGTCGACGACGGGCTTGATCACGAGCGGCACGCGCAGCACCTCGTCGTAGAGCGTGATGTCGTGGCCGGTGACGCCGTGTTCGCCGAGCGCCTCTCCGTGGCTTCCGGTGACGACGATCACGGTGCTGTCGTATTGATCGGACTTCTTCAAGGCGGCGACGATCTCGCCGAGCGCGGTGTCGACGGCCTCGACCTGCTTCTTGTAGTGCGCGCGGCACTCGGCGAGGCTCTGCACGCCGCGAATCTGCGCCTGAACGCGGCAGGTGAGCGGAGCATCGTGCTCGTTCGAGAATGACGTGACGATGCGCTGCATCGGCGCGAAGAGCCGGCCCGAATCGAACGACGTGGTCAGGCGCGCGGATTCCGACGTCACCTCGAGACGTCGCAGGTTGAAAGAGTCATCGGAACGGAACTCGAGGTGATGCGGTCCCGGGCTGAGGTCCAATTTCACCGACCAGTCCTCGGCCGAGTGCGTCCTGACGCTCCCGATCGGCGCCCCGTCGAGGAACACCTTGGCGGTGATCTCCTTCGTCCCGACGAGTTCGTCGGCGCGGGCCGGATCGCTGAAGTGCGCGTAGGCGAACCACGGCGTCGCGTGGTCGGCGTTCTCGATGAACGAAACGACGCGCTCGCTGACTTCGCTCGCATCGACCGGAGCCTTCTGGTGCGTGCGAAACGTGTCGAATCCGCGGTCGATGCCCTGTCCGCGTCCGACCGGTTCGAGTTCGTCCGTGCTGACGTCGGCGAACGTGCGCCACGCGCGTTCCTTCAGGTGTTCCGCGAGCAGGGGCACTTCGGGCGCGACCATCTGGCCGTCGTTGCGAACTCCGCTGGCGTTCGGAGCACGCGAGGAGAGGATCGCGACGTGCGCGGGCAGCGTCACCGAACTCTGCGCATAGCAAGAGCGGAACGTGAGCCCTTCTCCGGTCAGGGCGTTGACCGTCGGGGTTTCCGCCGAGCCGATCGAGCGGCTGAACGCATCGAAGCGCAGGCTGTCGACCACCACCAGGAGCACGTTCGACGGCGCGCGGTGCTCCAACAGGAAGCACGACGGCAGCGCGGCGAGCACGAGAAGCGGCAGGATGCGGACGCGCACGGTCGAGAGGCCTTGGCAGGGGATGAGGGCCTGACTCCGCGAACCCACCGTGGGCCGCGGAATCCGATCCAGGTCTTTTCGCTCGCGAGGTCACGCGGCCTTGAGGAATCCGCGCTGCGGCCGGGAGGATCGGAAAAGCGTTCCGACTCGAACCCTGTCCACGAGGGGCTTCGAGCGGCAAAATGCGCGCCCTTTTTCGAGGCCCATCATGAACGAACGACGACCGCACCCTCATTTCGACGACCGCGGAACGCTCTCGTGGGAGACGCGCTACGACGAGGCGATCGCCCGTGCCCGGCGGGAGAACAAGGTCGTGTTCGTCGAGATGGGGCGCGAGTTGTGAGGTCAGTGCCGCGCTCTCGTGCAGAGCGTCGTCCCGCGTCCCGACGTGGCGCCCTTGCTGCAAGCGCACTTCGTCGCGCTCGCGTCCGACGCGGACGACCCCGAGGAGGACGTCCTGAAGCACGCGCACGAGCTCGAGGACGCCTACATGCTGCCGTTCGTCCTGTTCATCGGTTCAGACGGCAAGTTCATCGAGGGGTTCTCCGGATCCGCCAACCCGATCACTTTCGCCGCCCGCCTGAAGCGCATCGCCGGAGTCCAGTGACATGAAGTCCCAGTCGCAGATTCGCATCCAACGCGCGCTCGTCAGCGTTTCCGACAAAGCCGGCATAGAGAACTTCGCGCGCGCGCTGACGCAGTCCGGTGTCGAGATCCTCTCGACCGGCGGGACGTTCGCGGCGCTGAAGAAGGCCGGCATCGCGGTGCGCGAGGTCAGCGACTACACCGGATTTCCCGAGATGATGGACGGTCGCGTGAAGACGCTGCATCCGAAGGTCCACGGGGGCATCCTCGCCTTGCGCGACGTGGCGACGCACACCGGAGCGATGAGCGAGCACGGAATTTCGCCCATCGATCTCGTCGTCGTGAACCTGTACCCGTTCGAAGCGACGGTGAAGAAGCCTGGCGTCACGCGCGAGGACGCGATCGAGAACATCGACATCGGCGGACCGTCCATGGTGCGGTCGGCGGCGAAGAACCACCGTTTCGTGGGCATCGTCACCGATCCAGCGGACTACGGGCGCGTACTCGACGAGATGCAGCGGAATGGCGGGGCGCTGACCGACGCCTTTCGGCGCGAACTCGCCATCAAGGCGTTTTCCCTGACGGCGCGGTACGACGCGGTGATCAGCGCGTGGCTGCACCGTTTTGAGATTCGCCACCGCGACGCGGCGGAGTCTCCGTATCCGGAGTCGTTCGCGTTGACCGGGACGAAGGTGGCGGACCTGCGCTACGGCGAGAATCCGCATCAGACGGCGGCCTTCTACCGCGACACGACATTCGACGAGCCTGGCCTCGCGAACGCCCAGGTCCTGAACGGCAAGGCGCTGAGCTACAACAATCTCGTCGACCTCGACGCCGCGCTCGGGCTCGCCAAGGAGTTCGACGAGCCTTTCGTCGCCGTCTGCAAGCACAACAATCCCTGCGGCGCGGCCGCGGCGGAGACGATCGCGTCCGCGCTCGAGGCGGCCTGGGACGGCGATCCCGTGTCCGCCTTCGGGTCGGTGCTCGCGTTCACCCGGCCGGTCGATTTGCGTTGCGCAGAGTACCTGGTCTCCGGCAACCGATTCGTCGAAGCCATCGTCGCTCCCGCCTTCGACGAGGACGCGTTTCGGCTGCTCGTCGACAAGCCGAAGTGGGGGAAGAGCGTGCGGCTGCTCTCGATCGGCGATTTCGGACCGCTCACGCGCGACGCGCGTGATCTCGAAGTGAAGAAGTTGGTCGGCGGCTTCCTATTGCAGAATCGCGACCTGCACGCGGCCGGCGAAGGCGACTGCAAGGTCGCGACGAAGCGTGCCCCGACCACGGCCGAACTCGTCGGCCTGCTGTTCGCGAATCGCATCGCGAAGCACGTGAAGTCGAATGCGATCGTGCTCGCGGAGGGCACGCGCGTCCGCGGCGTCGGTGCCGGCCAGATGAGTCGCGTCGATTCCGTTCACATCGCAGTGCGCAAGGCCGGCGAGCACGCACGCCGCTGCGTGCTCGGTTCCGACGCGTTCTTTCCGTTCGCGGACGGCGTCGAACTCGCGCTCGACGCCGGAGTCACGGCCTTCCTCCAACCGGGCGGGTCGGTGCGCGACGCCGAAGTCGTGGCGGCCTGCGACAGACGCGGCGCGGCGATGGTGTTCACCGGGGCGCGCCACTTCAGACACTGATCAGCGCTTGGCGGAAGCCGCCCTGGGCCCGTTCACGCTCACGGGCTCGAGCTTGGCGTAACCGACCTCTTCGAGCCAGTCGTAGATCGCCGGCAACGGCGTCGCGAGTCCCATGTGCGGCACGACCGTCGGGCGCAGCGTGCCGTGGGTGTAGATCTTCGTGAAGATGCCGATCAACTCGTGCGTGTCCGCGTCGAACACGCCGCCACCCGAGTTGCCGATGTAGGTCGGCGCGCTGATCATCCAGTAGCGCTGTCCGTCGACCGAGTGATGCGTGTCGGCGATCTCGCCGAACGTCGGGATCGGATCGTTGCCGAGCGGGCAGCCGACCGCGTAGATGTGTTCGAAGATCTGCACCGCGTCGAGACGTTCGCGGGGAGCGAGCGTGGCGCCGCAATCGAAAAAGCGCGCCGAATTCAGCTTCAGGAGCGCCACGTCCAGCGTCGCGTCGAACTTCACGAGCTGCGCCGTCTCGGAGCGCGTCTCGCCGCCGCGCGAGTAGATCGTCACCGGAACCGGCGTGAGGATGCTGTCCGGCGCCGATTGGATGTCGCGAATGACGTGCCAGGCGGTGAGGACGTACGTCGTGAACTCACTGGACCCCTCGACCTGTTCCGAACGCAGGAGCACGCCGCTTCCGACCGTCTCCTCGCCCATCAACTGCACCGTCGGGCCGAGCAGGTCCTTCCACAGGCGGTCCTTGTCGCGCTCGAGCGTCTTCGCGATCTGGTCCACACCCGCGTTCGCCGACTCGGCCGCTTCGAGCGCCTGACGGACCTGGTCGTCGAGGTCCTCGTACTTCGTGTCGAGCGACTTGCGCAGACCGACGACGCGCGCGTCGACCGCTTCGGGGCCGATCTCCTCGCGCACGTCGTCCCACGCGGCGATCCGTGAGCGCTGCTCGGCAATGTCGTTCGCGGCCGAATCGAGTTCGCACCGCAACTCGGCGATACGATCACCGAAGACGGCGGTGCGCTGCTGCTCCCCCGTGAGATCGCGCAACGTCGCGATGGAGGCCGCGACCCGCGCGGAAAGTTCTTCCAACTCGCGATCGAGCGTCTTCAACGCCGCGGGATCGACGCCGGGCTTCGCCTCCAGACGTTCCACCCGAAGGCTCACGTCCCGCACGGCCATACCCGCAAAACTCAAAACCGAGACGGCACCGACGAGGATCCACAAGTTGCGCATCGAGGAGGCGTCCAACGACCGCGCGCGACCCATCCGCGCACAGGGGGCAAGCCGTTCTGTCGGACGCGCCACAACGCCAAGTGAAGGGAACTTGCAAATCCGTCCGGTCGACCACGGCGCGAGCCGTTCAGCGCGTCGGGAGCAGGGTGATCGACTCGATCCGGTCGCCCACTTCCACGGCATCGAGGACGTCGAACCCCGTGCGCAACTCGCCGAAGAGCGTGTAGCGGCCGTCGAGATGCGGCGTCTCGCGGTGCGTCACGAAGAACTGGCTGCCGCCGCTGTCCAAGTCCTCGTTCCGGGGCATGCCGAGCGAACCGCGCACGAATGCACGGGGCGTGAATTCGGCGCGCAGGGCTTCTCCGCGCCAGGTGACGCCGCCGTTGCCGTCGCCGCGGTGGTCACCGCCCTGGATCACGAAATCGGGCACGACACGATGGAAGGTGAGCCCGTCGTAGTGGTGCTTGTCGACCAGCGCGAGGAAGTTGAAGACGTGCGCGGGCGTTTCGTTCGGGAACAGCTCGAACACCATCGTGCCGCGGTTCGTCTTCACTTCGACACGCGGATTCACCGTCCACGCCGGAGCGTCCTTGCCCGGGATCGGCACGGCGGCGATGCGCGGGAGCCTCTCGTTCGCGCGCGGAAGCTCGACGTTCGGATAGGTGCTCTTGATCAGCATCCGCGCCTTCTTGCGGACGAACGGATCGGCATGAGCGAGGCCTGCCTTCAGGAGGCCGAGCGCTTCGTCACCACCGATCTTGGCCGCAACGCCGAGGACTCCGGCGGCGATCTCGGGCGCGATCTCTCCGGTCGAGCTCGAGAAGCACGTACCGAGCGGCGCCAGGTCGTCGCCCGTCGCCATCTCCCCGAGGCTCGTCACGGCGGCGAGCCGCAGTCCGTTGTCGTTCGAGCCGAGCAACTCGTGCAGTCGCGCCCTGGACTCGGGCGCCGCGTGCTTCGCGAAGCCCTCGACCGCGGTTTCCGCGACGCGCACGTCGGGATCGGCCGACAGCTTTTCGAGCAAGGGCACGGCGAGCGCGGACGAGAGATGGGCAGCTCCCTGGGCCGCTCCGACGCGTATCAACGGGTCCTTCTCGAGCGCGGCGAGCGCCAACTTGGGCGCGGCCTCGTCGCCGAACAGTTGTGCTCCGGCCGCGATCGCCGCGGCGCGCACGTTGGGCGAAACATCGACGCGGGCCCGCTCGAACACCGCGCGCGCTTCCGATTTCGATTCCCGGAACGCTCCGAGTGCTTCGTACACGCAGCGACGCACGTGGGCCGATCCGTGCCCGGCCGCGGCGGAAAGCGCCTCGAACGCGCCGGGAAAGGGCTGCTTTCCGAGCGCGGTGGCGGCCTCGCAGACGACGCGCCAGTCCGAGTCCCCGAGCAGGTTCACGAGAACCGTGCGGCTCGGTCCGTCGGTGCCGACAGCGCCGAGTCCCTGCGCGGCGTAGATCCTCTCGCGCGGATCGGCGGCCGTCGCGCGGG
>JBGATY010000079.1:0-15550 GCA_044228955.1 Planctomycetota bacterium | reverse complement strand
AGTGGCCGCGGACGCCGCGAGATCGACGCGCGCTACGACGAACTGCGTTCGATCTGCAACGTGCCCTGACCCGTGGCCGTGACGGGATCGCGAACGCGGTGCTTCGTCGGCCTGGCGTTGGACGCCGAACTGGCCCTCGACCTGCACCAGCGCGCGCGCGCGATCCTCGACGAGCGCGACTGGAATTTGCACGCGCCGGAGGACCTGCACGTGACGCTGTGCTTCCTCGGCGACGTCGCCGACGATCGCCTCCCTGGCTTGCGCTCGGTCCTTTCGAGGGAACTCGCGGGCCAACCGGCGCCGACGCTCCGCATTCACGGCTGCGGCAGCTTCGGGGATCCTGCTTCGCCGCGGGTGCTGTGGGCAGGAGTTCAAGGGGAAGGGCCCGAACTCGAGCGTCTGCGCGGCCTGCGCGAGGCCGCGGCGCGAGCGATCGAGGCATCCGAGCTCGCCTTCGATTCGGCCGCGACCTTCACACCGCACGTCACGCTCGCTCGCCCGCGCCGTCGAACCCCGCTCCCCGCGGCGTTCTCGAGCCTCGCCTGCGATCACACCTTCACTCCGGGCGCGGTCATCCTGTTCGGATCGGTTCCGCTCGCTCGTCCGCACTACCCGCGCCTGGAGAGCTTCCCCCTGCGCGCTCGCGACGATTTTCGCGCCTGAGCCGCAACCCGCGTGCGCGCCGAGCGTCCTTCCACTGGGGGCGGGGATGCCAAGCGCTGTCTTGCTCCCACGGCTCCTCCGTCTATACAGTCCACCCGTGAGCGCCGGTCTTTGGGCCTCCCTGGCCATGGACCCGTCGGACGCCCTCGCGCGTCCAGAAGTAGTCGACCGTGAAAGAAACCATCAGCGTGCAGAAGCCGAAGAACGAAACGACGACCAAGCCCCAAGCGCCCGATCGCGAGCGCCTCGAGAAGACGAAGTCGCTCGACGCGGCCGTCTCGGAGATCGAGAAAGCGTTCGGCAAGGGGTCGATCATGCGCCTCGGCGAGGGCACGATCATCAAGGAGATCTCGGGGATCAGCACCGGCTCCGTCGGACTCGACGTCGGGCTCGGCGGCAAGGGCGTGCCCAGAGGTCGGATCATCGAGGTCTTCGGCCCGGAGAGCTCGGGCAAGACGACCCTGACACTGCACATCATCGCCAACGCGCAGAAGACGGGCGGGATCTGCGCCTTCGTCGACGCGGAACACGCGCTCGATCCGGGCTACGCGCGCAAGCTCGGCGTCAAGCTCGACGACCTGCTCGTTTCGCAGCCCGACACGGGCGAACAGGCGCTCGAGATCGTCGAGACGCTCGTGCGCAGCAACGCCGTCGACGTGATCGTGATCGACTCGGTCGCGGCCCTCGTGCCCCGGGCGGAAATCGCGGGCGAAATGGGCGACAGCTTCGTGGGCTTGCACGCGCGCTTGATGAGCCAGGCTCTGCGCAAGCTGACGGGCGCCATCAGCAAGAGCGACTGCTGCGTGATCTTCATCAACCAGATCCGCGAGAAGATCGGCGTCATGTTCGGCAGCCCCGAGACGACGACGGGCGGACGCGCGCTCAAGTTCTACGCGTCGGTGCGCCTCGACATCCGCAAGATCGGACAGCTGAAGGACGGCGAAGAAGTGATCGGCAACCGCACGAAGGTGACGGTGGTGAAGAACAAGATCGCGCCGCCGTTCCGGAAGGTCGAGTTCGACATCCTCTTCAACCACGGCATCAGTCGCGAAGGCGAGATGCTCGAACTCGGGCTCGCCGAAGGCATCGTGCTCAAGTCGGGCACGTGGTACTCGCTCAAGCACCCGACCGAGGGCGAAGTGCGCCTCGGGCAGGGGATGGAGAAGGCGCGTCAGTTCCTGATCGACAACCCCGACCTCGGGCTGCAGATCGAGAAGGCACTGAAGGGCAAGCTCACGCTCAAGGCGCCGGGCGGCGACAGCTCGAGCGACGACGGTGACGACACCCAAAAGGCCGCCTCCGGGCCCGCTCCGAAGGCCACTCGACTCTGATGACCGCGGCCCACGGCGCCGCGCTGGCCAACTCGCCGCCTCGAACCCGACCGGCCGGCGCCCGTGAACGCGCCGGCCCGCCCCCTTCACGATGACCAGCCACTCCGATCCCCGTTTCACCGCTGCCCGCGTCCGCCAGGACTTCCTCGACTTCTTCGCCGAACGCGGGCACCGCATCGTGCCGAGCGGTCCGGTGTTCCCGCAGGACGACCCCACGTTGCTGTTCACCAACGCGGGCATGAACCAGTTCAAGGACGTGTTCCTCGGAACGGGCACGCGGGCCTACAAGCGTGCCGTCGACACCCAAAAGTGCATCCGCGTGTCGGGCAAGCACAACGACCTCGAGGAGGTCGGCGTCGACACGTACCACCACACGTTCTTCGAGATGCTCGGGAACTGGTCGTTCGGCGACTACTTCAAGGACGAGGCGATCACCTGGTCGTGGGAGCTGCTCACGAAGAAGTGGGGCCTCGAGCCGGAGCGCCTGTGGGTGACCGTCTTCGCCGGCGACGCGAAGGACGGCCTTCCCGCCGACGAGGATGCCGCGCGCATCTGGATCGAGAAGGCGGGGGTGCATCCCTCGCGCGTGCTGCGCTTCGGGCGCAAGGCGAATTTCTGGGAGATGGGTGACACGGGGCCGTGCGGACCGTGCACCGAGATCCACATCGACCGCGGCGGTCCGGGCACGAATCCGAACGACGGCGCGGATCCGCGGATCGGCGTCAACGTCGGCAACGAGCGCTTCATCGAGCTCTGGAACAACGTGTTCATGGAGTTCAACCGGCTCGACGACGGCCGCTTGGAGAAGCTGCCGGCGCAGAGCGTCGACACGGGCATGGGTTTCGAGCGCATCCTGTCCGTGCTGCAGAAAAAGTCGTCCAACTACGACACCGACCTGTTCCAGCCGATCTTCGCGAGCATCGAGCGCTTGACCGGCAAGCGCTACGAGTCCGGGCCGGGCCAGAAGGACATTGCGTTCCGCGTGATCGCCGACCACACGCGCGCCGTGACCGCGGCGTTCGCCGACGGCGCGCTGCCTTCGAACGAGGGTCGCGGGTACGTGCTGCGGCGTCTGATCCGCCGCGCTTCGCGTTTCGGGCGACAGGCGCTGGGCGAGAAGGAGCCGTTCCTCTTCGAGGTCGTGCCGACGGTGGCCGAGATCCTCGGGGACGTGTTCCCCGAGATGCGGACGCGCGTCGAGCACGTGCAGTTGCTCGTCAAGAGCGAGGAAGAGAGCTTCGGCAAGACGCTCGACCGCGGCCTCGTGCTCTTCGAGAACGTCGCCACGAAACTCGCGCGGACCGGCTCGAAGACGATCGACGGGGGGGAAGCGTACGAGCTCTACGCGACCTACGGTTTTCCGCAGGACCTCGTCGAGCTGATGGCGCGCGAGCGGGGCCTCCTTGTCGACCTGACGGGCTGGGATCGGGCGCGCGAAGCGCACCAGAACGCGAGCAAGGCGGAGGGCAAGTTCAAGCAGGTGCTCTCGGCCGAGGCACTCGCGAGCGTCAAGCCCACGCGTTCGACCTACCACGAGGACGGCCCGCGCGCGCTCACGCTCGAAACCGACGTGCTCTACCTCGGGAAGGCCGGGAGCGACGAGAGCGAGATCGGCGTCGTGCTCGCCGAGAGCCCCTTCTACGCCGAGGGCGGCGGCCAGGTCGGCGATTCGGGCGTGATCGAGGCGGTCGACGGCTCGTTCAAGATCGAGGTGCGCGACACGCGCCGCATGGGTGCCGTGATCGTGCACCTCGGCAAGCTCACGCGGAGCCAGGGCGCGGCGGACGTCGCCGCTTTCGCGAAGAAGCGCGTTCGGGCGGCCGTGGACGGCGCGCGCCGCGACCGCACCCGGAAGAACCACACCGCGACGCACCTGATGCACCGGGCGCTGAAGGAAGTGCTCGGCGCGCACGTCGCGCAGCAAGGCAGCTACGTCGGGCCCGATCGCCTGCGCTTCGACATCAGTCACCCCAAAGGCGTCACGCCCGAGGAGATCGAGCGCGTCGAGACGATCGTGAACCAGAAGATCGGCGAGAACGCCGCGGCGCTCACCACGGTCGAGAAACTCGACGCGGCGAAGGCCCGCGGGGTCGTCGCCATGTTCGGCGAGAAGTACGACGAGACCGTGCGCGTGCTCGACGTCGGCGGCTGGTCGCTCGAATTGTGCGGCGGAACGCACGTGAGGGCGGCCGGTGACATCGGACCGTTCGTGATCGTGAGCGAACGCGCCGTGCAAGCCGGCGTGCGGCGCATCGAGGCGCTCACCGGTCCCGAGGCCGTGAAGTACGTCCAGGATCAACGTCGCCTCGTGCGCGAGGTGGCCGCGAGCCTGAAGAGTTCCGTCGAGGACATCCCAAGTCGCCTCGAGCAGTTGCAGGCGCAACTCAAGGAAGCCAAGAAGAAGGGCGCCGCGTCGGCGGGCGGCGACGTCGCCGCGAGTTTCGAGAAACTGAAGACCCTGATCGCGACACGCGGCGACGCCCGCGTCGTCGTTCTCGACCTGCCCGATCTCGACCAGGCCGGGGTACGCGACCTCGCCGACCGCGCGAAATCGCTGCACGAGAAGTTCGCGCTGGCGATCTTCGGCCGCGAGGAGGGCCGCGTGCCGTTCGTGATCGCCTGTGCCGGTCTCGCCCCGAAACCGCTGAACGCCGGCGCCATCGCGAAGGCCGTCAGCGCGCACCTCGGCGGTGGTGGGGGGGGCCGCCCCGACCTGGCCCAAGGGCAGGGCCAGAATCCCTCGGGCGTCCCGGGCGCCATCGCCGAGGTCGAAAAGGCCTTTGCGGCTCTGGGTTAGCCCGTCGTCGCGTTGACACCCCTCCCGGAGGGGGCTAGCATCCTCGCCCTCCAAGTTCCGAACTCGAAGCACCGCTCATGCCGAATCCCAAGCGCCGCCACTCCAAGCACCGCACCGCCATCCGTCGTTCGCACGACGCACTCAAGGCGACCGGCCTGAATCACTGCGCCCGCTGCGGCGCCGCCGTGAGACCGCACCGCGTGTGCGACAACTGCGGGCATTACGGCTTCGAAAAGGGCGGCCAAAAGGGCGTTGCCGTTCTCCAGAAGGAAGAGTTCTAGGCGCGAGTTCCAGGTCCGGGCGCTCCAGGACGAGGAGCGCATCCCACTCGATACGAAGGGGAACATGAGAGACGCGCGCATTGCCCTCGACGTGATGGGCGGGGACAAGGCTCCCGACGCGATCCTGCGGGGAGCCCTCACCGCCGTCGACCCGAACGGCCGCTGGAAGATGTCTCCAGAGCGCATCCTGCTGGTCGGCGACGAGACGATCATCCGCAAGAAGCTCGCCGAGTTCGGCGGCGATCCCGGCTTCAGCATCCAGCACGCGAGCCAGGTGATCGGCATGGGCGAATCGCCGGAAGTCGCCCTGCGCGCGAAACGTGATTCCTCGATCGCGGTCATGATCGGCGCGATCAAGGCGGGCGCCACCGGAGCCGCGGTGAGCATGGGCAACACCGGCGCCGTCGTGGGCGCGGCGACCCTCGGGCTCGGAACGCTGCCCGGCGTCTTGCGTCCCGGCATCGCGGTCACGGTCGAACTGACCGGGGCGCCGCTGACGTTCCTCGACATGGGCGCGCTCGTGTCGCCGAAGCCCGAGCACCTGTACCAGTTCGGCGTGATGGGCAGCGTGTTCTCGCACGACGTGCTCGGCCAGAAGACGCCGCGCGTGGGACTGCTCAACATCGGCGAGGAAGAAGGCAAGGGCACCGACGTGCACAAGGCCGCGTGGAAGCTCTTGAAGGAATCGGGCCTGTCCTTCGTCGGCAACCTCGAGGGCAACGACCTCTTCCAGCACAAGGCCGAGGTCGTCGTCACCGACGGATTCACCGGCAACGTCGTATTGAAGCTGATGGAGGAATTTGCCGTCTTCATGCTCAAGATGACGGTCGGCGAGGTCGCCGCCCAGGGCGTACAGGTCCCGCCCGCGGCCCTCCTGCGCGTCAAGAAGCGCATCGACTACTCGGAATACGGCGGTGCTCTGCTGCTGGGCGTGAACGGCGTGGTGATCATCGGACACGGCCGCAGCGACGAGAACGCGGTTGCCAATGCCCTGTCGCTTGGAGCCCGGGCGCTCGACGCCGACGTGAACGCCCACATCGTCAGCGGCCTCCAGAAGGCCGGCGCGGGCGGCCCTTCCCGCTGAATTCCCGCTCGGGGCGCGAGTTCCGCCTCGGGGAGCCTCTCGAACGGAGGGGGGCGAATGGCTAGGCTCCCGCGCGTGCGTCACCGACGCCACCCAAGGAGGATCAACCACTCATGTCTTCACGCGTGCGGGTCGGCCTGGCCGGAACGGGGTCGTACGTCCCCGATCGAGTCGTTCCGAACTCGTACTTCGAAGCGCTCGTCGACACGTCGGACGAGTGGATCGTGCAGCGCACGGGCATTAGGGAGCGGCACTTCGCGGCTCCCGAGCAGGCCACCTCCGACCTGTGCATCCTGGCCGGGCGCCGGGCACTGGAAGCGGCTCGAGTCGATCCGAAGGACCTCGACCTCGTCATCGTCGGGACGCTGACTCCCGATCACCTCCTGCCGGCCTGCTCCGTCCTCGTGCAGCAGGCGCTGGGCGCGAAGCACGCGGGGGCGTTCGACGTGAACGCCGCGTGCACCGGCTTCCTGACCGCGATGAACACCGCCGAAGCCTTCGTCGCCTCGGGGCGGGCGAAGCGCGTGCTGGCCATCGGCGCCGAATCGCTCTCGCGTTTCGTCGACTTCAAGGATCGCACGTCGTGCATCCTCTTCGGCGACGCCGCGGGCGCGGCCGTGTTCATGCCCCACGAGGAGTGTCGTCAGGGCGAGATCCTGCGCAGCACGCTCGGCGCGGACGGTTCCGGCTACTCGTTCATCCACATGACCGGCGGAGGTTCGCGCCTGCCGCCGACGCACGCAACCGTGGACGCCGGCGCGCACTTCATCCGCATTGCCGGTCGCGAAACCTATCGTTTCGCCGTGCACAAGATGGCCGAGACGATCGCCCAGATGCTCGAAGGGCACAGCTACGACGAACTCTCGCTCGTGGTGCCGCACCAGGTGAACCAGCGCATCATCGACGGCGCGCTGGAGCGACTCGGCTGGAACTCGGAGAAAGTCGTGATCAACATCGATCGCATCGGCAACACGTCGGCTGCGTCGGTACCGGTCGCCCTCGACGAGGCGGTGCGGGCCGGACGCCTCGAAAAGGGCAAGCTCGTCGTGCTCGTTGCATTCGGCGCGGGCCTCACCTGGGGCGGAGCGTTGATGCGCTGGTGAGGCGCGAAGGACCGCATGCAACCCGCTCTCTTGTTCCCCGGTCAAGGCGCCCAGGCTACGGGCATGGGACGCGATTTCGCCGACGCCTTCCCCGTCGCTCGCGACACGTTCGCTCGCGCCGACCAGACCCTTGGCTTCGCGCTCACGAACGCGATCTGGAATTCTGGCGACGAAGTCAATCGCACCGACGTCGCGCAGCCGGGCATCTTCGTGACGAGCGTCGCGGTCGTGCGCGCGCTCGAGGAGCGTGGGCTGGACCGTGCGAAGCTCCCGCTCGTCGCTGGACTCTCTCTCGGCGAGTACACCGCCCTGTGGTGCGCCGATTCGATCTCCTTCGAGGACGGTCTGCGGCTGGTGCGCTTGCGGGGCGAGGCGATGCAGGACGCGAGCCAGTCGATCCCGAGCTCGATGGTGAGCTTGATGGGCGCGACGGAGGAGCAGGCGTTCGCGGTCGCGAAAGTCGGCGCCGCGCACGGCATCTGCCAGGTCGCGAACCTGAACGCGCCCGGTCAAGTGATCGTCTCCGGCGAGTTGAAGGCGCTCGACGCGCTGGAAGCCGCGGCGAAGGATCACGGCATCCGCCGCACGCGCCGCCTGGTGGTCGCCGGCGGATTCCATTCCGAGTGCATGCGTCCCGCGGCCGAGCGCCTGAAGCGCGCGCTCCGCGAGATCGAGATCAGGAAACCCCGCGTGGCCTTCGTCTCGAACGTCACGGCTGTCGCCACCGACGACGTGGAGGCGATCCGCGCCCAACTCGCCGATCAGGTCTGCGCGCCCGTTCTGTGGGAGAAGAGCATGCGCTTCGCGCTCGCGCGGGGGATCCGCGAGTTCCTCGAACCGGCCCCGGGCACCGTCCTCGCGGGCATCATGAGCAAGATCGACGAGACCGCCCGCGTGCGCGCGGCGGCGAAACCGGAGGACGTGACCGGGTTCCAGGCCTGAAAACAGGCCTTTTCGCAGCGGGCTTCGCCTGGATTCCCAGCGTTGAAGGCCACTCCGAGCACCGGTATAGTCCGACCCAAAGAAGTGCGAGCCCCGCTCGCCCACGCCTGACCTTGGCTCCCGCCCAAACCACGGAACGTTTTCTCGAAGGCCGCGTCGCGCTCGTCACGGGCGCATCGCGCGGCATCGGGCAAGCCATCGCGATCCGCCTCGCCGCGCGTGGGGCCAAGGTCGCCTGCATCGCGACCAGCGCCGAGCGCGCGGCCGAGACGGCGAAGCGCTGCGCGAGCCTGACCGAGGGTGCCGCGGCGTACGGGGTGGACGTGGCTTCGACCGCAGCCGTCGCGAGCCTCGTCGATCAGATCCAGAAAGAGATGGGTGGCCTCGACATCCTGGTCAACAACGCCGGGGTGACGAAGGACCAACTGCTCCTGCGCATGTCCGAGGAGGACTTCGACCGCGTCGTCGACGTCAATCTGAAGGGCACCTGGAACTTCATGAAGGCCTCCGCGCGAGCGCTGATGAAGAAGGGCGGCCGGGTCGTGAACATCGGCTCGGTCGTGGGCTTGACCGGCAACGCCGGGCAGGCGAACTACGCCGCGAGCAAAGCCGGCGTCATCGGGCTCACGAAGTCGATGGCGAAGGAACTCGCGGGTCGCGGCGTGTGCGTGAACTGCGTTGCGCCGGGCTACATCGCGACCGACATGACGTCGGCGATCGACCCCAAGGCCGCCGAGGCGCTGAAGAGCGAAATTCCGCTCGGACGCATCGGCGAGCCCGACGACATCGCACGGACCGTCGAATTCCTCGTCGGTCCCGGCGGAGACTACGTGACCGGCATCACCCTCGTCGTCGACGGGGGCCTGACTCTCTAGGCTGACAGAAGAAGTCGAACACCGAAAGCGCATTCGCGCACAAGGACTGCAAGGAGCCGTGGAAGTGACCAAACCTTCGATCGAAGAGCGTGTGATCAAGATCGTGTGCGACCAGATGGGCACGACGCCCGACAAGGTCTCGCGCGAGACGTCGTTCATCAACGACCTGGGCGCGGACTCGCTCGACACCGTCGAGCTCGTGATGGAATTCGAAGACGAATTCGAGATCTCCATCCCCGACGAGGACGCGGAGAAGATCCAGTCCGTCGGAAACGCCATCGAGTACATCACCTCGAAGTCCTAGAGACCTCTCCGTCCGGCTCCGTCACCGTTGCGTTTCGCCGCGGTGTCGAGTGAGCACGGCGCGAGAACGCGGGATTCAACCAAGATGCGCAGAGTCGTGATCACAGGCCTGGGGACGATCAATGCCCTGGGTGCGGACGTCGAGACGACGTGGGCGCGCCTTCTCCGCGGCGAGAGCGGCGTCGGGCCCATCACCCGTTTCGACACGAAGGATCACGTCGTGCACTTCGCGGCCAACGTGAACATGGACTTGACCCCGCACTTCGCCGTGCCGGAGTTGCGCAAGTACGACCTGTTCACGATGTGGGCACTGCTCGCCTCCGACGAAGCGCTGCGTGATGCGGGGCTCGAACTCGACAAGATCGACGAGCCGACGCGCGAGCGCTTCGGCTCGATCATCGGTACCGGCATCGGCGGAATCACGGGCATCGAGCTGCAACACACGGAGCTGATGGAGCGCGGCCCGCGCCGCGTCAGCCCGCACTTCATCCCGAAGATCATGGCGAACGCCGTCAGCGGTCAAGTCGCGATCCGGCACGGACTGCTCGGCACGTGCTTCACGACGTCGTCCGCGTGCGCGTCGTCCGGTCACTCGATGGGCATGGCCTGGCGCGCGATCCAGTGGGGCGATGCCGACGTGGTCGTGACGGGCGGCGCGGAATCGGCGACGACCCCGCTTTCGCTCGCCGGGTTCGCCAACATGAAGGCGCTCAGCCAGCGCAACGACGACCCGGCCGCCGCCTCCCGTCCGTTCGACAAGAATCGAGACGGCTTCGTGATGGGCGAGGGGACCGGCATCCTCGTCTTCGAGGAATACGAACGCGCCAAGAAGCGCGGTGCGAAGATCTACGCGGAGGTGAAGGGCTACGGCTCGACCGACGACGCGTTCCACATCACCGCCCCGAAAGAGGACGGACGCGGCCCGGCCCGCGCGATGCTCGAGGCGATGAAGCACGCGAAGCTCGGCCCGACTGCGTTCCAGTACATCAACGCCCACGGTACGAGCACGCCGTACAACGACGCGATCGAAACGCGGGCGATCAAGACCGCTTTCGGCGACCACGCCAGGAAGCTCGCGATTTCCTCCACGAAGTCGATGATCGGTCACCTGCTCGGCGCGAGTTCCGCGGTGGAACTCGTCGTGAGTGCTCTCACGGTTCACCACGGCAAGGTGCACCCGACCCGCAATCTGGAGACTCCCGATCCCGAGTGCGATCTCGACTACGTCCCCGGCAGCGCGCGCGACCTGAAGGTCGAGAACGTGCTCTCGAACTCGCTCGGTTTCGGCGGCCACAACGTGTCGATTTGCGTCGGCCGGCCGGCCTAGATCCCTACTCGATTCCTGTCTCGTGCGTTAGAATTCGCGGCGAGCTCGTTCCCCTCAACATCAACTAGAAGCGGAGACTCCCGTGCAGAGGAAGTTCCAACAGCTCCTTCACAAGTACAAGGTCGAACTCTTTCACGTGGCGCATGACAAGCAGAGCGCCGAGGAAATCTCGACCGAATGCCTGCACCTCGCCGACGACGTGCTGAAGTCGAAGTACCACTACCACTTCAGCAAGGTCCCGGACGCCAGCCGCGCGGAGATCATCAACATGATCAACAACTACGTGCGCGACGCGATCCTGCCACCAGTGGTCGAGAAGATCGTCAAGCGCCAGGTGATACTCGAGAAACGCGTTGCCGCGCAGCAGCACCTGCTCGAGCAGATCCTCGAGACGCTGTCGGCGGATTCGTTCGAAGCGAAGCGCTGAGCACGCTTCCCCGGTCGTCGCGCCCGTGACCAAGATCGAGAGCGAGGCCCGATTGCGCGCCGAGTGGGAGCGCGCGGGCCAGGGCCACGTCTTCCGGTTCTGGGCGGAACTCGCCGAGGCCGGGCGCGCGCGCCTGCTGGCTTCGCTGCGCGACGTCGACCTCGCGCTCGTGAGGGAATTCGGCGAACTCGCGCGGGCGGGTGCCGGCGGGTCGGCCTCCCCGCGGTTCGAAGCCGCCGACGTGTTCACCCTCGAGCAGCGCGTCCGCGACCTGAGCAGTGTCGCCGCGGCCAGAGCGCGCGGTGAACGGCTCCTCCGCGAGGGACGGGTCGGCGCGCTCCTCGTCGCGGGCGGTCAAGCCTCGCGGCTCGGCTTCGAGGGACCGAAAGGCGCCTTCCCGATCGCGCCGGTGTCGAAGCGCACGCTGTTCGAGATCTTCGCGCGCCGGTTGATGGCCGCGCGGATCCACCTGGGCGCGCGGCCGACGTGGTACGTGATGACGTCCGTCGGCAACGACGCCGCGACGCGGGCCTTCTTCGAGGAGAACCGCTGGTTCGGCCTCGAGAAGGACGACGTGTACTTCTTCACGCAGGGAATGCTGCCGGCGCTCGACCACGCGGGCCGAGTCCTCCTGGCAGGGAAGGACGAACTGTTCCTCGCCCCGGGCGGCCACGGCGGCACGCTCACCGCGCTCGCCGCCTCCGGAGCGCTGGAACACGCCCGTTCGCGTGGGATCGAGACGTTCAGCTACTTCCAGGTCGACAATCCGCTCGCGTTGCCGGCCGATCCGCTCTTCCTCGGACTCCACGCCGGCGCTGGAGCCCAGATGTCGAGCAAGATCGTCGCGAAGCGCGGCCCCGACGAGAAGGTCGGCGTGATCGGCCGCGTCGACGGCAAGCTGTCGTGCATCGAGTACTCGGACCTGCCGGCTCATCTGCGCGAGGCGCGCGACCCGCGTGGCGACCTGCTCTTTGGCGCGGGCAACATCGCCGTCCACGCGATCGAACGGCGATTCGTCGAAGACTTGACGCGCGGCAACTTGCGGCTGCCGTGGCACGTCGCGAGGAAGTCGATGCCGGTCGTCGACGAACGCGGGATGGTCGCGCAGATCGAGGGCTTCAAGTTCGAGACCTTCGTGTTCGATGCGCTCGCCTTCGTGAAGGACAGCGTCACGCTCGAGGTCGAGCGCGCGCACGAGTTCAGTCCCGTCAAGAACAAGGCCGGAGAGGATTCCCCGGCGACCGCGCGCGCCGCGCAGTGTCAGCTCCACGCCGAGTGGGTACGGCGAGCCGGCAAGCCGCTGCCGCCCGCCGACGAGCACGGACTCCACCCGGTCGAGATCGATCCCGTGCTCGCCGAGGACGCGCAGGCTTTCGCGATTCGCGCGCCGGAGAAACCGCTCGAGAGCGAGAAGGGACACCTGTGGACGTGAGCACGAAGGCACCGGTGCATCTAGAGCACGCGATCGTCTGCGTACTCTCCGGCGGCGCGTCGAGCGAGCGCGAAGTCTCGCTCAAGACGGGCGCCGCGATCAGCAAGGCCTTGTTGCAGCGACAGGACGGCCGCGGCCCCGAGCGCGTGGTCGAGATCGAGATCCAGCCGGACGGCCGCTGGTCTCGCGGCGGCGCAACCTCCAGCGCGGAGGACGTGCTCTCGAGCACGCCGCGCGACGCGGTCTGGTTCATCGCCCTGCACGGCGGATTTGGCGAGGACGGCACCATCCAGGGCCTGTTGCGCGCTCTCGGACGGGTGCACACCGGCTCCGGAGTAGGGGCCTCGGCGCTGTGCATGAGCAAGACGTGGACACGCGACGTCCTCGCCGCGGCGGGGCTCGCGGTCGCGCCGGCGTTCGTGGTCCGACCCGAGGCGTGGCGCGAGCATCGGGCCCAGACCTTGGCGCACGTCGCTCGGCTGGGAACGACCGGTTTCGCCGTGAAGCCCGACCGCGGAGGATCGTCCGTCGCGACGTTCCTCGTCGAGAGTGCCGAAGAACTCCCGGACGCGATCTCCCGCGCGCTCGCGACGGGCGACGCCGCGCTCGTCGAGGCGCGCATCGTCGGCGCCGAGGCGACCTGCGGCATCCTGGGGCGCGCGAACGGAGCCTTGCGCGTCCTGACGCCCGTCGAGATCGTGCCGAAGGCCGGCCGGTTCTTCGATTACGAGGAGAAGTACAGCGCAGACGGCGCCGCCGAGTTCTGCCCGCCGCGCACGCTTCGTCCCGAGACGACGAAGCGCATCCAGTCGCTCTCCGAGCGGGCGTTTCGAGCCGCGGGTTGCGAAGGCTACGCGCGCATCGACTTCATGATCCCGCGCGATTCCGCCGGCGCGGAGGGGGAGCCGATCGTGCTCGAGATCAACACGCTGCCCGGCATGACCGATCGGTCGCTGCTGCCGCTCGCCGCCGCCGAGTCGGGAATGTCGTTCCGCGATCTGTGTCTCGAGATCCTGGCGCTCGCCTTGCCGGAAACAACGTCTTGAGGACGCGTGTCGCGATCGTCGGAGCAGGCGGACGCATGGGACGCTTCGCCGGCGAGTTGCTCGAGAGGAGCAGCGAGTTCGAACTCGTGGCGCGCCTCGAGCGCGAACATGATCTCGCCACCGTGGTCGAGAGGACGCGGCCCGAGGTCGCGCTCGACGTCACCGTGGCCGGTCTCGGGTTCCAGCACGGGCGCATCCTGCTCGAAAGCGGCGTGCGTCCCTTGATCGGCACCTCCGGCGTCACGATCGAGGAAACTCGGGCGCTCGACGTCCTCGCCCGCGAGCGCGGGCTGGGCGGGCTCGTCGTGCCGAATTTCTCGCTCGGGATGTGTCTCCTGCAGCAAGCCGCGCTCGATGCGGCGCGTGTTTTCGAGCGCTGCGAGATCATCGAGATGCACCACGAACGGAAACGCGACGCGCCCTCGGGCACGGCGCTCGACACGGCCGAACGCTTGCGCCGGGTAGCGGGCAGCGGGGTGCGAGACGTGCCCATTCATTCGGTGCGCATGCCGGGGCTGTACGCGCATCAACTCGTGATCTTCGGTTCGGCGGGGGAAACGTACACCCTGCGCCACGACATGAGCGGGCCCGAGGGCTTCGCGGAGGGCATCCAGGTGGCCCTGCGCTACGTCGCGACCGCGGTCGGCGTGGAGCGCGGCCTGGCCGTCGCTCTCGAGCGGCGCAGCGGGTGAGCGCGCGACACGCTGCCATTTTTCGCTCGTCCGACTTCGACTTCGAGCGCGCGCCGACTACCCTACTTGCCCCCCTGTGTGCCGGGGTGGCGAAATGGCAGACGCGATGGATTCAAAATCCATTTCCCTCACGGGAGTCGGGGTTCAAGTCCCCGCCTCGGCACCAGTTCCCGCACGAGAGGCGGACGAGTTGTCGCGCGCTCTCGTGTCGGTCGTGCTGCACGACCTCGCGAACACGACGCAGTACCTCGTGGCGCTGAACACGATGCTCGGCGACGCGGGTGCCGATGCGAATTTGCTCGGCGGTCTGAACGAGACGGCGAGCGAAGTCGACGACCTCGGGTTCGTGCTCGGAATCGTCGCGCACGGAGCCGGAGCGGACGTCATGCACGACCGCGCGCGCCGCGACGGGCTCGACCTCCTGCTCGCGTACGTGAAGCGCGCGCTGCGGCGTGAACGGCGGGACCTCGTGCTCGACGCAGCCACACGTTCCAGCGTGCAGATCGAGTCCGTGGACCGCGGGCGCGTCGTGACGTGGACCGCCGCCCGCTTCGTGTTCGCAGCCGGGATGTCACTTCCTCGAGAAGGCGTGCTCGGCTTCTCGATCGAAGCGAGCAGCGACAAAACCAGACTCGTCTGCCGCGCCGCTCGCACGGAAACGCTCGAGAGGTGCGCGCGCGAACTGGCCCTCGCGGACGACCGTTTCGCGTTCGACTTCCAAGGTGAGACGAGCACGCTGATCTTTCCGCCCGAGAGCTTGCGCGCAGCGGCTTCGCCATGAGCTGGCTCGGGAGATTCCTCGCGCCGTTCCTCGGAGAGAGCGAGCCAGGTCCGCCGTACGGCGATCCGGCGCGCCTCGCCGAAGTCATGGCCGTGATCGACGAGATGCGCCCGATGTTCGTCGCCGACGGCGGGGACATCCACCTGCTCGGGATCGACGGCGGCGTCGTGAACGTGCGCTTGAAAGGCGCCTGCGCGTCCTGCGCCGCGAGCGCCGCGACGGTCCATCAAGCGCTCGAACCGCGCCTGCGCCAGCGACTCGCGTGGGTCGAGAGCGTGCGCAGCGACTAGCAGCCCGGGGTACCGACTCGCGGCAGGGTCCGTATCCGGGCTCGTCGCCCTCAGCGCGCGGCGACCGGCGGCGTCAGCCAGGGCTCGAGCGTCTCGCGCGCGTGCGCATCGAGGAACAAGGGCAGTTTACGGCCCACGGAATCGACCAGGCGCTGGCTCGTCGTGCCGCGCACCTG
>JBGATY010000078.1:0-15551 GCA_044228955.1 Planctomycetota bacterium | reverse complement strand
GGTGACCCCGTTCGAATCGCACAGTCCGATCTGGAGCCCGTACCGCTCGAGCCCGTTCGCGCGCGGGGCGGAGGCCGTTCGCAGCGACCCGGCCCTCGTCTTGGGTGCCGGTACGCAGAGCGGTGTCGCCGTCATCACCGAGTTCATGAAGGACCCCGCGGCGGTGTCCGACGCGCGCGGGGAGTGGATCGAGATCAAGAACAACCTGCCCTGGCGACTCAACCTCGAGGGCTGGACGATCACGGACAACTCGGGTTCGGCCCACGTGATCGACCGCGGCGGGCAGGGCCTGTGGTTCTTCCGCGGTCAGCGGCTCGTTCTCGGCAGCAACGGGGACATGTCGCTGAACGGCGGCGTCGCGCTCGACTACGTGTGGAGCAATTTCTCGCTCTCGAACACTGTCGACCAGATCGTCCTCCTCGACGCGAACGGCGCCCTCGTCGACCGCGTGGACTACACGTCGAGCGCTCCCTGGCCGAGTGCCGCCGGCAAGGCCATCGCGCTGCGGCAGAACTTCGAGAACGCCGTCCTGAACGACGACGGCGCCAACTGGTGCCTGTCGAGCACACCGCTGCACGCGAGCACGACGGACACCGGCACGCCCGGCGCGCTCAACGACTGTCCTTGAGTCCGCTCGCGCGTCGACCGCGCTCGAAAAAGCAGAAGCCGGGCGCGCACGCTGTGCACGCCCGGCTTCGAGGACACGCGCGCCTCGCGGTGGTTGCCCCCCGCGACGGCGCTCTAGATCACGGGGCCCACGTGAGCGTCAGGCCCTGCGTCAGGTTGAAGGTCGAGGCGCTGCAGAACACCGCGGCGTCGCGGTACCAGACCTGGTAGTTGCGCAGATCGCCACCGGCCGTGGCGCCGGCGATGTGAATCGGGTTCGGCGTGAGGCCACCCGGGTAGGAAGCCGCGCCCGCGACGGGGAACACGACACCCATGCGGATGATCGTGCCGCCGGCGCAGAAGAGGCCGTCACCGAAGGGGATGCCGAGGCCGCCGCCGAAGACGCCCGTGCCTTGGAAGAACAGACCCGGGCCGGGGATGTTCGTCGCCGTCAGGACCAGCGTGTCCGCGCCGACCGAAGCCACGCCCGTCCCGGCGAGGTTGGCTCCACTCGCGAAGGTCGAGTTCGCGCAGCCGTTCGGGGCGACGCCGCTGTTGCCACACGGGCAGGCCGTACCGGTGCCATCCCCGAAGCAGAACGACGTGGTCGGGGTGCTCGTGGTGCCCGGGATGAGGCGCAGGCCCTGGTACTTCGTGTTCACGGCCGCGGTCGCGAGGGTGGTGAAGCTCGAGCCCACGCCCGTGTCGGTGACGGTCACGATGGAGTTGGCGCTCGACGGCGAGGTCGTGGCGTAGAGCGTGATCGTGCCGCCGACGTTGGTGCCGGTCACGGCGCGGCAACCCACGGTGGGGCCCACGGCGAGGGTGTACTGGAGCGTCCACGTTCCCGCGACATCGGTCCACTTCTGGATGCCGCCGGAACCGTTCACGCGATCGTCGCACAGGTAGATCGTGGCCGCGTCCGCGAACCAGAAGTCGTACGAGCTCGGGCCCGTCGCTGTCGGGAACCCGTTCAAGATCGTCGTCGCGTTGCCGACCGTGGTCGGCAGTCCTGTGCCGATCTGCGACACGCCGAAGAACGCGCCGGAGGCGCTCGTGCAGAACAGGTTGCCGGCGACGATGTCGATCACGCGCACGTTGGTCAAGGTCAGGTTGACCTGGACGGACGTGAGGGCGCCGATCGTCGCGTACCGAGCGCCGTTGCCCGTTCCAGCCGTGCCGCTGGTCCAGAACTGCAGACCGTTGTCGCTGGTGGCCGAACGGATGTTGCCGCCCGAATAGGCGTCACCGAGAGCGGTCGTCGTGTCGATGTTGCCGTTCAGATCGAGCGTTCCGACGACGCGCGGGACGACTGAACTGGCGGAGGTCACGATCGAACCGATGCTGCCCGGGACCGCGCCGTAGCCGACGAACACGACCTTGCTCGACGAGCCCGTGCCCGTGATGTTCAAGAAGCCCTCCGAGGTCGAGGAGCCCGACACCGTGCACGGTTGATTCAGGCCCGCGGCGGCGATCGGCAGGGCCACGACGTTCACGGGAGCGCCACCGGCGGTGGTGTACTCCTCGATGAAGGCCGCGGTCGAAGCGTTCGTCAGCGCGGCCGTGCCGTCGCCGAAGCGCATGACGACCAGGTTGCCGACACTGATCGGGAGCGAGGCGTGCGCGAGACCAGCAAGCGCCGCGAAGGCGGCAACGCCGGCGAGGCGGGGAAGGAAAGTCGTGTTCTTCATGTGGATCCTGAGTGCCCCGGAGAGAGTGTCGATGCCGATCGTGAGGGGCGGGGCGAGCGGCGGGTGGGATGAATTCGCAGAGGGTCGATCCGGCCCACGCGGACATGCGCGGCCGGAAGGTCGTTCCGACGCCGAAGACCAGGGGCCTGCGCGCAGCGCCGCTTGGGTCGGCATCGCGACAGGGTCGGACCCTTTCATTATCCTGCGACTCGAGGGGCTGACAACCCCTCGTCGCCGAAAGAAACGACTCCGCCGTCGGCTTTTTGAGACGCATGACCCGTCCTTGCGGTTCCCTTGACGCGCGGAAGGGCATTTCGGCCGCTACCATTGGGCGATGAATCCTGCGCACACGGCCTCCGCCGCCCCGAAATTCACCCCCTCCGACCGTGCCGTCTGGGATGCCATCGAAGAGGAGCGCAAGCGGCAGGAAACGCAACTCGAGCTGATCGCCTCCGAGAACCACGCCAGCCGCGAGGTCATGGCGGCCATGGGCAGCGTGCTCACGAACAAGTACGCAGAGGGCTACCCGAAGAAGCGCTACTACGGCGGCTGCGAGTACGTCGACGTCGTCGAGGACATCGCCCGCGAGCGCGCGCGAGCGTTGTTCGGCACCACGGAGGCGAACGTGCAACCGCACAGCGGCACGCAGGCGAACCAGGCCGCGTTCATGGCGCTCCTGAAACCGGGCGACCGCGTGCTGGCCATGTCACTGGATCACGGCGGACACCTGAGCCACGGACACCCGAAGAACTTCTCCGGCATCTACTATCAGTTCTCCAGCTACGGCGTGGAGAAGGAGAGCGAGCGTATCGACATGAACCGCGTGCGCGACGCGGCCCTCGCCTCCCAGCCGAAAGTGATCGTGGCCGGCTTCTCGGCGTACTCGCGCGTGCTCGATTTCCCGGCCTTCGCGTCGATCGCGCGCGAGGTCGGCGCGAAGCTCGTCGTCGACATGGCGCACGTCGCCGGTCTCGTCGCGGCCAAGGTGTACCCCTCGCCGGTCGGACACGCCGACGTGGTCACGATGACGACGCACAAGACGCTGCGCGGGCCGCGCGGCGGGTTGATCGTGTGCGGCGAGGAGCACATCAAGGCCATCAACAGCGCCACGTTCCCGGGCGCACAAGGCGGGCCGCTCATGCACGTCATCGCCGCGAAGGCGATCGCGCTCCGCGAAGCTCAGCAGCCCTCTTTCGTCGCCTACCAGAAGCAGGTCGTCGAGAACGCGCGCGCGCTCGCAGCGGCCTTGCAGGCTCGTGGCCTGCGCATCGTCTCGGGCGGGACCGACAACCACCTCATGCTCGTCGACGTGACACCGATGAAGATCACCGGCAAGGAAGCCGAGGACGTGCTCCATCACGTCGACTTGACCTGCAACAAGAACCTGATTCCCTACGACCAGAAGCCGCCGACGCAGGCGTCGGGCATCCGACTCGGGACGGCGGCGATCACGACGCGCGGCTTGAGGGCCGACCACATGAAGACGCTCGGGAATTGGATCGCGGACGTGCTCGCGTCCCCCTCGGACGCCGCCACGGCGAAGCGCGTGCAAGCCGAAGTGCGCGAGTTGACGGCGCGCTTCCCGATCTACCCGGCGGGAGCATGAGCGCCGGCCGCGCGCGGGAGTGCGAGGCCTGCCTGTTCGATCTCGACGGCACGCTGCTCGATTCGATCGAGCTCATCTTCCAAAGCTACGAGCACACTTTCCGCGTGCACGGGATAGCCGCCGTGCCTCGCGCGGTGATCCTCGCGAGCCTGGGCCGCACGCTGAAGGACAGCTTCGGCGAGCACTCGAGCGACGCGCTCGATGTCGAGCGCATGATCGCGACCTATCGCGAGTTCAACCTGGCCCACCACGACGAGCTCGTGAAGCCCTACGCGGGTGCGCTCGACACCGTCGCCGCACTGCGTTCGCGCGGCCTCGGCATCGGCATCGTCACGAGCAAGAAGCGCGACACGGCGCGGCGTGGGCTGGCATTGTGCGGTTTCGAGGACGAATTCGACGTCTTCGTCGCCATGGAGGACACGGCGCGGCACAAGCCGCACAAGGAACCGCTCGAACGCGCCGTGCGAGAACTCGCTCTCGAGCCGTGGCGTGCCTGCTACGTGGGTGATTCTCCCCACGACGTCGCCGCTGGGAACGCCGCCGGCGTGCCGGTGTTCGTCGCTCTGTGGGGGCCGTTCTCGCGTCCGCACTTCGTCGGCACGAGAGTCGAGGCGTGGGTCGAACACCCGCGCGAACTCCTCGAACTCGTGACGCCTCAGGCCGTGCGCGAGTAGCCGAGCGACTTCAAGACCTGCAGGATCTCGGAGCAGTTCGGGAAGGGGCGCTGATTCGTGCGCTTGTAGGCATCGAGCGCATGGATGAACTCGAGTACGTCGGGCGTCATCTCGTCCGGACGCACCGCGCCGCTCTTCTTCGCGTCGACGCCGTCGTAGAGGGTGTCGTTCGCGGCGTTCTTCCGCGGCTTGCTCGTCTTCTTGGTCGCGCCCATCGTGTGGTCGTTTCTCGAGTGAGGTCGTGCGAGGGAATGCACCGGGAAGACTCCCCCCGTGCTCGCCCTTCGATCGGCGCGCGCCACGCCGAAACTGAAGCTCGACTCACTTCGCGCGCTTGTCGAGGGCAGCCGTCACGCGCTCGGTGTCCGGTGACGCGATCAGGCCGACTTCGGTGACGATCCCGGTGATGAACCGCGCCGGCGTGACGTCGAACGCGGGGTTGTAGACCTTGACCCCGTCGGGCACGGTGCGCGTCCCGAATCCGTGCGTGATCTCGCGCGCGGGGCGCTCCTCGATGGGGATCATCGATCCGTCCGCGATGTCCGGATCGAAGGTCGAGAGCGGGGCGACGACGTAGAAGGGGATCCCGTGCTCGCGCGCCAGCACCGCGACCGAGTAGGTCCCGATCTTGTTGCAAGTGTCGCCGTTGCGTGCGATCCGATCGGCGCCCACCAAAACGAGATCGATCTTGCGCTCGAACATCACGCGTCCGGCCATGTTGTCCGTGATCACCGTCACGTCGATGCCCGCGGCGTGCAACTCGAACGCCGTCAGACGCGCGCCCTGCAGGAGCGGTCGGGTCTCGTCCGCGAAGGCCTTGACGCGTTTGCCGCGCTCCTTCGCGACGTAGATCGGAGCCAGAGCCGTACCCATGCCGCCGGTCGCGAGCGCGCCTGCGTTGCAGTGGGTCAATACGGTCGCGCCGTCCGTGATCAATTCGGCGCCGACCTCGCCGAGGCGCCGGCACGTCGCTCGATCGTGTTCGTGGATCGCGAGCGCTTCCTCGAACAGGCCGCGCTGGATCGCACGACCGTCGAGTCCCCGCGCAAGATCCCGCTCGGCCCGGGCCTTCATCTTCGACAGGGCCCAGAACAGGTTGACGGCGGTCGGACGGGCCTTGGCCAGCGTCGCCGCGGCCTCGCGCGCACAACCAACGACGTTCTCGCGGCTCGTGTCGACGAGATTCTGAACGCCGAGGACCACGCCATAGGCCGCCGCGACCCCGATCGCCGGCGCGCCCCGGACGGCGAGCCGATAGATGGCGTCGCGCATCTCGTCGACCGAGCGCACGGCGAGCACCACGTTCTCGACCGGCAACTTCGTCTGCTCCACGAGTTCGACGTGCCCCGGAAGGGTTCCGACCCAGCGCAGTGTTTCCAAGTTCATGTGTGCGTGCTCGAAGCGGGCCAGGATAGCCCGGAACACCTTTCCGGCGACCGGGTTCGGCCGGTTTCCTCAATTGGCGGGGAGGAGGGACTCGATATGCGTCTTCGTCCACCATGATGCCCCTCAGCATTGCGCCCCTTCGTCGCCCGCGCGCGAGCACGGGTTTCACCCTCGTCGAAGCCGCAGTCGCGACGACCGTCCTCGTGATCGGCGTCCTCGGCTACGTCGCGTCCGTGACCGCCGGAGATCGCCTGATGCTCCAGAATCGCGAGGCACGCCGCGCCTACACCGCCGCGCAGACGGTCTTCGCCGAGATGCAGGCCCAGCCGATCTCGTCGGTCTTCCAGGCGTACAACTCGAACGACAACGACGACCCGAACGGCGTCACGTCCCCGGGGCACACGTTCACGGCGACCGGTATCGGATCGTGCGCCGAGGGACACGTCGACGGCACGGGCACGGTGCGTTTTCCGTCGACCGATGGCTACGTGCTGCGGGAGAGCATGGTCGATCCCGCTCTCGGAATGCCGCGCGATCTCGACGGGGACGGAGTCATTTCGAGCACGCCGCTCACGAAGACGCCCCTCATCCTGCCCGTCGAGGTGAAGGTGGCCTGGCGCTCTGCCGGAGGTCCGCGCGAGATCACCGTGCGCAAGTTCCTGTTCGGGGGCGCCAATTGAGTCGCGCTCGTCTTCCCCGCTCGGCGTTCACGCTCCTCGAACTCACGATCAGCACCGTGGTGTTCGGAATCATCGCCTCGGCGACGTTCCAGGCGGCCATGGCCGCCCGCTCGGGTTCCGAGGCCGCGATGACGCGCGGTCAACTCGATTCGCGCGCGCAGCGTGCGCTGGACGTCATCGTCGACGAGTTCGCGACGGCCGGCCTGACCGGACTCACCCCAAGCTCTGCGCCACCGCTCGGCAGCGACCGCCTGACCTACCGCCGCCCGACCGGCATCGCCGCGGGGGCCGTCACGTGGGACACCGCGTCGACCGTGCTGTTCGAATACGGACCCGAGGACGCGAACAACGGCGTCGACGACGACGGCGACGGCTTCGTCGACGAAGGGCGGATCGTGCTCGTGCGGGACGCGGGCCTCGTGAACGAGACCCGCACCGTCATCGCGACGGACGTCCCCGAGTTGCTCACGGGCGAGAACGCGAACGGAGCGGACGACAACGGGAACGGCCTCTCCGACGAGAAGGGGCTGTCGTTCGCGCTGAGCACGCGAACGCTCGTGATCCGCGTCGCGGTCGGTGGCCGAGACTCGCAAGGCCGCCGGTTGACGAGCGTGCAGACGATTTCCCTGCAGATCAGGAACTGACACCATGCAACCGCTACGACGATCTTCGGACCGCAGCGCTTCCCGAGGCGGCTTCGCACTCTACATGTCGGTCCTCACGACCGTGGCGATGGCCGGCATGTCGATGGCGATCGTGACCGTCGGACTGGCGTCGCGCAATCACGGCCGCATGACCGAGTCGCGCGCGCGCGCGCTGGCCGCGGCGGAAGCCGCCGTCGGCGATGCCTTCGTCCAGATCGCCAGCAAGAGCTCCATCTCCATCGGAACCGCGGGCTCTCCGCGCTCGTACTCCGACGACGCCTACTACGGTTCGGTCGTCCAGAACGCGGACAAGACCTACACGATCCTCGGCGTCGGCCGCAGCGGCAGTGCGCGGCGCGCCCTCGAGGTCATCGTCCAACCCGGCTCGGGCGGCGTGTTCCAGAACGCGATCTTCTCGGGCAATCGCTCCGGCGACCCGAGCTACGTCATGAAATTCGGCGGCGCCGGCGTGCAGGCCGACCAGATCCTTGGCGACGTCTACAGCGGCGGTCAGCTCACGTTCGCGAAGGACGCGAAGATCAAGGGCGTTCCGCGGGCGAAGGCCGCCGTCACGATACCGGCCGGCGGCGTCCTCCCGGTCGGCACCGCGCCGGCGGCGGCCCCCGAAACGGGCATCGTGCAGGCCATACCCGACATCACCGGCATGCACTACGAAACGTCGAACGACGTCAACGTGAGCCAGCAGTTCGCGAGCGCGACCTACCGCTCGAACAGCGCGGGCGGCAAGGCGTGGGAGCTGCCCAAGACGAACCCGGCCCACATCTTCCGCATGAATCCGAACGACCGCACGGCCAACACCAGCGCGACGGTCAAGAACGACTACTTCCTCGAGGATCCGTACGAGGCGGTGCGCAGCGACTCGTCCTCCGACGGTTCCGATCCCTACCGCGTCACGCTCGGCAAGACCGCGGACGGCGGTCCCTCGGGGAACAAGAAGGTCTATTACATCGACGGCAACCTCTGGCTGCACAACCCGAACACGATGTCCTTCCGTCTCGAGTCCGACGAGGCCTCCGGCATGCAAGTGACCTTCGTGGTGAAGGGCAACATCTACATCTCCGACAACCTGTTCTTGAAGGACAAGGTCAAGGACGGGATCGCCTTGATCGCGATGAAGGACCCCGCCGTCACCGACAGCGGCAACGTGTACTTCGGCGACCCGAGCTTCGGGACGCTCGAGCACATGGAGGCGTTCCTGTACGCCGAGAACAGCTTCTTCGACAACAACCTCAGCTCCACGGGTTCCGCCAAGGTCGACGTCCTCGGAAACATGACCGCCGGCGAGAAGGTGGCCATCAATCGCGATTTCGGCACGCAGCACAGCCGCCTGCGCGTGACGTTCGACAATCGCATCGCGAACGGTTCACTCGACCTGCCCGGGTTGCCCAAGTCCTCCGGCGTGAGCGTCACCCCGACGATCCGTGTCTGGCGCGAAGTAGGAGTCCCCTGATCATGATCACAGCTCAATCTCTCTTCGTTCTCATCGCCTCCCTCGGTAGCGGCGCGACCGATGCCGTCGACGCACCGCGCACCGCGGTGCGGACCGTGCAGCGCTTCGACTCGCAGTGGGTGATGAAGGCCAACGAGGTCTTGCGCGAGGGGAATCTGCGCGGTCGCGTCCTCGAGGACGTCGCGGCCGAGTTGGCGGGCTACGGTCCGAACGCGATCCAGGCGTACTTCGCCATCCTGGCGGGCACCGTCGACGGGCCGACCGAGGAAGGCGCGCTGCGGCCGAGCGCCGACGCGCTCGACCCGAACGAGATCCTGTTCGCGACTCTCGCCCGCATGAACCCGAAGGAAGTCGCCGCTCACGTCGCCGCTGCGGCGACCGGCGACGCGCCGCTCGACGTGCGCATCGTCGCCTTGCACGTCCTCGACCTCGTCGGCGCCGAGGGCGGGCTCGACGCCTGGTTCCGCATCGTGTCCGAAGTCGAACCGGAGCACCTTTCGCGAGCCTATGTGCAGGGCCCGTGCGAGCGCGCGCTCGCTGCTGTGGCCTCGCGCGACGGTACGGCCTTCCAGGGACTGAAGACGCGCCTTCCGAAACTGCAACCGGCGCTCGTGCCGATCGTCCTGCGCGGGATCGCCGCGTCGCGCCGGCCGCAGGCCCTGCCCGTCCTGACGTCCCTCCTCGGGAAGTCGAACGAGTTGGACCTAGTGCTCCTGCCGTGCATCGGCAAGCTCGCGGAGGAGACCGTCGGCGATCTCACCGACGAGGAACTGGCGTGGATCCGTCCATTCGCGGACGACGACGACTGGCGCGTGCGGCGCGAGGCCTTGATCGTCCTCGGACGCGTCGGCGACTGGCGCAGCGCGGGCCTGCTCGTCGAGGCGCTCGGCGACGAGCAGCGTCTCGTGGGCCAGGCGGCGAACTGGTCGCTCGCGCGCATGAGCCGGGTCGATCACGGTTTCGACGCGGAGAGCTGGACAGCGTTTTTCGACAGCGAGATCCGCTGGTTCGAAAGCGAGGTACCGCGCTGCGTGCAGGCGATCGAGAGCAGGAATCCGGCCACCGCCCTGGACGGCGTGCGCGAACTCGCGGGGCATGCGCTGTTCCGGCACGACGCGGCCCGGGCCATCGGTTTCCTGCTCGCGGATCCGCATGCGGATCTCGTCGCTCAGGCCTGCGTGGTCCTCACGGAAATCAGGAGTCCCGCGGCGATCCCCGCGCTGATCGAGGCGCTGTCCAGCGAGGACGCGTCGATCCGCGAGGCCGCGCGCGCGGCGCTCGCGGCCATCACGAACCTGGAACTCGCTCCCGACGCCACGGCCTGGCGACGCGCGCTCGTCGGCACCTGAGCCTTGGCCGGGCTCAGCGCGCCTTCAGCTTCTGCTGCAGCGCGGCGTCCTTCTCGAGGACCTTCTGCGACTGGCTCGAGCGGTGATCGGAGACGCGTTTCGCGAGCGCCGCGTCGCCGAGCGCCAGGATGCGCGCGGCCATCAGGGCCGCGTTCACGGGCCCGCCGACTCCGGCGCCGAGCGCCGCGACGGGCACGCCGCCCGGCATCTGCACCGTGGAGAGCAACGCGTCGAGTCCGCCCAGCGGCGGATTGTCGAGCGGGATGCCGAGCACGGGCAGATCCGTGTGCGCCGCTACGACGCCGGCGAGGTGCGCCGCGCCGCCGGCCGCGCAGATGAACGTCTTGACGCCGCGCCGGGGCGCGTTCGAGACGAACTCGATCACCTGCGCCGGCGTGCGGTGCGCCGACAGGACGCGCGCCTCGAACGGGATGCCGAGCGAACGCAACGTTTCGAAGCACGGCTCGAGGCGCGGCAGGTCCGAGTCGGAACCCATCAGGATGGCGACGCTCACGCGGTGACTCCGTTGGGCAGGCGGCCGGTGATCTTCTCGCAGATCTCGACGTAGCGCTCGGCCACCTTGGCGATGACTCGCGGATCGATCGTCGGCGGGGGCGGTTCCTTGTTCCAGGGCTGCGCCTCGAGCCAGTCGCGCAGGATCTGCTTGTCGTAGCTCGGCGGGTTCGTGCCCGGCTTCCACGACGTGGCCGGCCAGAAGCGCGAGCTGTCCGGCGTCAGCGCTTCGTCGATGAGGATCAGTTTGCCGTCCAGCGTTCCGAACTCGAACTTGGTGTCGGCGAGCAGGATGCCCAGCGGTTCGAGCGTGCGCGTGCCGCGCTTGAACAGTTCGAGGGACGCTGCGTGGGCCGCATCGAAGATCAACGATCCGACGCGCGCGCGCGCTTCGTCGGGCGTGAGCGGCAGGTCGTGGTGCTCGTCCTTCGTCGTCGGCGTGAGGATCGGCTTCTCGAGCTTGCTCGAGAGCTCGAGTCCGGCGCGCAGCGGGACTCCGCACACGCTCTGGCGCTTCTGGTACTCCTTGAAGCCCGAACCGGCGAGGTAGCCGCGCACGACCCATTCGACGCTCGTCGGCTGCGCCCTGCGCACGATCATGATGCGGCCGCGGAAGCGGTCCTTCCAACGCGCGTCCAGACCCGGCACTTCGTCGACGCTCGTCGAGACGAGGTGATTCTGGATCACGTCGCGCGTGTGCTCGAACCACCACGCGCTGATCGCGGTCAAGACCACGCCCTTGCCGGGAATGCCCTCGTTCATCACCACATCGAACGCCGACACGCGATCGGTCGTGACGAACAGGAGATGCTTGGCGTCGATCTCGTAGATGTCGCGCACCTTGCCGGAGGCGATGCGTTTCAGGGATTGCGGCCGATCGTCGCGGCCGAGGTAGGTTTCGTTCTTCATGGATGGGGGCGGTGAGTATGCCCGTCGTTTCCGGTCGCTACAATCGAGCGGCGTGCAAAGCCAGAGCGACGGAGCGTGGATCGGATTGCGCCCCGGCTCGGCCGTGTCGGGGCGCGTCCACGTGCCGGGATCGAAGTCGATCGCGCAGCGCGTGCTGGTCCAGGCCGGCCTGGCTTCGGGCACGACGCGACTCACGCGGGTTCCAGACAGCGAGGACGTCAACGCGGCCGTGGCGCTCGTGACCGCGGCGGGAGCACGCGTCGAGCGGCTCGCGCCGGCCGCGCTGGCGATCACCGGCCGTCCGCCGGGTCCGCACCGGGGATGGAAACCACAGACCACCCTGCAAGCCGGCGAGTCGGGCACGCTGGCGCGGCTTGCGACCGCGGCGGTCGGTTTCTGCGCGCTCGCCGGACACCGCACGGAGATCTTGGTGTCGGGGACTCTCGCGAAGCGCAGGAGCACGGCCCTGTTCGCGGCCTTGCGTGCGGCCGGCGTGCGTCTCGAGGCCGCGGACGGATCGAACGGTTCGAGCTGGCCCGCGGTCCTCACGCCGATCGGCCCGCCGAACCTGGTGCGGACCTGGATCTCACGCTCGCCGCGCTGGCCTGGTTCGGCGCGCGCGTCGAGTCGAGTGGGGGAGCCATGCACGAGCGCTTCGTGGTGCGCGGGCCGCTCGTCGCGCCCAGCGATCCGCTCGCGATCGAGCCCGACGCTTCCGCCGCGGCTGTCGCGCTCGCGGCCGGCGTGCTCTCGGGCGGATCCGTCCGGGTGGCGGGGCTCTTGGCTTCGTCGCGACAGGGCGACGTGCGCATCGTCGACCACCTGCGCGCGTTCGGCGCCCGCTCGGGCTTCGACGCCGAGGGAGTCTTCGCCGAGGGCGCGGTCACCCGGGCCGCGGACGTCGATCTCGAGCGCGAGCCCGATCTCGCGCCGGTAGTGGCCGCGCTCGCCGCACGGGCCGCGCTCGCGGGCTTCGGTGCGTCGCGGCTCACCGGCCTCGCGACCTTGCCCGGAAAAGAGAGCTCGCGCATCGAGGTGCTCGCTTCCGGACTGCGCGCGATCGGCCTCGAAGCCGAGGCCGGCGCCGAAGAGCTCGTGATCTCACCCGGGTCTGGCGCCAGCGCGCGCACGGGCGCGCTCGATCCGCACGGGGATCACCGCATGGCCTTCGCCTTCGCGTTGTTCGGCTTGTGCGCGCGAGACGTCAGCCTCGTGAACCCGGAGTGCGTCTCGAAATCCTGGCCCTCGTTCTGGGCCGATCTGGAGCGGGCAGGCGCGCGGGTCGAGCGCGGAGTGCGCAAGCCGTGAGCGGTTGCCCGAGACGAGCGCAGGGGTCGTGCCGGCCGGCTGCCATGGCCCTTCGAGACTCCGCCGTCATGCCGGCATCTTCGTAGGCGAAGAGCGTCGCCACCCTCGTTCTCGTTCCCTCGTACGCCGTTGTGCTTGGAAAGCCGTGCGCGCTGCCCGCCGGACGGCACGAGAGCGTGTCAACGTCGTGCAACTCACGCTCGAAGGGGCGACCAGGCTCATCCGCGTCTTCTGCTGCTGTCGATAGAGGAATGGCCCCGGGGTGCCCCACACCCACGAGGCGGATGTGGTTGACAACGCGCGGAGGTAGTCATGCGTGCGATTCGAACCTTGTGTGAGGAGCACCAGGCACTGCGCGAAGTGCTGTGCGCCCTCGAACGGATCCTCGACTGTCAGCTCGAACACGATCGACTGGAGGCCGATCTCGCGCTCGATGTCCTCCAGTGGCTCGAACGCTGCATCGACGGCCAGCACCAGGATCGCGAGGAGCTCGGGCTCTTCCCGCGGCTCGTGGAGCGCGCGAGCGACCCTGCACGTGAGGTGCTCGGCGAGTTGATGCGCTGGCACGAGGAGGAACGCCGCCGCCTCGGGGAGATGCGTGAGCGGATCGAGGGCGCGGCTTACGGCGACGGGTTCTGCCGGGACGCGTTCACGGTTGCGGCGCGCGCCTACATCGAGATCCAGCGGCGTCACTCGACCGTCGAGGACGCGCGGCTCCTGCCCCTCGCCGAGCGTGTGCTCACGCCGGGCGACGACGCACTCATCCTCGCGGAATACGAGCGGCTCGAGCGGCATCACCTGCGCGCAGGCTCAGGCTCCGCGCTCGAACAGGCGCAGAGCCTGGTCGAGCGCGTCGCGGAGCGCGTCATGGAACTCCATCCGGACGTCATTCCCGCGGCTTCTGGGCGCGCCACATGCTCTCCGTCGAGCGCATTGCAGCGGGGCGAGACGCGCCGACTCGCGCTCCAGAAGAGGTGAGGCGACTCCCCGGCGAGGACGCAGCGCGCGGCTCGATCCGGATCCGAAGCGCGAAAGAGGCTGGATCTCGGTTCGCGCGCCCGGCTACGCTCGCGGGATGAGCGCGCCTCACGCCAACGTACTTCCGGGCACACCCCGCGGTCCGGTCCTGATCACCGGAGGCGCGGGCTACATCGGAAGCCACGCCACGCGCCTGTTCCGCGAACGCGGCGTCGAGACCATCGTTTGCGACAACCTGTCCACCGGCCACCGCGCGCCGGTGGAGGGAACCTTCGAGGAGGTCGATCTCGGCCACCGAGACGCGCTTCTCGCCGTCTTGAAGAAACACCGGCCGACGGCGGTCGTGCATTTCGCCGCCAAGACGTACGTCGGCGAGTCGGTCGAGAATCCGGCCATCTACTACCGCGAAAACGTGATCCACACGTGGAACCTGCTCGAGGCGATGCGCGCGGCCGAGGTGCGTTCGATCGTGTTCTCGTCGACGTGCGCGACGTACGGCAACCCGATCGAGGTGCCGCTGACCGAGGCGCATCCGCAGTCCCCGATCTCTCCCTACGGCCGCACCAAGCTGCACATGGAGCACATGATGGCCGACTATGCCGCGGCGTACGGCATCGCCTTCGCGGCGCTGCGCTACTTCAATGCGGCCGGCGCGCACCCGCGGGGTGACATCGGCGAGGTGCACGAGCCCGAGACGCACCTGATCCCGCTCGTGCTGCAGGTCGCCTTGGGGAAACGCAAGGACATCGCCATCTTCGGCGCGGACTACCCGACGCGGGACGGGACGTGCATCCGCGACTACGTCCATGTGTCGGACCTCGCCGACGCCCACCTGCGCGCCCTGACGAAGCTGCAAGGGGGAGAGCGCGATCTGCGCGTCAACCTCGGCACGGGGCAGGGATATACCGTGAAGGAAGTGATCGAGTGCGCGCGGCGCGTCACCGGTCACGTGATTCCCGCGCGTGTCGCTCCGCGCCGCGCCGGGGACCCGCCCACGCTGGTCAGCGGGGGCTCACGCGCGCGCGACGTGCTCGGGTGGGTTCCACAGAGAGCCGACCTCGAGACGATCGTCTCCGACGCCTGGCGCTTCCATCGCGCGCACCCCGACGGTTACGCCCGCTGACGCGCACAGCCCCTGTCGCCGTGCACTCGCGCTGCACGAGTGCACGAATCACGCGGGTCGTACCGGGATTTTTCTCGAAAAGTCAAAACGAACCCTTCGCCTCGACGCTCTAGCGGGCTGCGTGCGCCGTTCCCAGGCGCCCTTCAAAGCGAAAGCCCCGCGCGATGAGTCATTCCCTGCTCGACGAGTACGCCCGCCTCCTCACCACCGACACCCACGCCTGCGCAGATCTGTTCGCCCCCGACGCGGAGTTCTCGACGCAGGTCGGCTCGCACCGCCTGACGTTCCATGGGCGCGACGAGATCCGCCGGTTCCTGCGCCACGTGCCGCGCCAGATCGCGTTCCGCGTCGCGCACACCGCGCCGGACGCCACGGGCTTCAGCGGTTCGCTGCGCCTGACCGCCGCCGACTTGCGGCCGCGGCAGCAGAGCGTGCGCTACGCCGTCGAACGGGGCCGTTTCACCCGCTTCGAAGTGCTCCACGGAGCGCTCTCGAACGAACTGCGCGCCTCTTGAACGGCCGTTCGGCTCGTGTCAGGGTGCGACCTGTCTCGACATGGCACCTCCCTCGAAGCAGCGCGGAGCGGCGCGCGGTGTGCGCGTCACACTGATCC
>JBGATY010000077.1:0-15552 GCA_044228955.1 Planctomycetota bacterium | reverse complement strand
GGACGACACGAAGATGTACACGTACGGAAGAACGAACATGACGACGACGACCACGGCCCACGGGACCGAGTCACCGGGTGGACGGGAGCGGTCCCGCAGGATCTTCACCGTCAGCGCCTGGGCCAGCATGTTCGCGTCCTCGCGGCGCCGATTGCGCAAGTCGTCGGCCTGCGTGCGCAGCACGCGTGTGAATCCGGACCCGATCTGCTCGGCTTGGACGAGCGCCGACACGAACACCGAGACCGAGGGAATCTCGATGCGGCGCGCGAGTCGACGGAAGCACTGCACGCGGGGCACGCCGCCGAGCGTCTCCAGTTGGAACGAACGCAGCTCGCGGAAGAGCGGACGGTCGGTCGAGCTCGAGCCGATGACGCGGTCGAGGGCGCTGTCGAACGCGAGCCCCGACTCGCTCATCGTCGCGAGCAGCTCGAGGGTCACGGGCATGTCCTGCTCGATCTCGCGCACGCGCTTCCTCCGCGCGCTGTTCACGACCGAGTAGGGCAGGAGCACGAAGAGGCCGATGAGAATCCACGGAGCGCCTTGGAGGATCGGCTTCGCCAGGTCGGCGATCCCACCGGGCACTCCGCTCGCGGCGGCGACCGCTTCGTCGGTGACGCCGGATTGCGTCACGACCACCGCGACGAGGATTCCGAGCGCCGCGAAACCGGCCGACGCGCCGATGAACACCGTCGACGCCGAGAGCTTGCGGAAGCCCGCCAGGTACAGCCAGCGTCGCAGGATGTTGTGACTCGCGAGTTCCTCGACGTCGATCTCCTTCGCCGCGTCGATCGCATCTTCCTCGGCCCAGGCGCGGCGCCGTGACAATTCGCGCGCTCGCCAGCGACGGATCACCACCGTGCCGATCAGGATCGCCGCGAGCCACAGCGCCGCGATCGCGAAGACCTTGGAGGACATTTCGAGGAGTGCCATGGCGTCTCTCAGAACTTCATCTGCGACAGGCGCGTGATCCACAAGAGCCCGACGGCCTGGAGCATCATGGCGCCGGCCATGAAATTCGCGCCGACCGGGTGCGACAGGAACTCCTCGAAGTTCGCCGGATTCGTGCGCCACATCAGGAGGCCGAGGAAGTACGTGATGCACACGACGCCGATCACCGAAGCCTGCGCTTGAGTCGATTGCGATCGGACGCGGCGGCCGATCTCGATGCGATCGCGAATCGACTTGCCTACCGTCGCGAGCGTGGGCGCCAGGCTGCCGCCGACCTCGCCGTGGACGGCCATCGTGAACGCGAACAACCTGAAGTTCTCGAGCGGTATGCGGTCCGCCAGATCCTCGAACACCTGCGCGGGTCGCTCGCCCAGCCGGATGCGGCCGAGGACTTCCTGGAGTTCGGACTTGAGCGGCTTCGCGGCCTCGTTCGCCGCGCTCTCGACCGCTTCCATCACGCCCGAACCCGCGCTCAGCGACGCGACCATCAGGTCGATCGCGTTCGCGAGCTGCGTTTCCAGGCGCAACGAGGCCCGCGCCGCGATCCAGCCTTCGACCAGGAATCCGATGACCCCGACGATCACGGTCAACGCGAAGCAGTAGACGAACGGGAGACCGACGACGAAGTAGAGGAACGTGGCGAAGATGCCCGCGACGACCCATGGAGTGAATTGGTGGCGCCGCAGGCTGGCCGAGAGCGCGTGCGCGACGCGGGTATTCTCGGTGTCCGCTTCGACGTAGAGTCGCTCGCGCGCCACGCCGCGTAGGCGGTGCTCCCTGAGGAACCACACGAGCGCGCCGACGACCAGGACGGCCGCGAAGGTGATCACGAACGGCATCATGCCGGCGCGTCCCCTTGCCGCTGGAAGATGGTGAGGTCGGTCTCGATCCCCTTCTCGCGCAATTCGTGCATGAGCCTCGGCACGATGCCCGTCGGTTGGAACGTCCCGATGAGCTTGCGACCCGAGTGTCCGGTCTGGACGTAGCGGAAGATGTCCTGCAAGAGCGGCGTCCCGCCTTCGAGCCCCGTGATTTCCGCGATGCTCTCGACGCGGCGCACGCCGTCGTCGCAGCGCCGGACGTGCACGACGAAGTGCAGCGCCGACACGATCTGTTCGCGGATCGCGCGCGACGGCAGCTCGATGCCGGCCATGAGCACCATCGTCTCGAGGCGATTGAGCGCGTCGCGCGGCGCGTTGGCGTGCACCGTCGTCAGGCCGCCGTCGTGGCCGGTGTTCATGGCCTGCAGCATGTCGAGCGCCTCCGGGCCGCGGCACTCACCGACGATGATGCGATCGGGACGCATGCGCAGGGAATTGATGACGAGGTCGCGCGCCGTTATGACGCCGCGGTTCTCGACGTTTGCCGGGCGCGTCTCCATGCGCACGACGTGTTCCTGGTCGAGGATCAACTCGGCCGTGTCCTCGATCGTGACGATGCGCTCGTATTCCGGGATCGCTTCCGCGAGGGCGCCGAGCATCGTCGACTTGCCCGCGCCCGTTCCTCCGGAAATCAGGATGTTCTTGCGCTGATGCACGGCCTGCTGGAGGAACGCGAGCATCTCCTTCGAGATCATCCCCAGGCGCAGCAGGTCCGCGCGCTTCAGGCGCTGCCGGCCGAAACGGCGAATCGAAATCGTCGGACCGTCGAGGCTGACCGGCGGGATCGTCGCGTTGACGCGCGAACCGTCGGGCAGGCGCAGGTCGACCATGGGCGAGGCGATGTCGATCCGACGACCGACGCGCGCGGCGATGCGCTCGATGACGCGCATGATGTGTTCTTCGTCGCGGAAACGGACGTCGGATCGCGTCAGTCGGCCGAAGCGCTCGACCCAGATCTTGTCGGGCCCGTTGACGAGGATGTCGGTCACCGCCGGATCCGCGAGCAGCGGGGCGAGCGGACCGAGGCCCAGCGTTTCCTGAGTCAATTCCTCGGCGAGGCGCTCGCGCTCGGTCGCGTTGAGCGGAATCTCCTCGGTCGAGAGGACCCGCATGACGAAGTCCTGAACGGCCTTCGCGATCGCCTCTTCGCCGCTGCCGTAGATCGCGCGCTCGCCGATTTCGTCGAGCAGGCGGCTGTGCAGACGCGACTTGATCGACAGGAAATCGACGTTCGGAGCGCGCGTGCCCACGACGGGGGCGTCGGCTTCGCGCGGGCCACGTTGAAACCTCTCCGTCGGGTCGTCCTTCTTCAGGCGCGACGCCACGTCGTTGTTCAGGTTCCGCGTGAAACGAGCCCGCAGGGCATCACGATCCATCGGTTGGTCGGCGCTCATGTCTGGTAGCTCAAATCACGGTTGTGCATCCGCGGGCAATCACTCGCCCGCAAGCGCGGTCTTTGGATTGGTGCCGGGTCGGGCGCGCTTCTGCTGCAGCTTGGGCGCTGGGGCCTCTTCGGGTGCGTCGTCGGTTGCCTCATTCGGCACGGCCGTCATCAGTTCGTCGACGAGACGCTTGATCGACTTGCCGAAGCCGAAGAGCTGCGTCCCGTGGAGGATGTACGGTCGGCCCGTGTTGAGCGCGGTGATCAGCTTCTTCTGGTAGGGAATGACGAAATCGACTTCCGCGTCGAGGCGTGCCTCGACGTCGGGCAGCGTGAGCCCCCCCGGTGCGCGCTCGAAGTTGTTGTTGAGGACGATGCGCGTGCGTTCGCGCGGGAAACCGAGGTGCTGGATCACGGGCAGGAGCCGTGCCGCGCCGATCACGTTCGGCACGGTGTTCTGCACGACGATGTACGAGCGATCCGACAGGTCGAGGATCGCCATGATCATGCCGTCGAGCATGGGGAACGTGTCGACGATGACCCAGTCGTAGGTGCGGCGAGCCAGCGTCAGCGTGCGCGACAAGGCCTCGTCGTCGATGTCGGCCGCCTCGACCGCGTCGATCGGTGCGCCGAGCAGGTCGAGCCCGCATTCGTGCCGCACCGTGAGCTTGCGCAGGAGCGTCTCGTCCAGGCGATTCCGCTCGCGCGCGGCGTGAGCCAGGCTCGTCTGGGGAGCGAGATCGAGCATCGGCGCGCAACTGCCGAGGTGCAGCGAGACGTCGACGAGCAGCACGCGGCCCGGCGGCAGGCGGCGCGCGACTTCGCACGCGACGCTGACGGACATCGTCGACTTGCCGACGCCGCCCTTGTTGGAAACGAACGAGATGATCTTCCCGAGCGCGCGCTTCGTCTCGATCGGCTTGCGCAGCAGGCGATCGAGCAACTGTTGCAGTTCCGGACCCGCGAGCGGACGGCGCAGGAAGTCGCGCACCTCGGCCCGCATGGCCTCGATCAGGACGGAATGCTCACCCTCGCCGAAGCCCAGGTTCTCGGGCCGGTAGAGCGCGACGACGACGCTGTCCGGCGCGCTCGCCTCGATCTCCTCCGCGAACGTCTTGAGCGAGCGCGGATCGGCCTCGAGTTGAATGCACACGACCTCGGGCCGGCGGCTGCGCGCGACCTCGACGGCCTGGCGAGCACTGCGCACGAAGTGCACGACGGGCTTCCAGCGGCGCAGGCTGGTTACGGCCGCTTCGAACTCCTCCTTCAGCAAGGGATCGGAGCCGACGACGAGGATCTGCGGAGTGGTTTCCATCAGGGGTTCTCTTTTCAGCGTGCGAGCGCCGGAGCCAGGAGCGTTCCGGGCCGAATCCGTGCGTAGTCGTAGTTGACTTCGTGGTTGGGCAGGTTGTTGACGCCGCCGAACGCGAGGATGCGATTCAGACGGAAGATCTCGTCCCAATCGACCTTGCTCAGCGCGGGAGTGTCGAAGCCGATCTGTGCACTCACGCCGTTGGCCCCGACCCACAAGCGCACGCTCGTGGTCGAACCCGAAGCCGGAGCGATGATCCCCGGCCGGATGCGCACGACGGAAGTGGAAGTGTTGCGGCTCGCGTCGAGGAAGACGTAGCCGACGACGCGTTCGGGCCCGGTCGTGTTCGCGGGAATCGCCGAGTAGACGGCCGCATATCCGGGGCTCAGCGATGCGGGAAGGGGCGCGCCGGCGTCGGGAGTGACCGCACGTCCGATGCTCGTCATCGTGTTCGAGCGCACGATGTAGCCGACGACCTGCCCGCCGACCTGGAGCGTGCCGCCGGTCCCGATGGTGAGATCGTTGATGTTCGAGACGAAGGGGCCGCCGGGGACGAGGCTCGTCCAGTACTCGAGCGACAGCGCCAGCGAATGCAGGCCGAGCATCGCGGACGGGTTGTCGCTCTCCCCCACGATCGGAAGCCCGGTTGCGGGGTTGATCGGAGCCGGAGAGACGCGCAGCGCCGGACGTCCGACAGCGATCGCGGTGGCGCGCACCGTCATTCCGTCGCGGCGCGGATCCCAGCTTTCGCCGTCGGCCTTGCGCATCAAGCTGCCGAGCGCCCACAGGAACGGGACCGTCGGGCCGTGGCTGGCCTTGCCCGGCTGACTGTCCATGAAGTTCGTGCCCGGCGTGCGCCGCATGCGCACCAGGAATCCGAGGGCTTCCCACTTCTCGGCCTGCAGCAGCGCGGGACCATTGGGCGGCGGGGCCGGACGGAAGTCGGAGCGGATGTAATCGCTCGACTCTTCGTGCGTGGCATTGGCGTTGAAGGTCCCACTGACCATGTCGCCGTTCGCGAAGTTGCCGACTTCGCCGCTCGGCAGCTTGTTCTCCTGCAGGATCGGATCGTCCCACGTCGGGGTGGCCGGAATCCCGATCACGCCGCCTTCGGCGAGCGGGCTCGTGCCCTGTCCAGTGACGCGGAAGAACGGGCCGGCACCGAGTTGGAGCGCATCGGCGTCATCGGGCGGCACGGCCGGCACCATTCCGTACGCCGGGATGCCGCCGGTCGGGTGCAGGTCGTCGTCGAACACCTGGCGGACGAGATTCGAGACCCTGGGTCGCCGACCCTGGTCGCTGGAGAACTGGTACAGGTTGAAATCGCGCAGACGCATGCCCTCGAGCGCCGCCGGGTCGACCGCCACCTGCATCTCTTGCTGCGTGAGGCTCGCCATGCCGACGTCGATCGCGATGCCCGCGATCGCGAAGAACACGAACACGAGCACGACGAAGAGCACGAGCGCGACTCCGCGACGTGCGCCACGAGCGCCGACTTGGGGGTGGGGCAGACGCATGACTACTTGGGCGGTCCGTTATTGCCCGCGGGGACGAACGTCGTGCTGGACTTGTCGTGGTTGATCACCTGAATCGTGTCGACCGGGGACGGCTCCGCCGGCTTCTCGAACACGCCCAAATCGCCGCCGGGCAGGCCCGAGCGCGCGAGACACAGGATCTTCGCGCCCTTCGCCTTCGCGTCGGCGAGCGCGGTGGCTTCCTCGAGGGTCATCGCGGCCTCGACGTTGTCCGGATTCTTGGCGTTCTTCGCTTCCGGCACGGGCACGAGGATGCGTGCGTTCTGCGCGATGACGAGGCGGTCGGTATCCCACTCGCGACCGGCTTCGGCGGCCATGGCGTCGTCGGGGCTCATGTAGCCACTGGGGATCGAGTTCTCGTTCTTCTTGATCTTGACGGCGTACAGATCGAAGTGGTCGAAGCGCTTCAGTCCCCGCAAGCCCTCGATCTCGGCCGCGCTCAACGTGACGGAACGCTGGCCGGGGAGGAGCGCGCTCGTGAGGCTCGGTTGGGCGCCGCGCTCGAAGAAATCGCCCTCGCTGAAGGTCAGGTTGGCGCCCTTGTCGCGCTTGAGCACTCGGCCACGGAGCATCCCCGGGTCACGGATCAGGCCGCCGTCGGTCGCCGCCTTCTCGGTTACCCAGGCGACGTAGAAGTCGCCGGTCTTCGGATCGATGAGCGTCGCCGGATCGATGGCCGTGAAGGCCGCGAGCGGAACGGGCGAGATCAGGACGCCGACCCGGCCCGGGTGCTCGTCCTTCTTGCCGCCCCCGGCGAAGACGCTCGAGAAGTGGTCGGGGAATCCGAAGCGCCAGGTCAATCCGGCCGCGACGAGCACGACCAGGGCGACGAGGGCGATGGTGAGGCCGGGCTTGGAACCGCGGCCGCGTTTCTGGGGTTGGGGCATGGCTGGAGTGGGCAGGGCGACTTCAGGATCCGCAGGAAACGGGTCCTACTGGGCGAAAACCTCGCGACGGAAGATGGATTGGGTGGCGATCAGGCGGCGGAAAGGGCGGACAGGCTGACCGTTGAGGCCCATGGCGTATAGGTTCCCGAGGCCGTAGGGGCCGGTGTTGAAGCCGCCGTCGTTCAGGTTCGTGGACGGCAGGCCCGGCTCGCCCGAAGGGTTCGGGGTGATGGACACAGGCGTCGCTCCATCCGGAGCCGCGTTCACGGCCGTCACCGCGCCGTCGTTGGCCTGGATCGGGGTCATGCTCGGTGCCCCGCCCTCGACCTTGTAGGCGGTCAAAGTAGTGGCTTGATAAGGGCAATTGATCCTCAACGCCACCAGACCGCGCTCGGGTCCGGTCGAAGCCAGGCTGAACGGTCCCGAGTTCGGGTCGCCCGGATTGGCGCGCACCTCTTCGAGGACAGGCAGCCAACGGATGGTCTCGGTCCCGTCCGCTCCGCGAGCGATGACCTTGGGAACTCCGACAGTGAAGCCGCCGCCAGGAACTTGCAAAATTGCTCCGGGGAAATGCAAGAACGTCGCGGTGCCGACGCGCGAGCGGTTCATCACCGGCAGGAGCATGCGGTTGATGATGGGCCAGGCGTCCGTGTTCGGGTCGCCGCCACTGACGTCGACGGCGAGCAGCAGCGGATCGTAGATGCGCGCCTTCACCAGGGGGTTGTCGAGTGCTTCCTGGAACGTGGCGGTCGGCGGCAGCGGCACCAGCGCCAGCTCGCGCGCCCCGACGCGCGCCGCGTTCTGGACCGCCTGCGACATCGTGATCATGCGCCCGAGTTCGATCGTGCCGGCGAAAAGCAGATAGAACGCGAGCGCGATGAAGGCGAACTCGACGAGAACGGAGCCCGCGGCATGCCTGCGCGTCTCGACGTCGTTGCGAATCGGGAGCAACTTCATGGTCTCTTCGAGGGGTGAGGGGGTCTTCGGAGTGTGGGTGTCGCGCTCGTGCTCGGGATGCGCTCCCACGACATGACACGGAACCCCCTTCGGGATCACCCCTGCCCTGCCTTGTTCACGCCCCACTGACCGATCGCACTCCCGGCTTGGGGGTTCGCGCTCGCTCAGCTGCCTCGAATTCGAGCTCTGCTCTCGCTCTGCCAGTCCGTCCACGGTGCCCCGTGGTCGGGCCTGAGCGAGTTCTGCGGCTCGCATCCGGCAGGGCGATTGTACATGAAGGCGGAATCCCCAGAACTTTCCGTTCCCACAAACTGGCGTGGGATAGCGGGACATGAAGGGATTTGCATTCCCGCCGGCGGGCGCCGTGTCGGGCCCGGCTGCCCGGCGAAACGGTCGGCCTGCCGCGCGGAACGGGCCGGCTCTTTCGACGTGCTGCTAGGATGCGCGGCTCGCTGCTGCGATCCGTTCCATGGAAGCCCTGCTCATCCACCCGCCCTTCGCGGACCCGACCCAGCCCTACCTGAGCCTGCCCACCCTCAAGGCGGCGCTGCGGGAGCGGGGTCTGGACGCGAAGGTCGTCGACCTGAACGTCGAGGCGGCCCACTGGCTGTTCGACCGCGAGAACCTGCGCGAAGTCGCCAGGCGCCTCGGGTCGCGGTTCGTGGACATGAACCGCAAGCAGTCACTCGACTTCGACGAGCAGCGTGAGTTCAAGGCGGTCGTGCAGTCGCGACCGTCGATCGAGCACGCGATCGGCGCCGATCCGTCCCCCATCGAGGTCTTCCAGACCCGCGAGCTGTTCTACGACCCATCGCGCTACGCCCTCGCCCGACGTCACGTCGAGATGGCGTTCGAGGCCTTGTCGGCCGTGAACTGGCCCTACCGATTCGGCTTCAACGTCGCTTCGCACGGCGTCCTGCCCTGGAGCTTCGATCTGCTCGAGACGTACTGCGCCGGCAAGAAGAGCCCGCTGCGCGCCTTCTACGCGCAGTGGTTCACGGGGCCTGCCGAGTGGGATTGGGACGCGGGCACGCAGCCCAACTGCGACCTGGACGAGGTCGAGTTCGTCGGCGTGTCGGTGGTGTTCCCCTCGCAGATTCCCGAGGCGCTGTACTTGTGCCGCTTCCTGAAGGAGCGCGCTCCGCACGCCTTCGTCGCTCTGGGTGGGCCGGCGATCCATCAGGTCGCGATCCATCTCGAAGAGGACTTGAAGCAACGTCTCTTGGCGTTCGTCGATGGGATCGGCTTGTTCGAGGGCGAAGAGACGCTCGCGCAATTGTTGCCGCGACTCGAGCGTTGGCGCGCGGCCAAGATCGGAGTCGAGCGCTTCGAGATCGTGCGCGACGTGCCCAACCTGATGTCGCGCGATCCGCTCACGAACCTCGCGCACATCGGGCCGCGTTGGTCGCTGGATCTGAAGGATGCAGCTCCGCCCGACTATTCCGATCTCGATCTGGATCGCTACTGGGCGCCGAGTCGCATTCTGCTCTACGCGCCGACGCGCGGCTGCTATTGGGGTCAGTGCTCGTTCTGCTACTACGGCCTGACCGAGACGGCGACCGCGAGCTATCGCGAGGTTCCGCCCGAGCGAGCGGCGTCCGAGTTGGGACAGCTTTCGCGGCGCTACGGTGCCAAGAACATCTACATTTCGTGCGACGTGCTGTCGCCGAAGTACGCGGTGAAGCTGGCCGAAGCGCTGATCGAGAAGGGCGTGAAGATCCGCTGGTCGAGCGATCTCAAGATCGAGAAGTACTTCACGCCCGAGCGCTGCAAGCTGCTCTTCGATTCGGGGCTGCGCTCGGCCGCGTTCGGCATCGAGAGCGGTTCCGATCGCATCTTGTCTCTGATGCGCAAGGGCTGTGATCGCGCCACGATGACTAGCGTGAATCGCTCGTTCCACGACGCCGGCATCGCGACGGAGTGGATGACGTTCACCGATCACCCCGACGAGACGATCGACGAGGCGCTCGCGACGGTGCAGTGGATCGAGGAGGAACAGGACTGGATCGACCTCTTCATCGTCGGCCAGTTCGGCCTCGAAAACGGCTCGCATATCGCCGCCGATCCGACCCGCTACGGCGTGCGCAAGATCTACTACGCTCGCGGCGACGAACTGCGTCTGTATGCGCTTTTCACGCAGAAAAACGGCCGTCGGACGATCGATGCGAACCAGCGCGTCGAACGCGAGATCGACCGCGTCGCGTCCGGTTGGGAGCTGAATCCCTATCCGTGGGCCGGCGCGAACTCGACGCACCACACGTTCTTGCACTTCCTCGAGTTCGGCCCGCGCGCGTTCAGGAACCACTTCCAGAAAGCCGGCGCAGCGTCGAAGGGCGCGCTCGTGACGCCGCCCGTCGCGCACATCGCCGGGATGCGCGAGAAACCGCGCTACGACGTCCAACACATCGCCGAGAAGGAACGCGCGTTCTTCACCGAGTACCTGCAGCGAGCGATGTACACGACGATTCCTTCGAATCGGTCCGGCGGCATGGGCACCGACGAGGTCGCGCCACTCTCCGCAGAGGATTACGCCGAGGCCACCCGCGAGGTCTCCGTGCTGCGCTCGGGCTGGAAGGCCTGACGCTCAGCGCAGGAGAGACTCGACGTCGAACGTGACGATGCGCGCGCGTTCGTTGCGCGATTCGGCACCTCGATCCGCCTTGTCGATCTGTACCGTGAGGAAGTACAGCCGCCGACGATCCGCCGACAGCGTCATCGACGACCAGCTCTCCCCGCGCGGAGCCGTCAACGACGCGAGGCATATTCCCGTCGCGAGATCGACGACCAGGATCGGACCGGATTCGTCACGCATGAATGCGCGCGTAGTCTGCGCGTCGCCCAGCACGTCGCGAATCTTCGATTCCTGCGGCAGATCCAAGTCGATGCGCTTCGCCTCGTCGAGGTCGAAGACCTGGTAGTTGTCGTTCATCGCGTTGCAGGCGTAGCGCCCCCACGCCGAGCGCCACCCGCCGGTCGGCACGCGCTGAAGCCTCACCGAGGCCCGTGAGTCGGTGTCGAAGCGCAGGAACTCGTCCATGCTTTCGAAGAGCACGCGGTGCGTCCCCTCGATCGGAAGCAACCGGCCGAATCCAATCCCGTGCGCCGTGCCGAGCGGCTTCGCGAAGCGTTCGCCCTTCAGGAGATCGAACGTGTGGATCATCCCATCGGAGGTCCAAGCAAAGGCGTAGCGACCATCGCTCGTGACGGCGAGGTCCCCCAATCCACTGATCTTCAGCGGGTCCGCGGGGTCCATCCCGGCATGCAAGCCCGTCGCGACGCGCAGCTTCTCCGCACCCGTCTTGGGATCGCGAACCACGAGATCCCCGTCGGGCATGAAGCAGACGATCCGGTCCGCGAGTGAAGGAGTCACGGTGACCACCCCGCCGCTCCACGTGTCGATCTTCCTGCGACTCGAGATCGCGCCGGTTCTCGGATCGAGCGCGAGGACGTCGAGCCTCCAGCCATCTTCCCGGTAGCCGTTCGTGACGTACAGGTGCTCCTCGTCCGAGATCGCGAGGATGTTCGCGCCAAGTCCGAGCTGGATCTCGCGCAGGGGTGCGACGCGCGGGATTTCAGCGAGTGCCGGAGGCGCCTTCTTCGTCTCCTCCGCGACCGCCTTGCCGTCGAGTCGGGACAGAAGGCGCGCGATACCGCGATTCAGATCATCCCTGTCGCCTTCGAACTCGAACGTCGCACCCGGAAGGTGATCGGCAAGTGCCGCCGCGGCGACGTCGCGCACTTGAAGCGGGCGTGCATCGTAATCCGGCCCGTACGTCCTGATCATGACGGTCTCATCGCTGAGGAAGGGCCGCAGAAGCGCCGGAGCCCAGACGAGCGGGGCAGGCACACCCGATAGTGCTTCGATGACGTCGAGCTTCACAGCGGTCGTCCCGTGCGCGAGCCAGACTCGAAGGAGCGCCTCCGCTCGACCCGGCAGCAACGCAACGAAGCTGCGCAGCCCGAACGAGCGCGGATCCCAAGTCGAGTTCGCCATGCCTGGAACTTGACGGCCTCGCTCGACAGGTGCCGCCTCGAGCATCTTGGCGTAGACGCGCGTGAACAGTTCGGCATGGATCGGTGCCGTCGACCGCGTGAAACACGCGATCAGCACGAGCGGGTCGTCCATGCGCTCCACGACTCGGCCGAGCGCGGCCAGAAGGCGCGGATCGGAGCTCCACGCGACGCTCTTGCACCACTCCGCGAGCGACAGATCCGGACGTTGCGAAGCGACACGCGACGCCGCGGAAACCATCGGCGCGTCCAGACACTGCACGACGTAGGGAATGAACTCTTCGGGAAAGTAGTAGACGAGGCGCGCCAGCGCACCTTGACGGTCGACTTCCCTGTCTCCGTCCGTGAACGCATCGGACACGAGCGATTCGAAGAGCAACCGCGCGGGGTCATCCGACGACCACATCCGGCGCAACGCCGCTGCCATCAGCGGGTCATGGACCGGGCTGTTGATCACCTGACACGCCGTCGGCTGATAGCGCATCGCCGCGTAGGGGCGATTCACGATCTGACCGAGCGCGACGAACGCGATGTCGGCGCGGGTGAACCGGTGCGCGGTCAACTGGGTTTCGTGGTCGCTCGAGTCGACTTCGGCGAACACGGTCGGAAACTCCGCGCGCGCCGCGAGCTCACGCTTGGAGGTCGCGCTCGTCGGGATCTCGTGCCCGTACCATGCGAGTCCCATGCCGCTCAGGATCGAGTTCTCCTCGCGGTCGAACCGCATCTTCGTCGGCGTCGCGTCCGAGAGCGCGGCGAGAAGCGCGGGAATCGCTTTCGGTCCGAGACTGACGAGGCGCTCCAGTGCGGGCGCGGTCGAGAGCCCGTGATCGCGCATGAGGATCCCGCCCTGGAAGCTCCTCAGGTCGGGAACGGGAAGGAAGCCGCCGCCGTTCATCAGTGGGGCGAAACCGATGTCGGGGTGCTCGACCGCGGTGAGTTGTTCGACACACTTCGCGATGTCCGCCGATTCGAGTTCGGTGGCTCGGTAAGGCTTCGAATCGACGAGTTTGGGAAGCGGCGGAGCGCCGGCCGGAACCGGAGCCATTTGCGCGAACAAGGCTGCGAAAGCGAGCAACATCACGGGTCTCTCCTGCGCATGGGCCGACGTGCGCAGGGAGTTTACCCGCGAGCCGAGCGCTGGTTACGCGATCAGCTCTGCGCGGCGTGCTCGCGTTCGAGCTCGAGCAGCCGCTGCTTGCGCCACAATCCGCCGGCGTAGCCGCGCAGCGCGCCGCCCTTCTCGACCACGCGATGGCACGGGATCAGGATCGCCATGCGATTGTCGCCGTTGGCCTTGCCCACGGCGCGTTGCGCGTTCGGATTGCCGATCGCGCGAGCGATGTCCTCGTAGGAGCGGGTTTCGCCGTACGGAATGTCGAGGAGCGCCTTCCAGACGGACTCCTGGAACGGCGTGCCGGCGAGCGCGAGTTTCACTTCGAAACGCCGGCGTCGGCCCGAGAAGTATTCGTCGAGTTCCAGACGCAGCTGTTCGAGCGCGTCATTCGTGCCGGGCAGGATCGGATCGTCGAACCAGCGGCGCAACGCGCTCGTCTGGTTCAGGATCGCGGCGCGATCGGGGAAGTCGAGCATGCACACGCGATCGGGCAGCGCGGCCGCGACGAAGGGGCCGATCGGAGTCGACACCAGAGCGGCCGAGATCGTGCGGCCGCCGGACACGCGACTCGGCGGCGCGCCGAAAAGGCGCATGAAAGCCGCTCGAAACCCGCTCTCCGATTCGAAACCCGAGTCGAGCGCGACTTGGCTCGTCGCTCGACCGTTCGAGAGGGCGTCGTGCGCGTCACCCAGCCAGAGCGTGCGTTGATAGGCGTGAAACGTCATACCGAATCGCTCCTTGAAGTAGCGCCGTGCGTTCACCGGTTCGAAGCCCGCCGCGCGCAAGTCGTCGTCGTGGAGGCGCGGCATCCCGGCACGTGAACGGCGCTCGATGTCATGGATAAGCCGCTCCACCCAACGCGGATGTTCGCCGATCGGATCAAGCGGCTTGCAGCGCTTGCACGCTCGAAATCCGGCTCGCTCGGCGTCGGCCGCGTTCGTGTAGAAGCTCACGTTTTCGCGCCGCGGCTTCCGCGCCGGACAAGTCGGCCGACAGAAAATGCCGGTCGTCTTCACGCCGACGAAAAAGAGACCGTCGTACGTCGCGTCGCGCTCGACGAGTGCTCGGTAGAGTTCGGTTTCGCGCGGAAGCGTGGGCACGGAGAGAACGGTAACCGCTCACGTCGCGGCCGCCACCGCGGATTGGACACGGCATTCGGATTTCGCGCCTGACCCATCACATCACGATCAGGCCGTGTCTTCGCCAGCCGAGCGCCAAAAGCCAGGTTACCGCAGTGGGAAAGGCCGTATCGATGACGGTGCAGAAGCCGCGCGGGAGCCCGATCCAGCCGTCGAAGCCCGCTCCCGAGGAACACGGATCCGGACCGACCAGGTGGATTCCATGGTGAGTCGCGTTTCGGAGCACGTAGGCAAGCACGATCCGCACTTCGCGCGGTGTCTTCAACACGTGTGCGTGGTACCGGTCGGCGAAGACACGCCCGGAACGCTTCCAAATCCGATTCAGAGCGCGAGCGATGCGCACACTCAGGCCTTTGATGCCGCGGGACAGCGCACCCTCGTCCTGTACCTCGCAGACGAAGTGCAGGTGATTCGTCATCACCGAGTAGTGCACGAGACGGATGCCCATTCGGCGTGCTCCTGCGGCCAGTGCATTGCGAACAGCCGCGTACGTTCGACGCCTGCGCATGCTCGAGAGGCCGGTTTCGAGCCGAAGCGTGACGTGCACCGGATGACGGGGGGCGATCGCGACGCGCCTCCTGTGCGGTACGGTCGCAAGCCGTCTGGTGCGCTTGCGGCCCGCACCCTCTCGCGCGCCGCCCCACGAAGTGAACCCGAACGACTTCTGTCTCGCGCGCTTCATCTGCCTCCCCTCTTCGGTAGACGAGCGGCGTGCGGCTTGGTTGCGGACGGCGACGCACTTTTCGCCGGTTGAGGCGAGTGGTCGGTTGCGAACTTGAAAGGGCGGACAATCCCCGCCCAGCGCGGGGCACCGACCCAGAAGGACTCCGGGTGCAACGCTTTGTCCGGTCCCGGGAATGGACGCTCATCGACGCCGTGGATACGCTCCAACGCTCGAAAAAGACCGCTCGAAAGCCCGTACCCAGTGACAACGAACCGCGTCGCCGTAGTCGAGAAAAACCTCGACACATACCTGTCCACCGCCGCACCTCGAGCGCAGCGCCTGCGGCCCGACGAGCCGCTGTCCCCGGGGAGCGGTCTCAGCGCGCGCAAGGCCGTCGAGCTGTTCGAGGACCAGGTGCTCTCGCGCGCACTCGACGTCGAGGCGCGTGAGCTGAAACGCACCGGCCGCAGTTTCTACACGATCTCGAGCGCAGGCCACGAGAACAACGCGGTCGTCGGCGCGTTGTTGCGACTCGACGATCCGTGCTTCCTGCACTACCGCTCCGGCGGACTGATGATGGCGCGATCGCGGCAGGCACACGGCGTGACGCCGTCGTTCGACACTCTGCTCTCGCTCACGGCATCGAAGGACGACCCGATCAGCCACGGTCGGCACAAGGTGTGGGGCAGCAGACGGCTGTGGGTGCCGCCGCAGACTTCGACG
>JBGATY010000076.1:0-15830 GCA_044228955.1 Planctomycetota bacterium | reverse complement strand
GCCTCCCGGTGCGTGTCGGCACGTGGTTCAAGCAGAACCAGGCGTACTGTGGCGCACTCGACTGTTTGCGCATCTGGGACCGAGCGCTCGAGTCCGCCGAACTGGTCGAGCACGCGGCCGCCACGAAGCCCTGATGTCCTGTCTGCCTCGCCTCGGGCGAGGCACAAGCGCTCGGCGCGCGAGTTCGATATCGTTCGCGGCCCTGAACTCCCGTCTAGGAACGTCGCATGAAACCGCCTCCCCAGGGTTGGCCGCGCATCTCGCCCAGCCTCAACTACGTCCACGCGCGCTCCGCGATCGACTGGCTGTGCAGGGCCTTTGGATTCGAAGTGCAGATGCTCCACGAAGGTCCTGACGGCCGGGTGCACCACTCGCAACTCATCTACGGCGGCGGCTTGATCATGGTGTCGGAGGAAGCGCAGAACTCGGCGCATCCCGAGCGCGTGCAACGCATGTCGCCGCGGTCTGTGGGCGGCGCGAACACGATCGGGCTCATGCTCTACGTGGATGACGTCGACGCGCACTGCGCCCGGGCGCGCGCCGCTGGAGCCAGGATCGTCACCGAGCCGAAGAACACCGACTACGGGCCCGACTACTGGGAAGATCGCGCGTACGAGGCCGCCGATCCCGACGGCCACCACTGGTGGTTCGTGCAGCGCATCCGCAATCCGAACTGACGTAGGCGAACACGGCGGAGGCGGGCCTGACTCCGTACGTTCGACGTGACGCGCGTCACCTGCCGGCGATGCCCATGATCTCTGCTTCGGTCAGGAGGCGCGGCGTCTGCTTCGCCAAGTCGAGGACCCTCTGCACGCGCTCGTCGGTCGGTTGGACACCGTGCTTCTCGAGAAACCACATGACGTTCGATTTGCCGCTCATGGGTCCCACGGCGATCACCTGCTCGAGCCCGACGAGGTCGGCGGGCACTCCGGAATAGACGCGGTTCGCGAGCCAGTGGTCGCCCTTCTTGAAGGCCTTGATCACGGCCGCGGCGTGCACGCCGGTCGCGGTCTCGAACGCATCCTTGCCGAACACCGGATAGTTGCTCGGGATGCCGACTCCCGTCGCGCGGCTCGCGAGCTCGACGTAGCGGCCGAGCTTGGAAAGGTCGTTGTCGACGAGACCGAGGAGGCGCAGGTTCACGAGCAGGAGGTCCATCTCGACGTTGCCAGTGCGCTCGCCGATGCCGAGGGCCGTGGCATGCACGCGCGTCGCGCCGGCTTCGAGCGCGGCGAGCGCGTTCATCAGGCCCATGCCGCGATCACGGTGACCGTGCCAGTCGATGCCGACGTCGACCTTCATCTCGTCGACGATCGACTTCACGAACGTGACGAGCCGGTTCACGCCGTTCGGCGTCGCGTGACCGCACGTGTCGCACACGCAGATGCGTTTCGCGCCGGCCTCGATCGCGGTCTTGTAGAGCGCGCGCACGTGCTCGGGATTGGCGCGCGTCGTGTCCTCGGTCACGAACATCACGGGCAGGCCCTTCGCGACGGCGAATTCCACCGCCTCGCGCGAGAGCTTGAGCATCTGCTCGATTTCCCAATTCTCCGCGTACTGGCGGATCGGCGAGCTGCCGATGAACGCGCACACCTCGATCGGCACGCCGGTCGCTTGCACCATGTCGGCGACGGGCGCGATGTCGGTGATGACGGTGCGGCAGGCGACGTTCGGGCGGATCTTCAGCCGCTTCATCTCGCGTGCCAGGGCCTGGATGTGCTCCCGCGCTCGCGCTCCGGCGCCGGGCAGCCCGACATTGGCGGTGTGGATGCCCAGCGCGTCCATCAGGTGCACGAGCTCGATCTTTTCGTCGAGGCTCGGATCCTTGACGGACGGCGACTGCAGACCGTCTCGCAGGGTCTCGTCGTCGAACTGGATGCGCCCCGCCGCCTTCACGTCGGGCTGATTCCAGTCGTAGATCAGGGTGTCGCGGTCGATTCCAGTCATAGCGTATCTGTCGCTTTCGCTGCGAGTCGGCTAGCCCCTGAGCGTATCACAAACACACGAATCCACGATCTCGGCCCAGCGGTGGTTGCCGAGCGTCGCGGAGGCTATAGATGACATTCCATGACTTTCGACCGTGTCTTGAAATTCGGCGGGGCCGGCCTGGCGGACGGCCCCGCGGTGCAGCGGGCCTGCCGCATCGTGCTCGAGAAGGGCGGCGAGCGCCCCATCGTCGTCGTCAGCGCCCACCAGGGCGTGACCGATCTGCTCGATACCGTGACCCGTTCGGCGCTCGAGGGCCATTCCGAGGGCGATCGCGTCCGCATCCGGCATCGCACGCTCCTGCGCCAACTCGCGCTCGATCCGGACTTGCTCGATCGCTACTTCACTGAACTGTTCGGACTCCTGGCGGAGATCCGCATCCGCAAGCGCCTGCTCGAAGGTCAACACGATCACCTGTTGAGCTTCGGAGAACGCATGAGCGCGCGCATCGTCGCTCACGCGCTGAAGGGCATGGGCCTGCACGCTACGCCCGTCGACGCGTGGGATCTCGGCATCACGACCGATTCGAACTACGGCGACGCGCGACCCCTTCCCGGCGGCACGAGCGACATCCGCGGCGCCCTCGAGCAGGTGACGGGCATTCCCGTCGTGACTGGTTTCCTCGCCAAGGACTCGCGCGGCAACCTCACCACGATGGGCCGCAACGGTTCCGACCTGACGGCCGCGATCATCGCGGAAGCCGTCGGCGCAGGTGAACTGCAGTTGTGGAAGGCCGTCGGCGGCATGATGACCGCGGACCCCGAGATCGTGCCCGACGCGCGCGTGGTCGAGCGCCTCGGCTTCCTGGAAGCGCAGGAGTACGCCTTCCACGGCGCGGAAGTCCTGTACGGTCCCGCGCTCGCCCCGGTCCAGCGCGCCGGCGTCACCGTGCGCATCCTCGACGTGAATGCGCCCGATGCGCCGGGCACCGTGCTCGAGACGACGACGCGCGGAGACGGCCCCGTCGGAATCGCGGCCCGTTCGGACGTCTACCGACTGGATCTCTCGATCGGCCCGTCGGACCACCGCGGTCCGCGCGTGGCCGAGCTGTTCGCGGTTCTCGCGCGCCATCGCGTCGAACCGAGCGTCGTGTCGACGGCCGGCGATCGCGTGAGCGTGATGGTCGCGCCGTGTTCCGGTCTCGACGCGGCTGTCGCGGAACTCGGGCGGAAGGTGCGCGTCGAACGCAATCTCGCCGTGGTCGCCTTGATCGGCCGCTCGGTCGGCGCTGACAATGCACTCGCCCATCGCTGCGCGGAGCTGCTCTCCGATTCCGGCGTCGAGTGCGTCGAGATGTTCTCGGGCACGCGCCAGCCGAGCCTGGTCTTCCTCGTGAATCAGCCGCACCTCGAGCGCGCCGTGCGCTCGTTGCACGAGGGCTTGTTGCGCGCACCACTGTCGGTGCGCGGCTGACGACACGGGCCAGGGGACCGGAGCGGAATAGCGCACCTCACGGACGGATTCCGTTGCGTGGTTTGGCGCCTTTCTTGCGGCCTTCCACTGTCGCGTGCAGACTGTGATGCAAGTACGACCAGCATGCGGGCGCCCCGAACGATCATCCACGCAGCGAACCTGTTGCCGCTCCTCGTCCTCGCCGCCTCGCTGTCGGCCTGCGGTAGCAGCGAAACGCCGCCGGCGCCTGCACCTGCGCCACAGCTTCCGACGGAACTGAAGATCCCGGATCCGACCGCGCGTGCCAAGGACATGGAACGCGTCGAGGATTGGACCGAGGCCGTCGCGAACACGATGTTCGACTTCTCGGACAATCTGCGCCGGCGCGACTTCAAGGCGGCCGCGGAGTGGCTGATGCCGGCTTTCGCGGGCCGAGCCTTCGATCAACTGCCGGTGGAGAAGACCGAGGATCTGCCGCTGTCCACGCGCAAGACCTCGTTCGCCGTGGCGAAAGGCCGCATCGTCGGACGTGACGACTTCCTGCGCAGCATCGCGGCCCACGTCGGAGCCTGGCAACGCGTCGAGATGGTCCTGTGGAAGGTCAAGGGCGCCGAGTTCGAGAAACAGGCGCCGCTCGCGGGCAAGATCCGCTTCAAGATCACGATGCTCGGCACGGGCGCGAACGGCGGCCCGCAGTCGTTGGTGGCCTGGGCCGATGCGCGCGTCGTTCTCGACGACCACAACTGGCGGCTGGAGCGCCTCGAGCTGACTTCGCTGCAGATCACCGAACGCTCGAGCTACCTCTTCACCGACGTCAGCGTCTCGGGGGGCGTCGCCCACACGAGCCCTGTCTTCGCCGACGACAAGAACGCGACGTTCTATTGGAACGGAGCCGCGAGCGGCGACGTCGACGGCGACGGAGCTTTCGACCTGTTCGTCCCGAGCCGCCCCAAGAACTTCCTCTACGTCGCGCAGGCGCAGGGGGGCTTCGTCGACCGCGCCGCCGAGTACGGAGTCGCGACGCCGGCCGGCGGGACGGGCGCGGTCTTCTTCGATTTCGACAACGACGGCGATGAGGACCTGGCGGTGGCCGACGTCGGTTGGAAAAACACCGACGGATCGCTCGGCGGCAATCGGTTGCGCCTGTACGTGAACGACGGCGAAGGCAAGCTCGTCGAGCGCGGCGCCGAGCTCGGTTTCGACGCGCTCTGCCACGCCGTGAGCATGACCGTGTTCGACTACGACGGGGACGGCTGGCTCGACGTCTACGTCGCGAACTACGGACGCGAGGACGTCACGCCGAACGATTCCTGGACCGACGCGCACAACGGGTCGCCCGACGTCCTCTTGCGCAACGTCGGCGGCAAGCGCTTCGAGGACGTCACCAAGGCGGTCGGCATCGCGGACACGCGCTGGAGCTATGCCTGCGCAGCGGCCGACTACGACCTCGACGGCGACCAGGACCTCGTCGTGGCCAACGACTACGGCACGAAATCGCTGTGGCGCAACGACGGCGGGAAATTCGTCGACGTCGCGTCGCAGGCGGGCATCGAGGATCTCGGCAACGGCATGGGCGCGACGTGGGGCGACCTCGACGGAGACGGCGTGCTCGACCTCTACGCCTCCAACATGTCCTCGACGGCCGGGAACCGCATCCTGGGCCGGCTCGCCGGCGACGAGAAGCAGCGCACGGCCCTGCTGAAGATGGCGTCGGGCAATTCGATCTTCTTCTCGAGACAAACCGACGCCGGCCGCGTGTTCGAACGCAATCCCTCCGCGAAGGGTGGCGTCGACGGCAACTGGGCCTGGAGCGCGGCCCTCGCCGACTTCGACCTCGATGGACGCCTCGACGTGTTCTGCGCGAACGGCTTCATCACGGGCGCGAAGCCGGCGGACACATGAAGCTCCTACTGGCGCCACGTGGTGGCGTCTTCCCTCGACGCGAAGCAGGTGACGGAGATCGTCCAGCCCAATCGGGTCAACGACGAGAACTACCTCACGGCTCAGAGCTCGCAGATCTTCCGCCAGAACATGTCGTTCAGCGGCAACGAGCGCGACAAGCTGTGGATCAACGGCGGATCCGGCGCGTTCGCGGATCTGTCGGACATGTCGGGCTCGGATTCACCGAACGACGGTCGCGCGGTGATCGCGGCGGATTTCGACGACGACGGCGACGTCGATCTCTTCGTGCACAACATCCAGCGCGAGCGGCACGGGCTCTACCGCAACGACATACGGCCGGCGGGGTCCGCGGACGGTCACTTCGTCAAGGTGCGTTTGCACGGCACGCGCCTGCAATACGAAGCGATCGGCGCGATCGTCGTGGCGCGCACCGGGGCCAGCGTGTCGGCCCAGGTCCTCTCGCGCGGCGCCGGTTTCGCCTCCTGCCAGGCCCCCGAACTCGTGTTCGGGTTGGGCAGCGCCGCATCCACGGAGATCGACGTGATCTGGCCCGGCGCGCGCCGCGAGTCGTTCGGAAAGATCGACGCGAATTCGCGCGTGACCCTCGTCGAGGGCTCGGGCAAGCCGCAAGCGTTCGACGCGCGCCCGCGTCCGCTGCCGAATCCCATGCCGCAAGGCCTGAAGATCGCGGTGGGCGACGCGGTACCGAAGCTGCGCCTCGTCGACCGCTCCGGCAAGGAGACCGTGCTCGACGTGCGCGAATTCGCGCGTGGCAAACCGGTCTACCTCAACCTCTGGGCGAGTTGGTGCGCACCGTGCGTCGCCGAGATCCCCGAGTTGCAGCGCGAGGCGGACGGCGCCAAGCACCGCGTCGTCGCCATCGGGCTGGACGTTCCCGGCGACCGCGTCCGCTCGGCCGAGCTGTTCCGCCAGCGCGGCGGTCTCTTGGACAACTACTACTTGCCGCCGGAGGGCGGCACCCCCGGCTTCGAACTCTCGGCCCTCGTCGATCTCGAGCGCCTGCCGCTCCCCACGACGCTCGTCTTGACGCCCGAAGGCCGACTCGAGTCGATCGTGCGCGGGCCGTTGCCCGTCAAGTGACGGGGCGGCGCTCCTGAACCGTGCTCGAGCGCGTTCCGCGGTTGCGATGCGCTTGCCGGCATCGCATCCTGCTCGCGTTCGCTTCGGCGCGCGTCCGTCCCTCGCTCACTCGATACTCGTCACTTTGGAGCCTCTACGATGATCCGCCGTCTCACGCCCCTGATCCTGTTCGCCGTCCTCGTCCCGGGCGCACTTTTTTGGATCCTCTCCCGTGATGCACACGCGGCCGTCGCGCCGGCCGGCAACGAAGCGATCGCGAAGGCGATGCACGAGATGAACGACGCGCTGGAGGTGCTCGGCAAGGGCATCACGGCGGCGAACAAGGACGCCGCGCTCGAGCAGTTGACGAAGTTCGAGACGGCGGTGATCACGGCGAAGGCGGCTGTCCCCGCTTCGGCCGCGAAGGTCGAAGAGAAGAAGCGGCCTGCGTTCCTGGCGGACTATCGCAAGACGCTCCTCGAAGGCCTCGACTTCGCGACCGCCGCGGAGCGCGCCGTGATCGACGGCAAGTTCAAGGACGCCGACACGCTCGTGCGCAACAAGCTCGGCGGGCTGAAGTCGACCGGCCACGGCAAGTTCAAGACCGAAGGCGGCAAGTAGCCGACGCGGTTCTGCCGCGCTGCGCGGCATTCGACGAGCACGAAGCCCGACCGACACCATCACGGCTGCGTGGACCGTGCCCGGCGCATCGTGCAAACTTGGATCATGACGCGCGCGACGCGACGGAGGCCGCGAACGTGAGAGCCGATCCCCTGGAGACGGCCTGGGAGGCGCTGTTGCGGGGCGCGACGCTGACGCAGGCGTGCGCGGCGGCGGCAGTGCGTGGAGCGGCTCGGCGGAGCCTGCTCGCCGACCTGCGGCGGCTGCTCGCGGGTGAGGCGCGCCTGGAACGGCTGGCACCCTTACTGCGTTCGGCACGAGTCCGACTCGCGGCGCTCGATGCACTCGACGGTCGCGACGCAGCGCAAGCCGAGTTGCGACACGCCGGACTCGATGCACGCATCCTGCGCGCTCGCGAGGCGGAGTTGCTCGAACGAGCGGGGCCCGTGCTGCGGGTCGGACAGCGCGGTTCCGTGTCGGACGCGCTCGCGACGGCCTTGCACGACAGCCTCGGACCCGAAGCCGAGCCGTTTCTCAGGGCCAGTTGGCCGCTGGGTCCGCTCTGTCTGCGCACGAACCTCGCGCGCACGACACGCGACGCACTGGCGGAGGAGTTGCTTCGCGAGGGTGTCGCCACGCGGCCGGGGAACTGGAGTCCCTGGGCGTTGTACGTCGCGGGCGAGGGGCCGCTGCCTCCGACGCGCGCCTTCGCCGAGGGTCTCTTCGAAGTGCAGGACGAGGCCAGCCAGATCGTGGCGCGCATCGTCGATCCATCGCACTCGGCTCCGACGGTGGACGCGTGCGCGGGAGCCGGCGGAAAGACGCTCGCGCTTTGCGCCCAGCTCGGCACACGCGGACGCGTCGTCGCCTTGGACAGCGCCCGCAGTCGGTTGAACGAGCTGCGTGCGCGCGCGGCGCGGGCGCAGGCCTTCAACCTGCTCGTGCACGCTGCCCCCGAATCAGGCGCGCCTCTCCCCGCCCCCTTGCGAGACATCGAGGGCCGGGCCGCGCGCGTGCTGGTCGACGCGCCTTGCAGCGGACTGGGCGTGTTGAGCCGCAAGCCCGACATCGCTCGACGCGTGGATGCCGCCGTGTTGCAGCGGCTCCCCGAACAGCAGCTCGAGATCGCTCGCGGAGCGCTGCGCTGGCTGCGGCCCGATGGCCGACTCGTCTACGCCACGTGCACGCCACTGCGCGCGGAGAACGAAGCGGTCGTGGCGCGCTTGTGCGCCGAGGAGGGACTGGTGGCCCTGCCTCAGGACGAGTGGTTGCCGGGCGATCTGCACACGCTTTCATCCAATCGCTCGGCCACGGTGCTGCGTTTGTTGCCGCACGTTCACGGCACCGACGCCTTCAGCGTGCACGTGATGCGCCGCGTGAGCCGAGCGTAGCCCGCTCGGTGAGCTCCGCGGGTAAGCTCACGCCATGCTGTTCCAAGGTTTCGCCCTCGCGGCCTTCGCGATTCACTTCGTCGGCGTCGACGGACCCAAGGATCTCTCGGCGGATTTCACGGTTCCGGAGGGCCTGGCCGTCACGCTGTGGGCCGAATCGCCGCTCTTTTTCAATCCCACCGCGCTCGACGTCGACGCGCAGGGACGCATCTGGGTCACGGAGGCGGTCAACTATCGCAAGTGGAACGGGCGCAATCCCGGCCTCGGTCATCCCGACGGCGATCGCGTGATCGTGCTCGAGGACACGGACGGCGACGGAGCGGCCGACAAGTCGACGGTGTTCGCAGAGGACAAGGATCTCGTCGCACCGCTCGGCATCTGCGTCCTCGACGAGTACACGGCGCTGGTTTCGTGCTCGCCGAACGCGTTCATCTACACCGACACCGATCACGACGGCAAAGCCGACAAGCGCGAGACATTCCTGACCGGGTTCGGCGGACATGACCACGACCACGGCCTGCACTCGTTCGTCATCGGTCCCGACGGCAAGTACTACGTCGCTGTCGGCAACGCGGGGCCCCACATCGTGACGGATCGTGACGGGTTCACGTTGCGATCGGGCTCGCTCTACAACGACGGCGGCGAACACCCCGCCGACAACAAGCCGGGTCTCGTGAGCGACGACGGACGCGTGTGGACGGGCGGGCTGATCCTGCGCTTCGATGCCGACGGCGGCGGATTGAGCGTGCGCGCGCACAACTTCCGCAACGAGTACGAGGTCGCGGTCGATGCGTTCGGCGACATGTACACGGCCGACAACGACGACGACGGGAATCAGAGTTGTCGCGCGCTGGGAGTGCTGCCCCGCTCGAACAATGGCTACTTCTCCGCGGACGGAGCGCGGTACTGGACCGCCGATCGCCGGCCCGGACAGGAGACGCAGCGCGCGCACTGGCACCAGGACGATCCGGGCGTGGCGCCGATGGGCGTGATCCTCGGAGCAGGCGGGCCGACGGGCGTCGCGGTGATCGAGAACGCCGATCTCGGTCCGATGCACGAAGGCATGGTGCTCGCCGCGGACGCGGGTGCGAGCACGGTGTACCGCCTCGTGCCGCTCGGGAGATTGGGCTTGTACAACCAGCAACCCATCGCGCGCTCGCGCGAGCGCGAGGGCGACGGCGGCAAGTCGCATTGGTTCCGTCCGAGCGACGTGCTGATCGGCACGGACGGAGCCGCGTACGTCTCCGATTGGTACGACCCCGGCGTTGGCGGACACGCGATGGGGGATCGCGAAGGCTACGGGCGCATCCTGCGCATCGCACGCAAGGGAGCCGGCACGCGGCCGGTCGCCGTCGACCTGTCGAACACCCCAGGGCGGATCGCGGCGCTAGCCTCGCCGGCAGTGAACGTGCGTGGACGCGCAGCTCGTGCACTACTAGCCGATCCGGCGGCCAAGGAGGCGCTGACGGCTTTCTTCCACTCGCCAAGCGCGAAGGACGAGCGCACTCGTGCGCGCGCGCAGTGGATCATGGCCGGGTTGGGAGCAGCGCGACCGCCGGCGGCATCGAACATGCTGACGAGTTCAACCTCCTGTGTGGAGCTGCGCGCTAGTCCGGCAAGTCTACGCACGCTCACCGAGGCAGCCGTTTCGCTGGATCCCTATCTTCGGCGAGAAGTAGCGCTCACGATCGAAGACGATTTGTCGAGCGACGCCGATGACGTCTGGATCATGTTGTCCAGGAGCTTCGACGGTCGCGATCGCATGGAGTTGGAGTCCCTCGGCATCGCGGCGCGCGGCCGCGAGTCGCGACTGTTTGCGCGACTCGTCGAGGGTGTCCCTGATCCCCTGACGTGGAATGCGCGCCTGGCGGGTCTCGCCTGGCGCTTGCATCCGGTCGAGGCCGTGACGGCGCACAAGGCTCGCGCCATGGCTGCAGCGCTCTCGAAGGCGGAGCGCGAGCAGGCCGTCGACGCGCTGGCTTTCACGGCGGACCGCTCGGCGGGCGAAGCGCTGCTCGACGTCGCGCTCGCCGGGCCGGCGGACGTCCAACCGCTCGCGCGCTGGTGGATCCGTTTCCGCGACGGCAACGATTGGCGCGCGTGGCGCCTCGCAACGCAACTCGGCGGGAGCGAACGCGCTGACGCGAAGCTCGTGTTCGAATCGCCGGTGATGAAGCAGGGTCTCGCCGCGATCGACGTCGATCTGCGCGGCGCGACTCAGCTCTTCTTGTGCGTGGACGACGCGGGCAACGGCAACGGCTGCGATTGGGCGGATTGGGTCGCGGGCAAGCTGATCGGTCCGGACGGAGAGACGGCGCTCGCCGACTTGCCGTGGAAGCAGGCGACCGCGGCCTGGGGACAGGTGCAGAAGAACAAGAACTGCAACGGCGGACCGCTCGTCATCGCCGGCAAGCCGTACGAGCACGGCATCGGCACGCACGCCAACTCCGAGATCGCCTACGAGTTGCCGGCGGGCAAGTTCGAGCGCCTGCAGGTTGCGGTCGGCCCGGACGAACAGGGCGTGAAGCAGAATGGCGGCACGTCGATCCGCTTCCGCGTCTTCGTCACGGTTCCACCCGACCCGCAGCGCTTCGAGCGCGTCGACGCGCGACTGTTGGATCCCAAACTCTCAGCGGCCGAGCGCAAGTCCGCGGCGGACGAGTTGTGCTCGACGCGCGAAGGCGGGCTTCATGCGCTCGCCGCGTCCAGCGCGAAACGCTACGACGAAGGTGCGTGCGCGCTGATTGCAGTCGCCATCTTCAAGTGCCCCGATCTCGCGGTGCGCGCTTTGGCGAGCGAGCAATTTTCGCGCGCCTCGGGCGAAAGGCTGTCGATCGCCGCGCTCGAAAAGCTCTCCGGCGACGAGAAGCGCGGCGAAAAGCTCTTTTTCTCGGACACCGCCGCGTGCAGCAAGTGTCACGTGTTCGCCGGCCGCGGCGGCGACATCGGACCGGACCTCAGCGGAGTGCACACGAAGTACGCACCGAGCGCCCTGTTCGACGCGATCCTGAATCCGAGCGCAGGCATCGCATTCGGCTACGACACGTGGATGTTCGAGACCGAGGACGAGCGCGTGGTCTCGGGCTTCCTGCTCGCCGACGGCGAACAGGTGATCGTCAAGGACACCGCCGGCGTGCGCACGGTGCTCTCGAAGAGCGAAATTGTCTCGCGCCGCAAAGCCGCGGTGTCCGCGATGCCCGACAACGTGAGTGCGTCGCTGTCCGCGCAGGACCTGGCCGATGTGGTGGCGTTCCTCACGCTCGATCGCACGAAGCCGCGCAAGCTCGGCGCGCCGATTCCACTCTTCGACGGCGTCGATCTCGCCGGCTGGACGTTCTACCTCGATGCACCCGGAGCCAAGATGTCCGACGTGTGGTCGGTCGCGGACGGTGTGCTCGACTGCAAGGGCCAACCGATCGGCTATCTGCGCACCGAGGCGCAATACGAGGACTTCGTGCTCGAGCTCGACTGGCGCTTTCCCGCCGGCGGAGAACCGGGCAACTCGGGCGTGCTCTTGCGACGTGTCGGTCCCGACAAGGTCTGGCCCAAGAGCGTCGAAGCGCAACTGCAGCACCGCTCCGCCGGCGACATCTGGAACATCGACGACGTTCCGATGCTCGTCGATCCCGCGCGCACGAGCGGCCGTCACACGGAGAAGTCGTCCGTGTGCAACGAACGCCCGATCGGCGAGTGGAATCACTACAAGATCACGCTCGATCGCGGCGACCTGACGCTGGAGGTCAACGGCACGGTGCAGAACCGGGCGACTTGGGTCGAGCGCGTCGCCGGCAACATCTGTTTGCAGTCCGAGGGCTCGCGCATTCAGTTCCGCGACATCCTCCTCCGCAAGATCGAGTAGACGCCCAACGGGGCTTCCCCGCGGAGCACGCTACGGCAGCTCACGTCAACTGCGGGCCGTTCTTTCCATGTGGAGCGCGACTTATGCCCTCACGCGATCACGGCACGCGATATTGTTCGGAGCGCCCCCCCCCCGCCCGCCGAGACGACGATCACCGACTGTCGGCGCCCGTGCGCGCGTCGGGCGAGACCGGAGAGCGCGGCGCGAACGGCCTGGGCTCACGACACCATGATCGACACCTCGACGAGCTCCTCCGCGAGCGAATTGGACCGCGTTTACCCGCCGAAGATGCTGCTCCTCCTTCGGCTCGGAGCCGCGCTGGGGCTCGTGATCTTCCTGGCCTTGCCGCCCTTGCTGCTCGTCCAACCGAGGCTCGGCCTGCAGATCCTGTGGTTCGCGTCCATCCCCGTCGCGCCCATGTTCCTGCTAGCGGCGCCGAACGCATGGGTGAGCCTGTGCCCGGTCTCGACGCTGCAATCGTTGCCGCGTCGCCTCGGATGGAAGCGCGGAATCCACCTGCGCCCGGCCACGAGCCGGCGACTGCAGCTCCTCGGCTGGGTGCTGATGCTGACCGGCATTCCGTCGCGACACCTCGTGTTCAACACCGACGGCCCGGGCGTGATGGCCGCGGCCTCGCTCGTGACGCTGATCGCTCTCGGAATCGGCCTCGCCTGCGCTTCCTTGAGCGGCTGGTGCGCGGGTGCCTGCCCGATTCGGCCCGTCGAAGTGATCTACGGCCAGTTCGCGCGTGATCGCAACAGGCCCGAGAAGTGCACCACTTGCGACGGCTGCGTCGCACATTGCGTGCGCATCCACCCCGACCGCGGAGCGCGCGAGCTCGGGGCCAGCGACTGGATCACGAACTTCGTCTACGGCGTTCCGGGTTTCGTGGCCGCGTACTTCGCGCTCGATCTGCTCGGCCTGTGCACGTCCGAGCAGGCCTTCTTCCGCGCCGACGTCGCGCCGCCCCCCGATCGCATCGTCCATGCGCTCACGGTGTATGGCCTGATGGCCGCGGGCTTCGTCTTCTCGTGGACGCTGTTCGGCATCCTCGGGCGGCTCGGGATCTCGCGCACGGCGCGCTTCGAACTGGCCGCGATCACTGCGTACTGCTGTTACTACCTCGGCGTCGTGCCGGAGATCGTGATCGTCTGGAACCTTCCGCCGGTCGCCGGCTGGTTCCTGATGATCCCGCCCCTCGCCGTCTTGATGTTCGTGCTGTTCTGGCCACGACGCGGGCCCGAGCCGGTGCTCACGGAGGCCGTCGCAGAGGCGGCGACGCTGAGCGAGCCCTCGCACTGAGAGGATCGAATCGTCGGCGGGACGGCGATTCGCGCCTGCGATTCTTCGACCGCGGTTCCGAAACCCGATCTCGCGTGGTGCCACCGCTGTCCCTCGGGTTCGTTCGTGTTCGCACGTGCGCGGCGAGATCACCGGCGGAAGCAATCCACCTCAGTTCGTGACGCCGACTCAGGTTTGCGGTTCGACCGTGAACGGGACTGTGGGTGTTGCGCTCAGCTTCACGGTCAAGGCAAGCGATGTGAACGCCGGCGATGTCGTCACCCTGACTGCCGGCGGCTGGCCGGTCGGCTCGTTGATGACTCCGGCCCTGCCCACCGCGGGCAATCCGGTCCAGAGCGTTTTATCCTGGACGCCCCCAAACTCCGCCGTCGGTGCGCACCTCATCACGTTCACGGCGACCGATCTGGCTGGAAACGCGACGAGTGGCCAGATCACGATCATGGCAGCCGAGTGCTACCGGTTCGTTGGCCGCGCTGCTGGTCAGTCGAGACTGATTCTGGGGGGTACCTTGTTCAGCTCGCAAGTCGCCTCTGTGCGATTCATCTATCCGGTGACCATGACCGATCGGCCTGCACTCCGCATCCCGGACCTGCCGACGGCCATTACCTTCCAGAGGGGAGCCGTGATGAGCAATCCGATCGTGTTCCTGAGCAGCCCAGACCAGTGGTCGAATCGTCTGCACATTGCGGTCTACCCGGGTCAGGTCGTGCAGGGCGCCCTCTATGGGTCCTTGAACGGCACCAGAACACTGCAACGTTCACGAACGCGCGGGGGGAACACTTCCCCATTCACAATCGACGGAATGTGAAGCTCGCCGCACTCTCGCAGCGGCCTGCGACGGAAGTCCGTCTCAGTCCGCTCTCCAGCGCAAGAGTCCTTTGGCGATCGACCTCCCTCAGGCCGGTCCAGATCCGATCGTAGGACTTGGGCCGGCTGAGCACCTTTCCAAAGCAGGTCCAGCCGCAGGCGAACCGTCAGAGCCCCGCAAACAACACCGCCAGGCCCGACCCCGCGACCGTCGCGCCCGCGAGGGCGTGGGTCCAGCGCTCGAGGCGGGCTCCGTCGAAGCGCGCGAGTCCGACGACCGCGACGCCGACCAGCGCGAGCATCGTCACCAGCGTGACGATCGCGAACACGATTCCAGTCCAGGCGGCGAGGACCCAGCGACCTTGGCTCGCGGGAATCAGGAACAGGGGAATCAAAGGTTCGCACGGACCGAGGACGAAGACGAGGAAGAGCGTCCAGAACGTCGCGCTGCGCCCGACCGGTTCCGCTCGGTGCGCGTTCAGGCGCAAGGTCGGCAAGGAGACATGCGGGTGGACGTGCGCGCCGATTCCGTGACGGTGGAGGTGGACGTGTCCGCCGTGCTCGTGCAGTTCGAGACCGGTTCGCGCGCGCAGCGCGCGGCGCAGACCCCACAAGCCGTACACCGAACCGAACACGACGAGCGCCCAGCCGGCGAGATCGCCACGGAAGCCCTCGGCGTGCTCGACCGCGCCGACGGAAGCGCCCAGCACGAGTCCGAGGAGACCGAGCACGAGCGACGAGGCCACGTGCCCGATGCCGCACGCCGTCGTGACGAGGAGCGTCTTCCTCACGCTCCAGCGCCGCGCGCGCGAGAGCATCACGAACGGGAGCGTGTGATCAGGCCCGAGTGCCGTGTGCAGGAACGCGATTGTCGCCGCGGCGAGGAGCACACTCCAGGTGACTGCATCGGTGGCCATCAGCAGATCCTGGGCAAGTCGATGCCCGAGAGCATGTCGAGTGGACGTTCGCCGCCGATCGAAGTGCGCAGCACGAGCGGCAGCGCGCGCGGGCCGCGCTCGTGGACGAGGCCGATGCGCGCGGCCTCGCGGCCGAGCGGATGGGCGTGGAGCGCGCTCAATGCGCGTTGCGCGTCGCGTGCCGCGACCCACACGAGCGCTCTTCCCTCGCATGCGAGGTAGGGCGGATCGAGGCCGAGCAGCTCGCACACCGCTCGCACCTCGCGCCGCACGGGCAGCTCGTCCTCGTCGAGCGCGATGCGCACGCCGGCGCGCATCGCGGTCTCGTGGCACACCGTCGCCACGCCGCCGCGCGTCGGATCGTGCAGCGCGTGCACTTCGGCGCCGCTCGAGAGCAGCGCCTCGACCAGGCTCGCGAGCGGCGCGCAGTCCGAGCGCAAGTCGCCCGTGTCGAGCTGATGACGCGCCGCGAGCACCGTCGCCGGGATCGCCTCGAGACGCGGGTCCTGCCGCACGTCGAAGCCCTGTGTCTGCGTCGTGCCCGCCGCGGTGAGCCGCACCTGGTAGCGTCCG
>JBGATY010000075.1:0-16194 GCA_044228955.1 Planctomycetota bacterium | reverse complement strand
GGGCTCGGGCGAACGAGCGACGACCTGCCGCTGCGTTGCCTGATCGGGCGGACGCGGACCGCTACCTTGCACGGCTCAGGACTCGCCCCCGGATCGACGCTCGAGTCCAGCGACGCGAGCGTCACGATCACGCCGGTTTCGTGGAACTGGACGCAGGTCACGTTCCAGGTGACCGTGCCCCCAGACGAGGACACCGGACACGTCGACGTGACGGCCGTGAACGCGCTCGGCGAACGCAGCACGCTCGTCGCCGCGCTGGAGATCACGCCGACGGATCCGACCGTCACGAACGTCCTGCCGGCGCGCGGCTCGATCCACGGCGGCGATCTCGTCACGCTCACGGGCTCGAACTTCAGGCGCGGCACGAAGGTCGTGCTCGGCTCGCGCGTCTTCCCTGAAGGCGTCCCGGGTGGATGCACGGTCGAGAACGACACGACCCTGCACTTTTCAACCGGCGCGAACGACTTCGGTGCGGTCGACGTGATCGTCATCGACGCGAGCGGCGTCGAAGGCCGACTGGCCGGCGGTTTCACGTTCGAAGCGCTGCCCGGCATCACGAGCGTGTTTCCGTCATCGGGCGCCGCCACGGGAGGCACGTCGGTCACGATCCGCGGCACGGACTTCGTGGCGGGATGCACGGTCATGATCGACGGCGTCGTGCAGACATCCGTCGACTTCGTTTCGAGCACGAAGCTCGTGCTCTCGACCGCTCCCGGGATCCCCGGCGGCCCGTACACGATCGAGGTGCGAAACCCGCTCGGAGAAACCGCGACCTCGCTCTACATGTACTGGTCCGATCCCGATCCGATCGTGACGTCACTCGATCCCGCCACGGGCACGGACGAAGGGGGGAGCCTGGTCACGATCCACGGAGCGAACTTCACCGCGACGAGCGACGTGTACTTCGGGGCGGATGCGGACACGGGAGCCGGCGGTACGTTGGCCACGGGATTCGAATTCGTCGACGCGAACACGTTGCGCGTGCTCTCGCCCGCGTCGTCGAGCGGTGCGAAGCAGGTCGTCGTCAAGGATGCGTTCTCCAGCCAGGCGACGGTGGCGCCGAGCGCGTTCGTCTATCAGTCCTCGAAGAAGTCCGGCGCGGGCGGGTGCGCCATGGTCAGGCCCAGCTCGAGCGGAATCGACCGCTTCCGAGACGCGGGCAACTTCGGTGCGATCGCGCTGGCGTTCGCCTGGCTCGTGATCCGCGCTCGGAGCACGAGGCCCCGCCTCGCGCCCACGATGCTCGTGCGCCGGCCTCGGCCAGGATAGTCTCAGGGCTGAAGACGCCGAGTGCGCCAGCCATGACTCAACAACAGACGATCGCGTTCGACATCGAAGTGGCCGGCTTCCCGTGGGAGGAAGTCGACGAAATCACGCGCGGTTACCTGCTCTCGCGAGCGAAAGCCGAGCAGGACCGCGACGCCGTCCCGGATCGAACGGGACTGTTCCCCGGCCTCGGCAAGATCATCGCGATCGGGATGTGGCTGGTACGCGAGGACCGCGGGATGATCCTGCTCGAAGGCAAAGCCGGCGCGGAGCGCGACTGGGAGAAGGTGCCCAATTCGAAGATCTTCCGCGGCGACGAGAAGGCCGTCCTCGAGAAGTTCTGGGAGAAGGTCGGGAGGAACCCCAAGTCCGGCTCGATGCCGCGACTGGTCTCGTACAACGGCCGCACGTACGACGGACCGATGCTCACGATCCGTTCGGCGCAACTGGGCGTGAAGCCCTCGCGGAACCTGATCCCGAAACGCTGGGAAATCGGCGATCACTGCGACCTGATGGACGTGTTCAATTTCCAGGGCACCGTGCGCGACAGCTACTCGCTCGAATACTGGTGCCGGCGTTTCGACGTGGAGAGCCCGAAAGGTTCGATCGACGGCAGCCAGGTCGCGCGCGTCTACCGTCAGGGCCGGGTCGAGGACATCGGCGAATACTGCCTGCGCGACGTGCGCGCGACCTCGCAGCTCTTTCAGCGCCTCGAAACGACGATATTGCCCGTGATCCAAGGTCGCTGAGTTCGAAGGGGTGGCGCCTCCATTCGCGCTCGACGCTCGTATAGACTGGTCGCCCTCATTCCCGAGAGGGCAGCAGCGCGTGGAACTCGAACAACTCAAGATCGATCGCGGAACGGGCGGCACGCGCCCGCGCAGGAAGCGCATGAGCGGTTGGACGAAGCTCCTGATCGTCGCCGCGATCCTGGGAGCGATGGCGCTCCTCTTCCGCGTTCAACTGCGCGAGTTCGCCGACAACCTGTCGACCCCGGCGGTGAAGGTCGAGCGCGTCGTCGAGCGCAACGCCTCGGCCGTCGCTGCCGCGACCGGGACCTCCGCGAACGGCTACATCGTCGCGCGCACGCGCGCCGCGCTGTCGGCCGACACCCCCGGACGGATCGTCGAGCTGAACGTCGAGGAAGGTTCGGTCGTCAAGAAGGGCCAGGTCGTGGCGCGCCTGTACTCGGACGAGTACGCGGCGAGCCTGAAACGCGCCGAGGCCGACATCGACGTCGCCTTGGCCTCGAAAGGGCGCGCTGAAGCCGACGTCGTCACCGCGGAGAAGAGCATCGCCGCGCTGAAGTCGGAACTCGCGGCCACGGAAGCCGACATCACGCAGTACGAAGCCAACCACAAGCTCGCACGCCTGTCGTTGGCTCGCGCGCGCGCGCTCCTCGAAAGCAAGGTCGATTCGGTCGAGCGCGTCGATCGCGCGCAAAAAGACCTGGACGAGGCCGAGTCGCGGGTGACCTGGTCACGCGCCCGGCGCGATGCCGCCGGACAGGCCGTGACCGAGGGCGAAGCCCGCGTGAACGCGGCGCGCAGCGGAGTGAAGGAAGCGTCGGCGCGCATCGTCGCGGCTGAAGCCGCGCGTGAACTGGCGCAGGCCACGCTCGACAAGACGCTCGTGCGCGCTCCCTTCGACGGCATCGTCGTCTTGAAGGACGCCGAAGTCGGCGAGGTCGTCAGCCCCAATTCGCAGGGCGGATCGAACGCGCGCGGCTCGGTCGTGACGATGGTCGACTTCGCGACGCTGGAGGTGCAGGCCGAAGTGTCGGAGACGAGCATCGCCGGCGTGAAGCTCGGGGCGGAGGCCCGCATCTACCTCGATGCCTATCCGGAGAAGCCCTACTCGGGCCGCGTCGACCGCATTTGGCCGACCGCGAACCGCACGAAGGCGACCGTCGAAGTGCGCGTGGTGTTCCTGGAGCGCGACGACAAGCTGCGGCCCGAGATGGGGACGCGGGTGGTCTTCGTCGAGGAGAACGCGCCCGTGCAGAAGGACGATCCGAAGATGCTGATCTCGCGCGACGCCGTGGTGCGGCGCAACGGGACCACCTTCGTGTTCGTGCTCGAACAGGAGACCGTGCGCGAGCGCCCCGTCCAGATCGGAACCGAACGCGCCGGCCGTGTCGCCGTGCTCGACGGCTTGAAGCCGGGCGAGGACATCGTCGTGTCGCCGCCCTCGAACTTGAAGAACGACGACCGTGTACGCAGGGAGAAGCAGGGGAAATGAACGCGCAGACCGAACAGCTCATCCGCTTGCGGGGCGTGACCAAGACCTACGAGCGCGGCGGCGAAGTGCTGACCGTGCTCAACAAGCTCGACCTCGACATCGAGAAGGGCGGCTTCTACGCGCTCATGGGCCCTTCGGGTTCCGGCAAGACGACGCTGCTCAACCTGATCGGCGGCCTGGACCAGTGCGAGTCGGGCGAGATCGTCGTCGACGGCGAGGACATCGCCGGCATGGGCGGCGCGGATCTGGCGAGCTGGCGATCCGTCCACGTCGGTTTCGTGTTTCAGGGCTTCAACCTGATCCCGGTGTTGACGGCTCAGGAGAACGTCGAGCTGCCGCTCCTGCTCACGGGCTTGTCGCGCAGCGAGCGGCGCAAGCACGCCGAGGTCGCGCTCGCGCTCGTGGGGCTTTCGGATCGCCGCAGCCACCGTCCCTCGCAGTTGTCCGGCGGTCAGGAACAGCGCGTCGCGATCGCGCGCGCCATCGTCACCGACCCGATGCTGATCATGGCCGACGAGCCGACCGGCGACCTCGACCGCAAGTCGGCCGGCGAAGTGCTCGACCTGCTCACCAAGCTGAACGAATCCCACGGCAAGACGATCCTGATGGTCACGCACGACCCGGCCGCCGCCAACCGCGCGAAGAAGATCGTGAACATGGACAAGGGGCGACTCGGCGACCTGGTGGAGAATCGGCCGGCGACCGCGCGCTAGGAACTCCTGATGTTTCCGACCCGCCTCGTATTCAAGAACCTGCTGAAGCACCCGGTGCGGGTGATGCTGACGGTCGCGTCGATCATGATCGCGATCTTCCTCCTGTGCGCGCTGCGATCGCTCGTCGTGGCGCTCGACGCCGGTGTCCGCGAAGCCGCCTCGAATCGACTCATCGTTCAGTCGAAGGTCAGCCTCTTCGTCTACATGCCGGAGTCCTATCACGCTCAACTCGAAAAGGTAAGGGGAGTCGAGCGCGTCGTGCGCTGGAACTGGTTCGGCGGGTACTACCAGGATCCGTCGAACTTCTTCGCGCAGTTCGCGACCGATGCCGAGGCCCTGCTCGACGTCTATCCGGAGATCGAGATCGTGGACGGCTCGGCCAAGGACTTCGTCGACGATCGACGCTCGTGCGCCGTCGGTCAAGCCACCGCAGCCAAGTACGGATTCAAGGTTGGCGACACGGTGCCGATCATCGCGGCACTGTTCCCGCGCGTCGACGGCGCCGCGTGGGACTTCAGGGTCGCGGCCATCTACCGCTCGAAGAAGAAGAACGTCGACGAGAACACGCTGTTCTTCCACACCCAGTACCTCGACAAGGCGCTCGAGGCGGGCGAGGCGACAGGCCCACAGGGCGTTGGCATCTTCGTGCTGCGCACGGCGCCCGGCATCGATCAGACGGCGGTGATGTCGGAGATCGACGCGATGTACGAGAACGGGCCGCAGGTCGTCCAGACGACGACGGAGGCCGAATTCCAGGCCCAATTCGTGTCCATGGTCGGCAACGTCCCGCTCTTCGTGAATTCCATCGGCACGGGCGTGATGATCGCGATCCTGTTGGCCGCGTTGAACACGATGCTGATGTCCGCGCGCGAACAGACCCGCGACGTCGGCGTCATGAAGGCGCTCGGCTTCGCGGATGGAACCGTGTTCGGGCTCCTCATGGCGCAATCGCTCGTGATGTGCGGCCTGGGCGGCGCGCTCGGGATCGGGCTCTCGAAACTGCTCGAGCCGGGCATGTCGAAGTTCCTCGGCACGATGTTCCCCGGCTACGAAGTGACGAACGGCACGCTCATCCTCGCGGCCGGAGTCACGCTCGCGATCGGAGTCCTCGCCGGGATCGCCCCGGCCCTCCGGGCAAGGACCATGCACGTCATCGAGGCGCTCCGAGCGACGGCCTGAACATGAAACTCGTGCCCTTCACCTACAACCTGCGCAGTCTCTGGGTGCGCCGTTCCGCGACCCTGCTCACGGTACTCGGCATTGGCGCCACGGTCGCCGTCCTGTGCGGCGTGCTCGCCCTGCAGCAGGGGTTCGAGCGCCTGTTCACGGAGAACGGACGCGAGGATATCGTCGTGTTCCTGCGTCAAGGCGCTACGAACGAAGGCGACAGCGTGTTCACCCGCGAACGCGCCGCGATCCTGATGAAGACCCTGCCCGAGATCGAGCGCCCCGCGGGCGGAGAGCCGCTCGTCTCGGCCGAAATGTACCTCGCCGTGCGCCGCGACAAGATCGGCAAGGCCAGCGAGACCAACGTGCCCATCCGTGGCGTGCAGCCGCGCACGTTCGACATCATCGGCAAGTCGCTCCAGATCGTCGAAGGCCGCCGTTTCACCCCGGGCACGGACGAGGTCATCGTCGGCCAGAAGCTCGTGGATCGCATCACCAACTGCGAACTCGGCGACACCCTGACCCTCAACACCACGCCGTTCAAGGTCGTCGGCGTGTTCGATCACGACGGACCGTTCAAGTCGGAGATCTGGGGCGATCGCGATCGCCTCGCAGAAGCGCTCGAGCGTCCGGTGTTCAATCGCGTGATCGCGAAGCTCGTGCCGGGGACCGACGTCGCGGAGCTCGCGGAGCGGATGGACAAGGACCCGCAGACGCCCTGTCAGGTCATGACCGAACGCGACTACTTCGCCAAGCAGACGACGGCGATGTCGTGGGTGTTGCGCGGTCTGGGCATCGGTCTCGCGCTGATCATGGGCTTCGGCGCCATCTTCGCCTCGACCAACACCATGCTCGCGGCGCTCGCCGCGCGGACCCACGAGATCGGCGTCATGCTCGCGCTCGGATTCAGGCCGTTCGCGATCTTCCTGTCGTTCCTGTTCGAGTCCCTGGTGCTCTGTCTGCTCGGAGGGGCGGTCGGCTGCCTGCTCGCGCTGCCGCTGAACGGAGTCGACACCGGCACGATGAACTTCCAGACGTTCACCGAGGTCGCCTTCGCGTTCAGGGTGACCCCCGTCGTCATGGCCTGGGCGGTCGGCTATTCGCTCGTCCTCGGGCTCCTCGGCGGCACGTGGCCGGCTCTGCGCGCCGCGCTGATGCGCCCGACGCACGCCATGCGGCGCGAGTGACCAAAGAACCTCACGCCCCGCGCTCGACACGCGTCATCAGCGCGGCGAGGCGGGCCGGATCGGACGTCTCGGCGTAGCTTTCGCGGCCGCGAGCCACGTAGGCGCGGGCGGCTTCGCCAGGTCTCGGATGCGGGAGGCCGGAACGAGCGAGCAGGCTCGCGTCCTCGGCGGGATCGAGGATCTGCACGATGCGGCTCGCGACATACGGCCCGAGCGCTGCGCGCTGCAAATCGATCGCGAGGGGCGAGGCGCGCGGACCGACGATCGTGACGTGTATCGGCAGGTGGAAGAGCAGATCCACGGCCCGCGCGTAGCCGGCCGTGAAGTGGCCGAAGCGCTTGTAGTCGTCGGCGAACGACGCCAGCGTTTCACGGGCGGTATCGGCGTAGTCGTCGATGCGCAGGAGCGCCGACAGGCGCAGCAGCGCCTCGGCCATGACGGCGTTCTCGAGGATCGAGCGATTGCGCATGCGCAACCCGCCGCGCGCGCCCGGATCGTAGGACTTGTCGTAGAAGCCACCGCTCGGACTGTGCAACTGCTCGATCGACAGGTCGGCGAGCTTGCGCGCGTCGTGCAGGTAGCGCACGTCGCCGGCGTGCTGCGACGCGTCGATCAACGCCCGGAGCATGTAGGCGTGATCCGACAGCATCCCCGGAAGGTGATAGCTGCCGTCCCAGTAGTGATAGACGCCGCGATGCAGGTCGACCATCTCGTTGCGCAGGAACTCGAGCGTCTTGAGAGCCTGTTCCGCGTGTCTCGGCTCGCCGAGAACCGCCGTCGCCTTGAACAACGCCGACACGGCGATCGCGTTCCAGTTCGTGAACACGGTCGGATCGCACGGCGGCGCACCGAAGTCGCGTCGAGCCGCGCGCGTCGGCAGGTGCGCGTAGGTCGGATTGGCGTCCTGGCTGCCCTTGAACGTGCCCGTCTTCGGATCGAGCAGGGTGTCGTAGAGAAACGACAGGATTCCGCGCGCCGTCGCGCGGAACGAGTCGTCGCCGAGCACCTGCCAGGCCTCGAGGTACGCGAACAGCCGTTGTGCATTGCTGTCGAGCATCTTCTCGTGGTGGGGGACGCTCCAATCCGCCTGCGTGGCGTAGCGGTAGAAGCCGCCCTCGACCGTGTCGTGGATCTCACCCGCCTGCATGGCCCGCAGCGTGCGCGTCACGAGCTGGAGCATCGAGTTGTCGCCGGTCTGTGACCAACGGATGAGCGCGAAATCGATCGCCTCGGTCTGCGGGAACTTGTGCTCGCGTCCCCAGCCGCCGTGAACCGGATCGGCCGTGTCGACGACCGTGCGCGCGACGTGCTCGACGATGTCGAGGCTCAACCGCCCGCGGCCACGCGGCGCGGCCACCGGCGCGCGACGTTCGCGCTCGACTTCGGCGATGCGCGCCTTGATCGAGTCGCGATTCTTGGAGTAGTAGGCGGCGACGAGCTCCGCTCGCGCCAGCATCTCGTCCGCCTCGAGGTACGTGTCCGCGGCCAGCAGCTCGGCCTCGTCGTCGAGCCAGGCGAGCGTCGGCCAACCGCCCTTGCTGTAGCGCGCGTCGATGTCGGGGCGGCGGTCCTTGTCTACCTGGATGCAGACGAAGCGCTCGTCGAGCACTCGAGCGACGCGCGGGTCGGCGAGCACCGTGCTCTCGAGCTCTCGGCACCACCGACACCAGGCGGCGCGCACGAAGAGCAGCACCGGTACCCGTCGCTCGCGAGCGCTCTGGAAGGCCTCGTCACTCCATTCGAACCACTTCGTCACGCCAAGAAGCTAGGTCGAGCGCGCGCGCCGATCACGAAAAAACGCCGCACGGAGTCGCGCGGGTCCGACTTCGATTGAACCTGCGCCTGCTCGAGCGGAGAATCACGCCCCGCAGCATGCAGCCGACTCCCGAGGACATCCGCGCGCGCATCGCGGAGGGCGAAGGCAAGAGCGTGGAGTTCAAGCGCGGCCTTCCGCGCGACGAGAAGACGGCGCGGACCCTGTGCGCATTCGCCAACACGCGCGGCGGCCTGCTCCTGATCGGTGTCGGAGACCGGGGCGAGATCCTCGGGGCACCGCACCCGAAGCGGACGATGGAGACTCTGCGCGCGATCGCGAACGTGCGCCTCGATCCGATGCTCGCCGTCGAGATCGGACGCGTCGAACTCGATTCGAAACCGATCGTGTGGTGCTCGGTGCCCCTGTCGCCAGCCCGGCCGCACGCGCTGCTGCACGACGACGAAACGAAGGAGATCGTGGTCCGCGCCGGCTCGAGCAACCGCGTCGCGTCCGGTGCCGCGCTCGCCTCGATACGCGCCCAATCGACACGCGGGAAGAGCCTCGACCCGCTTCAGCGCTCGGTGCTCGAATGGGTCGAGTCGATCAATCGCTCGGCGCGCGACCCCGGCGGAAGCGCCACGATCCAGGGCTTCGCCAAGGCGCGCAACATCGGCCTTCAGCGCGCTCGCCGAGCCTTCACGGACCTCGAGCGAACCGGTCGTCTCGTCGGCCACGGATCCGGTTCGAAACGGATCTTCAGCTTGCCTTGAACGGGAACCCAGCCACGAACACCGCTGGCCTCAGAAACCCCAACGGTGGAAAGGAGGACCGGATAGTGGGGAATTGGCGGCATTCTACTTGCCCGGGGGGGGGGGCCGAGGGAGTAGCCTTCGCGTTCATGTCGGGTGTGCGTCGTTCGACCCCCTGGATCTGCGGGTGCGAGGTGAACTCGCACCGAGGCATGCCTGCGCTTGTCTCGATACCTGGATCATTGCCGGCTTGTTTGCAGAAAAGGAAGAAATCAGCATGAGCCCTTTCTCGGTGTTCGGCGCGATGCTCGCCCTTACTACCCTTTCATCCGTTCTCGTGCCGGAGTACTGCGCTTCGACGGTTGCACTGGATCCCAACGTGTCTTGTGTCAAACCGCTGACGGGGTGCCTCTGCAGCGGGAGCGGGACAGTTACAGTCACCGAGGTCGCCGGTTGCGGGGGGTGCAATTTCGTCGTCGCGGGGCAGATGGACTGCACTTGGGGGAGTGGACTGGGATATAGTGTCCCTCTGAGCTGCTCAACGCATCTGAGCTGCAGAAGCCGCGGAGCTTGTGGTACCGACTGTCCGTGCACTGGGGGCACTTGTGCTCCGTTCGTCTTCGGATGTTCATTCTGTCCCTGAACGACAACCACAAGACGGTCCAAATGAAGTCCATCGCGCAACTGGTCCTCGTAGTACTCGCCTTCTCGGGCGGATGGCTGCTCCACTCCAAGTGGAGCAACGGGTCGCTCGCGCAACAGGATGACGCTGTGTCGCGTACGCTGCACGCCCAGGAGCAGGCACCCAGTCGCACAGGTCCCGCGGCGACCGTGGACCGATCCCTGGGCGAGAGCCGACGAGCGGTCGAGGTCACGAAAGGGGCGTTGACAGATGGCCCCGAGAGCAGTGCTGTGGCAAAAGCATGCAGCGAATTGGAATCGGCAGTCCTCACTCCAATCGCCTACGAAGGCGAGGACATGGACTTCTCGAGGAAGTACGCGGACATGCCTCCCGAATTGCTCATGCCCGCCTACCAGATGTTGACCAAGCACATGACCGAGCAGAGCAACCTGATTCTCCAGGATCGCTTGAAAAATGGCCTCTACGATGAGAAATTCTATTCTGGTGGTGAGAAGTTCGAGGAGTTCAAGGGGTCGGGCGACGGCAAGCCGGTGACGGTCGGTTTCAGCACGCAGCCCTCCGGTGGCGGAACCGTAGTCAAGACGGTCCAGTTCAGTAAGGAGGAGTATCCGGAGTTTCGAGCCCTGCAGCTTGAATATGCCTGGCTGCACAATCGCTTGCACTCTCTGCAGATCTGCAAGTGCAATGGCTAGCCGGACCTGTTCACGCGTGACGCGTCAAGAGTGCTCCGCGTCCTGGACACGAATGAATGCTCCGTGTGACGACCTCGGTCAGAAGATGTCCTGACGGTCGTCACCCAAGCTGGGCGGCTACTTCTGAGTTCGAGGGTGCCGACGACGAGGGCGGCCGTGTCACCCGACCAGCCATGGATCGATCCTGCAGGCCGACGGCCGGGGCAGAGAGACCGCCGACAACTTGACCGCCGGGTGGGCGCCCCCATATGGCGCAGTGGCTGATACTCGCGTTCACAGGCGGCGTTGCCGTCGACCGCAAACAGCAAGTACTGGCAATCGTCGTCGAGGAGCGGCGCCGGTCTCCATCGACTCGGCATTCATGGCAGCGAACTGCGCGCCGTCCTCGAGCTTCCTCCCGCTCGTGTTGACCATGCGCGTGCACGACTCGGTCTCGACGAGGACGACCGAAGCTCAGGCCTCTGATACTCCGTGCGCTGGTACCGCAGGACGTTCTCGGCCTGGAGTATCACGCGCCAACAGTCCAACGGTCCTGCGGCTGACCTCGTGCTGCGACAGCGCTACTGATCACTCCGCCATGCGCAGCGGCGCGTCGATGCCCTCGGGCAACGCGACCCTCGAGAAATCGACCTGCGGGCATTCGCGATACAAGGCGTCGAGCGCGTAGTACTCGCGCGCCTCGGGCTGCAGGATGTGGATGACCACGTCGACGTAGTCGAGCAGCACCCACCAGCCCAGATCCGCGCCTTCCGCCTTCGAGTGGCGCTCGCCGAGGGCCTTCAAACGCACGTGGATCTCGTCGTACAGCGCCTTGACGTGCGGACGCGAAGTGCCGGACACCACCACGAAATAATCCGCGACCTTGATGTGCTCGGAAACGTCGAAGACGCGGATGTCGGCGCCTTTCTTGCGGTCGGCCAGGTAGGCGGCAGCGGCCGCCAATTGCTTCGGTTCGATGGGTGGGCTCCGGATGCGTGCTGGGTCGTTCCTCTCGGGCGAGAGCGCGCGGATGCCGGCCGCGGTCGCTGCCCAAGGTGCGCCGATGATAGCCCACACTCCCTTCTGGCGGGAGGTGGGGAAATCAGGAGTCGGTCAAATCCCGTTCGTGGGCGGAGCGGGGTCGCTCGGCACCGGCAGGGCGGCCCTGCGGCGGCGGATCCAGCGCCACAGCAGGATGCCCACGACGATCAGCGCCGCTCCCGCGAGCAGGATGTGGTTGAAGTGCGAGACCTTCTTTTGCGCTTCCTCGATCTGATCCCCGAACTGGTCGAACACGAGTTTGGCCAGCCAGATCGAGGTCGGCACCGACAACAACACGCCGAGTCCGTCGATGACGAGGAATCGCGTGAAGCTCATCCGCAAGGTGCCCGCGACGAAGTACCCGGGAATGCGCAGGCCCGGCAAGAAACGGCACGTGAAGATCGACCAGTTCTTGTTGTCCTCGAAACGCCGCTCGAGTTTGGCGAAGCGCTCGGGATGCAGGACCTTCGCGACCCATTTCGTCTTGAGCGCCGCGAGACCGTAGTGACGGCCCAGCCAGTAGGGGATCGAGTCGCCGAGCAGGATCGCCGCCGAACACACGAGCGTGATCGGGACGAACTGGACCAACCCCTTGTGCCACAGGAGCCCGCAACCGATCAGCGTGACCTCTTCGGGGAGCGGCGCGCCGAGGCCGCACAGGAGGAGCACGATGAACGGCGCGAGGTAGTGGAAGCGCGTGAACCAGCCGAACAGGTACTCGAGGGACTCCGCGAAATAGCCGGCGAAGAAGAGGTACACGCTGCGAATCGTACCGGTTCCCGCTCGACCTACCCAGGGGGCCGACGGTTCATTTCGCGTCTCGCGCCTCGAGTCGCGCGGCGCTGGCGGCTTCCGCGGCGAGCGGTTCCCCGAGCAGGGCGGCGCGGTCGAAGGCTTCGGCGGCCGAGGCCCAGGCCTGCGCACTCGTGATCCGGAAGGGCCGCAAACCGTCGTCCATCTGCGCCAGGGCGAGGAAGACGATCGCCCGCTGGAAGGCGAGACGGCCGGGCGAGCGGCAGGAACGCTCGCCGCGTTCGAGGATCGCGAGCCCCTCGCGCACCCAGTGTTCGCGCGCCGCGGGATCGAGTTCGAGGCGGGGAGAAGCGCGATCGTAGATCAGGTGATGTGCGTAGTAGACATAGCCGTTCGGGTCGCTCGGCGCGAGACGGAGCGCGAACTCGGCGCGCGCATCGTACAGGTCGATGCGGCCCGCGGCCCACGCCGCGTCGGCTCGCACCCACTGCGCCGCGGCTCCGAGTGTGGCGATCGGGCCGAGCAGGCGTTCAGCGAGCGAGCGCTCCGGCACGGGCGGCATGTGGCGCGCGCTCCACGTGCCGCTGACGACCGCGAGCGCGAGGAACACGCAGGCGAGGACGTGGCGCCTCTTCATCGCGACACCCTCCAGCGCCGGAGCGAGAGCGCCGTCGCGGCGAGCGCGAAACCCACCACTGCGAGCGCGCCGACCCAGGCGTGAACCGTCGGGGGCTGTGGCGCGCGGCCGGTGCCCACGATCTCGAGCGCATCGAACAGGTCGGCCGCGGGAATCCAGCGAGTCGTCGTGGCCGGCCAATCGGACATCCACGTCGGAACCCACAGCGCGAGCACGCCGCACGCCGCGGTGGCCGCGCCGACGTGGCACGCGAGGAGGAGCGCGAGCGCGAGCCAGACCGCACCCGCGAGCACGAGACGCAGCGCGACGTTCACGCTCGTGCTGAAACGCCAAGGTGCATCGGCCCACAGCGACGCTTCGCTCGAGAGCACGAGCGCGCGCGTGCCTGCCCCGGCGCAGCCGAGTACGAACTCGACCTCGTGTTCGTCGCTCGGCAGCGGCATCTCGAACGTGCCTCGACCGCCGAGCATCAGGCTCGCTTTCGTTTCCTGGCCGTGCGCGACGCCACGCGATCTGGCGCGCACTTCGCTCGCGGATCCGGCGTCGAGTCCGATTTGGAAGCTCGCAGAGCGGGCCTGGACGTCGAGAGGCAACTGCGCGCGCCATTCGAGTGGCGACTCGGTCGAGAACCACTGGAACGCCGGCAGGCTGCTCTTTCCGCAACCGACGAGCAGGTGCTCGCCGCGCGGGGCACCGCAATCGCTCGCGATCGCGAACGTGATCGCCGCGAGGCACCACGCGCCGAAGGCGCCCGACCAGGTCGAGATCGCGATCGCTGCATTGCTGGCGCTCCGTGTCGCCAGCCAGGCGGAGTCGTTCGAGTGCAACGGGGACGACTTCCGCGCCGCGTGCAGCACGATCAGGGGCGCGACGGCCAGGAGGAAGGCGGCGAACACGTGCTGGCGTGCGAAGCCGAAGTGCGGCGCGTGATCGGGGCGCGTCGCGATCGCGACCGCGAGCACGAACACGGCCCACAGAGCGACGACGAGGCTCACCGTACGCCGAGCAGCCAGGGCTGCGAGCCGAACTCGGAGCGGAGCGTTCACGATCGGCGCGTGCTGGAGTGACGGCGGTAGACTTCGGACAACGACGTCGTGCCGAGCACGGTTTCTGGCGAACCGTGGAGCACGATCCGACCATCGCAGAGGATCGCGACCTCGTCGCAGCGTTCCGACAGGTCCGCGAGGAGGTGTGACGCGAGCACGACCGCCGCTCCGCGCGCTCGCGCCTCGTCGAGGAACTCGTTCAGCACTTCGAAGCCAAGCGCGTCGAGTCCGGCCGTGGGTTCGTCGAGCAGGATCAATGCTGGAGAGTGCAGCCACGCTTGCGCGAGACCGAAGCGCCGCAGCATGCCGCGCGAGCAACGGGACAGAGTGCGCGTGGCGTCGTGCTCGAGCCCGACCTGCGCGAGCAGCGCGTCCGCCCGGGCGTGCGCCTCGCGCCGCGGCATGCCCGAAAGAGCGCCGAAGAGACGCAGGGCTCCACGGCAGGTGAGCTCGCGGGGAAACGCGGCCTCCTCGGGCAGGTAGCCGACCCGGGCGCGGACCGCGGGGTCGCCCGCGCTGCCGCCGAGCACGCTCACCGCGCCGCCCATCGGCGCATCGATCCCAGCCGCGAGCCGCAAGAGCGTGCTCTTGCCCGATCCGTTCGGTCCTGCGAGTCCGAGCGTGGCTGCGCGCGCGAGTTCGAGGTCGACACCGCGCAGCACGGAACTGCGCGACAACCCCAGGCGGACGGGATAGCCGAACTCCACACCGCGCATCGACAAGGCCGCCGAGGACATCGCGCACAGCCTAGCAGCCCGGGCCGGTTCGTCGCCGCTGTGCAGGTCGCCGAGCCTAGCCACGTCAGGCCGCACGTCATCGCGCCGAGTGGCGAGACGAGAACGTCGGAGTCGACCGGACAAGGCGCGTCACCGGCTCGACGCGTGCGACGCTAGGAAGGCCGTCACGGCCTCGCGCCACTCGAAACGCGCGGTGAAACCCGCTCCGGCGTGCGGACCGACCGTCTCGAGGAAGCACTTGGGCTCGGGTGCGCTTTCGAACAGCGCTCGACCCTGTTCGAAGGGCACGAGCTCGTCATCGCGGCTGTGGATCACCATCACCGGGACCGCGAGTTCACTCATCTTGGAAAGCGATGCATACCGGACGCGCAAGATGAGCCGCACCGGCAACCACGGATAGACCCGGGCGGCCATGTCGGCGAGCGCGGTGAACGTGTCCTCGACGACGAGCGCGCCGACGCGACGGCGGTGCGCGAGTTCGATCGCGACCGCGCCCCCGAGCGACTCGCCGAACGCCGTGACGCTCCCGGGCGCGAAGCCGAGATCGACGAGCTTCGTCCACACGCACTCCGCGTCGACGTACGTGCCTTCCTCGGTCGGTTCACCCGTGCTCGACCCGTAGCCGCGGTAGTCGAACAGCACGACGTCGAAACCGCCGTCGACGAACACGTGCGCGCGCTCGATGCGCGACGCGATGTTGCCGGCGTTGCCGTGGCAGAAGACGATCGCCCCGCGTGGATTCTCTGCGCGCATGCGCCAGGCATGCAGGAGGGCGCCGTCAGGCGTCGCCAGTTTCCAGTCGTCGAACCACAGCCCCGCCGCGCCCGGCGTCGTCTCTGGCGGCGGGCCGGGGAACCAGATCAGACTCGACTGCCTGAACCAGACGAAGGCGCACACGAGCAGATAGGTGAGTGCCGCCGTCGCGATCAGGATTCCGACCATGAGTCGTCCAGATCGTACTGAGGCCCGGCACGAAGCGTTCGCTTGCGGAGCGAGAGCATCCGCTCGTACGCTGCACGTTCCTCCCGCCATGCCCAAGATCTTCGTCCTGACCGGTCCAGACGTGGGACACAGTTTCGACGTGCGAGCCGGAGCGCTCCTCGGGCGCGCGGACGATTGCGCGGTGCGCTTGCACGACGCGTCCGTGAGCCGTCACCACGCGCGCCTCGAGCAGGACGACGCCGGCTGGTCGGTCGTCGATCTGGCATCGCGCAACGGCGTGTTCTGGGACGGTGCGCGCGTCGAGCGCGTGAGCTTGGAGGACGGGCGCGAGTTCACCCTGGGCGAAGTGGTGTTGAAGTTCCGCGTGGGAGCGGTCGTGAAGCCGGCGATCACCGCGCCAGAGCCGCCGGTCGAGGAAGAGGAAATCGTACTCGAAGGCGACTGGGACCCGAAGAAGGCCGTCTCTTCGCTGCCCGCGCCCGCGCCCGCGGCGCAGGCGGCGGTGACGGCGTTCACGCGGCGCACTCCGGCGGCCGAGCCCGCGCAGCCCTCGATCGCGCAGAAACAGGCGGCCCAGAGGCTCGCGGCGGCAGGCCTGACTCCCGCTCGCTCGAACGTCGGAGCGCGCGGCGTGCTGCAGTACGG
>JBGATY010000074.1:0-16198 GCA_044228955.1 Planctomycetota bacterium | reverse complement strand
TCGTGGATGTACATCGCGATGATGGGTGGTTCCGGGCTCAAGAAGGCTACGCAGGTCGCCATTTTGAACGCCAACTACGTCGCCAAGCGTCTCGCGCCGCACTACCCGATCCTCTACACGGGGGCGGGAGGACTCGTCGCGCACGAGTGCATCATCGATTGCCGCGGACTGAAGTCGTCGGGCATCGAGGTCGAGGACATCGCCAAGCGCTTGATGGACTACGGTTTCCACGCCCCGACGATGAGCTGGCCCGTCGCCGGCACGCTCATGATCGAACCCACCGAGAGCGAATCGCTCGCCGAGCTCGACCGTTTCTGCGACGCGTTGATCGCGATCCGCGGAGAAATCGCGCGTGTCGAAAAAGGCGAGTTCGATCGAGCGGACAATCCGCTCAAGAACGCCCCGCACACGATGGACATGGTCTGCGCCGACGCGTGGACGCACCGCTATTCGCGCGAGGAAGCGGCGTTCCCGGCTCCGTGGACGCGAGCCCACAAGTTCTGGCCTTCGACCGCGCGCATCGACAACGCATTTGGGGACCGCAATCTCGTGTGCGCCTGTCCGCCGCTGGACTCGTACGCGTGATCGTGAAACGCGCCGGAGTGGAAGAGATCCGACGAACCCCTTGGAAACCTGGCGCGTGATCACGACGTGGGGCGCCGACCCCGCGTTCAACATGGGGCTCGACGAGGCGCTGGTCTCGTCGAGCGGTGCTCCGACGACGTTGCGCTTCTACACCTGGAAGCCCGACACGCTTTCCCTGGGCTACTTCCAGAAGGTCCTGGACGTGCCCGGCCATGCCGGCTCGAGAGCCCTCGTGCGCCGCATCACCGGCGGCGGAGCGATCCATCACGTCGACGAGTTGACGTTCTCGATTCTTGCCTCGGCCGAGCATCCGCTCTACGTGGGCCCGATCGCGGAGTCGTACCGGCGCGTGCACGACGCTTTGTGCGCGGCGCTTGCGACCTTCGGTGTCGAGGCGGCCATGCGCGGATCCCGCGCCCTCGCTTCCGATCGCGCCGCCACGGGCATGTGCTTCCACCACTCCACCGCCCTCGACATCGTCTGGGCCGACAGGAAGGGCGTCGGATCCGCTCAGCGCAGGACGCAGGGCCGCGTGCTCCACCACGGCTCGATCAAGCTCGGAACGTCGCCGCTCGAAGGCGACATCGCGACGGTACGGTCGGTCGCACCGACGGTCGACGTGCACACGCTGGCGGACGCGGTGAAGGCGAGCTTCGGCCGCGCCTTCGGGATCGGCTTCGAAACCGGCGTGCCCGACGAGCACGAGCGCGAAGCCGCGCGCGAACTCGGAAAGCGCTACCTCGACCGCGCTTTCGTCCAGAGGCGCTGACGGGGCAGTAGCCCGGCAGGCAACGTCCCTTACCCTGCCCGGCTCCGCACTACCGCGGGACCAGGGTCACGTCGATCCGCCAGTCGGCGCTCGACTTGAGTTCGAAGCTGCACGAGAGGATGCGCGACGTCTCGGTCATCGGCGCGGGCCACCAGGTGTCGTGACCCTTCAGCTCGGAGGGCCAGCCCTTCCCGATCGCGGCGCGCACGACCTGGGTGCCCACCTCGGTGAGTTCGCTCCCATCCTTGAACTCGGCGTTCACCTCGAAGCGCCCGTTCTCCTGCGTGTGCTCGAGCCTCGTCAGCGCGACGACCCTGAGCTTCGCACCGGCCCGGCCCTCGGCCCCGGGAGTGAGCTTGACGCTCATGGGACGGTCTTCGCACAGGGTCACGTTGCCGCTGAGCCCCGCGCCGAGCCGCAGACCGACGCTCCACACGCCCTCGACGAACAGGTTCACCGGGCCGAGCTTCGGCGCGTTGGATCCGAGGGACGTGACGCGCGCGAAATTGCCCTCGAGCCGCTTCGTGAGCAGGACCGCGAGATCCGCGGCGCTGGTGCTCTCGCCGAGGAGGACGTTGAGCCGCGTGACGACGGGCGTGCTGGGTGCATTCGGATTGAACGTCGCGATCTCGATCTCGACGCGGCCGCCGCCGGGCGTCGTGACCTCGCCCTGAAGCGAGAGCTGAACCAGACCTTGAGCGCGGACCGTGGAACCGAACGCGAAGAGGAGGAGCGCGAAGAGGAAGTGCTTGATCATGCGTCGAGTGACGGGCATCGCCGCGCGTGGCTTCCCGCGATCGCCCATTCTTCGCGCGGGCGCGCAGAGAACCCGTAGGTGGTTACCCCGCCTGGACTCGAACCAGGAATAACAGGACCAAAACCTGTTGTGTTACCGATTACACCACGGGGTATCGCGCGATCGGGCCGGAGACGATATCGGCCTGCGTGCCCGCGGTCAACGAATCACGGCCCGCCGCAGGAGATCGAGAGCGGTATTGGCGGCGAATTCGCGGATCAGGGCACGTTCGCGCACCACGAAACGGCGTTCCTCGGAGCGTTCGACGCCCCGCGCGGAAATCCCGAACCAGACGAGCCCCACGGGCTTCTTCTCGGTCCCCCCGCCCGGCCCGGCGACGCCCGTGACCGCCACGGCGAAGTCCGTGGAGGCCCGTTTCGCGGCCCCGCGTGCCATCGCCTCGGCCACCTCGGGGCTGACCGCGCCGTGGCGCTCCAGGAGCGCGCGGTCGACGCCCAGCTCGTCGACCTTCGCGTCGTTCGAGTAGGTGACGAAGCCGCGTTCGAACACGGCGCTGATGCCGGGCACGCGCGTCAGTTTCTCGGCGACGAGGCCGCCCGTGCAGGATTCCGCCACGGACACGTGCACGCCGCGTTTCAGGAGCTCATCGCCGAGCGCGAAAGCCGGTTCGGAGTGGACGTCGCTGAACAGCCACTCCCCGAAGCGCTCGCGCATCTCGATCTCGCGGGCCGCGACGAGCGCGCGGGCCTCGTCGCGCGACCGGGCGTGCGCGCGCAGGGTCACCGACAGCACGCCATGACGCGCGGTGACTCCGACGAGCGGGTTCATGCCGCGTCCCATCCACGTGCCGCACATGTCAGCGAAGGCGCTTTCCGAGAGTCCGAACAGGTAGAGCGCCTGCCGCGCGTGGGCTGATCCGGCATCCGCCAGGCTCGCGAGGCGCGGCAGGACCGCCGCCTCCAGCATCGGGATCATCTCGCGCGGTGGGCCGGGCAGCGCGAACACGAGCGCGCCGGCGACCTCGACGCAGAAGCCCGCGGCGGTGCCGTTTGGGTTCGGCAGCACCTCGGAACCGCTCGGGAACAGCGCCTGGCGCGCGTTGGACTCTGCGAAGGGCCGGCCACGGCTCTCGAACAGCGCTTTCAGGTCGCGCAGCACGCCCGCGTTCGTCTCGAGATCGACGCCCGCGGCGCGCGCGCAGGCGTGTCGCGTCACGTCGTCGAGCGTCGGTCCGAGCCCGCCGGTGAGGACGATCGCGCCGTGCGCGCTGGCCAGTTCGAGCAGTTCGTGCACGAGCCCGTCCTCGTCGTCGCCGAGCACCACGAACCGGCGCGGCTCGAAGCCGATGTCGAGAAGCCGCCGCGCGATCGTGCTCGAGTTCGTGTCCACCTGGCTGCCGGACACGAGCTCGTCGCCGGTCGCGACGAGGGCCACGGCGCGCTCACGAGGCCGACCGCTCACGACCGACCCGCTCCAGGATGACGGCGCGGCTTCGCGCGCCAGCGGGCGACGAGGATGCCCACTTCGTAGAGCACGTAGATCGGCGCGGTCATCAGCACCTGGCTGATCCAGTCGGGGCCCGGAGTCACCACGCCCGCGACGAACAACGCGCCGATCAGGAAGTGCGGCCGGTACTTGGAGTACGTGCTCGGCTCGACGAGGCCGATGCTCGAGAGGAAGATCATCACGAGCGGCAACTGGAACATCGCGCCCATCGCGAGGCACATCGTCGAGAGGAACTCGAAGTAGCCGTTCAGGGACAACTGCACGCGCACCTGTTCGACCGGCAGGGTCTGGGCGAGGTAGTACATCCCGGTCGGGATGATCCACAGGAAACAGAACGCGACTCCCGCGAGGAACAAGAGCAGGCTGAACGGAAAGTACAGGTACACGAGACGCTTCTCGCGCGGGTAGAGCCCGGCGGCGATGAACTGCCACAACTGCCACAGCACGAACGGTCCGCCGAAGAAGCACGCGCAGTAGATCGAGATGTTCAGCGAGAAGAAGAACGGGTCGCCGATGTTCAGCGCCACGGGTCGCGCCTCGATCGGCTCGCGCAGTTCCTGGTCGAGCGGCGCGTCCGTGCGGAAGTAGCGCGTGCGCGGGATGTCGGGGTGCGCCTTCAGATCGTTCTCGTAGCGCGCGACGAGTTCGACGTTGATGCGCTCCACCGACGTCCGCAGCGGCCACAAGACCTGATCGCTGAGGTCGTCCTTGAACCACCAGGCGACGCCGAACGCGACGCCCAGGACGAGCACGCTCCGAAACAGCCGCTTGCGCAGTTCCTCGAGGTGTCCCCCGAGGGTCATGCGCGAGCCTTCGAAGGGATCCTGGTGTTCGGACATGGAGGGCGAGCCGGGGTGCTCGGCGGATCAATAAAAATGGAGGGGACGGGCCCCTCCATGAGTTTCGAGGCGACGAGCCCCGGCGTCGAGATGCGTCTGGCCGCCCGCCCGAGAAAACGGCGCGACCGCGACGGCTAGAAGCGGAAGTAGTCGCGCAGGTCCTTCATCAGGACGACCTGCACGCCTTGAGCCACGGCTTCCTTGTACACCGGCAGGTCGCTCGGCTGGATCGGCGTCTCGACCGGCTGCTTGTTCTCGTCCGTGTACATCTCGGAACCGACGATCATGAAGTCCGTCGCCGCGTCGAGTTTCTTCTGCACGGTGATGCCCATGCCCGAGAGCAGGCCTTTCAACTGGTCCTCGCCGTACTGGCCCGAGAACGCGCCCACGAGGAGCACGTTGCGCTCGCCGCGCGGGTCGTACACCGGGTTGAAGACGATGTCCCCCGTGCTCGGCGGATCGAAGGGATCGCGCTGATCGGTGAAGGAGACCTCGGCCATGTCGCCCTCGACCTTGGTCACTTCGGCCATGGCCTTGACGCGCGAGGATCCCTGGACGCCCGACACGACGGTGAAGCGCGCCCCGCGCGGGAGGCGGTTCCTCGCGCCGAGGTTGATCCAACCGAGGTTCAGGTCCTTCGACACCGCGAGGACCTTGCCGTCGGCCGCTTGCGGCTCCTTGACGATCGGGTTCAGCTTGCGGGTCAGCTCGTTCATGCGCGTCACGTAGCCCTGGGCTTCGTTCGCGTAGGCGCGGTCCTTGGACGTGATCGTGCTGTTGGCCTCGGTGACCGCGGCGTTGGCGGTCTTGAGGCTCTCGCGCAGGCCCGCGACCTGAGCCTCGTAGCCCTGCTGCGTGCTCGAGAGCTGGGAGTCCTTGTCGGCGATCTGGCGTCGCAGGTCGGCGATTTCCTTTTCCTTGTCCTCGACCGTCGTGCGCAACGACTTCTGGAGCGTCTCCAGTTCGCCCGCCTTGGTCTTGACCTGGTTCGAGAGCTCGGTGGCGCGGTCCTGCGCCGACTTCAGCGCCGACTGGAACAACGGCACGATTGCCTGGAACGTGGTCGTGCTGGCCGACACCACGTCGGGGTTGTCCTTCTTCAACGTCTCGATCGCGGCCTTGGCGGTCGCGAGGTCCGAACGGTTCCCGTTCCCGGTGAAGCCGAGCACCTCGGACATCCCGACGATCTCGGTCGAGTCCGTCGTGTTCTTCGACTTCAGGTCCTCGACCTGCTTCTGGGCCGAAGCGAGCGAGATCTTGGTGTTCTCGAGTTCGCCGCTGACCAAGAAGAACGAGACGATGGCAACCAGGAAGGCGACCAGGACGACGATGGTCCAGACCACGCTGACCTTGGCCATGCCACGAACGGAAGTCTTCATTCCTATTCCTTCGATGCGCGCGGGTCGCGCAGGACGCGCCCCAACGGTCGGGCGCGGCGATACAACACGGTTTGGGGGGGGAGAATCGGCCGAGGCGGGGACGGCTCGCGCCGCGCTCCCTCGGGGGGCAAGGTGATACCCGAATCGATCGCGAGCGGGCAAGCGTTTTTCGCGGTGGCTTGAAGAGCCTTGTGCACGTCGTAACCTGGGTTCCCGACACACGAAGCGACGCGAGGCGAGACCCCGCGCAGCGACGCACGAAAGACCCACTGCCGGCCCATCCGCGCCCGCGCCTTGCGGCGCCGGGAACGGGTGGGCCGACCGGGTCCATTCTCCAGAACGCGAGACCTACCCGGGCCCTCCGGCGCGGTTTCACACCTCCGCGAAGTTCCTCTCGCGCCCCTCCCCTCGAGGCCACGATGCCCGCCCGCTCGACCCCACACCCCGCCCGCCGACCCACGCTCGTCATCGGCGTCCTGGGCGGCATCGCCTCGGGGAAATCGGCGGTCGCTGGCCTCCTTGCCGGCGCGGGGGGCGTCGTGATCGACGCGGACGCGATCGCGCGCGCGGTCCTCGAGAGCCCCGAGGCGCGAGCCGACGCCGCGCGCGCGTTCGGACCCTCGATCCTGCGCGCGGACGGCGCGATCGACCGCGAGGCATTGGGGAGGCTCGTGTTCGGCTCGACCGAGGCGCGCGCGCGGCTCGAGAGCTTTACCCATCCGCGCATCCGTGCCAAGATACGCGCCGAGCTCGAAGCGGCGCGGGCGCGCGGCGTCCCCCGCATCGTCCTCGACGTGCCTCTGCTCCTCGAAAACGACGCGCAACACCACCTGCGGAAGGAATGCGACGTGATCGTCTTCGTCGACGCCGACCCGCGCATCCGTGATGCGCGAGCGGTGCAAAATCGCGGCTGGCTGAGCGGCGAGGTCGCGCGCCGTGAACGAGTTCAACTTCCCCTCGACGAAAAACGCGTTCTGGCAGACCACCTCCTCGTGAACGACGGAACGCGGCCCGAGCTCGAAGCCGCCGTCGCGGCGGTGTCGCGGGCGATCGAACGCGGCTCGCGCTGATCTCCGCCGCCAACCGGCACACGACCTCTCGTCCCCCCCACTCCTCCAGATCCTCGTACCTTCGAGGACAGAAGACCCATCCGTGAAGAAGCGCTTCAAGCACAAGTTCCAAAAGCACGGCCAGAACCCGCAACACTCCGGACAAGGAGGCGGCGGCGGTGGTGGCGGCGGCTTCCGTCCGTTCCGGCAGGGCGGCGGGACGGCGATGCTCGAGTTGCCTCCGATCGACGTCGCGGGATTGCCCGCGGACCTCTCCGCCGACGAGCGCGCCGCGCTCGAGGATTCGCTCGGCGCGGCGAGCGCGCGCAAGAAGAAGGCCGACCCGGCGAGCCTGATCGAATTGCAGCGCATGAACCTCGCCGAACTGCACGAGGTCGCCGAGAACGAGAAGGTCCAGGTCCCCAACGTGCGCAACCGGCGCGACCTGATCTGGGAGATCACGGCCCAGCGCCTGCGCAACCACGTGCCGGTCATCGCCGAGGGCGTGTTCCAAACGCAGGAAGGGCACGGCTTCCTGCGCTCGGCCGAGTACGACTACCTGCCCGCGACCGACGACGTCGTCGTGCCGCAGTCGGTCGTGCAGCAGTACGCGCTGCAGCTCGGCATGACGTTGAAGGGCCGGTTGCGCGCGCCGCGGGAGGGCGAGCGCTACTTCGCGCTCACCGACGTCGATCGCATCGACTTCCACGAGCCCGAGGAGGCCCGCACGCGCGCTCCGTTCAAGGAACTCGTTCCGCTCTACCCCGAGAAGCGCATCGTCATCGAGGGCACGCCCGAGAATCCGCTCGAGATGCGCATCGTCGACCTGATCACGCCGATCGGACGCGGACAGCGCGGCCTGATCGTCGCGCCGCCGCGCACCGGCAAGACGATCCTCCTGCAGATGCTCGCCAAGTCGATCGTCGCCAAGGCGCCCGACGCGCACTTGATCGTGTTGCTCGTCGACGAACGCCCTGAGGAAGTCACCGATTTCGCGCGCATGCTGCCGGTCGGCAAGCGCGAGATCGTCAGCTCGACCTTCGACGAACCGGCCGCGCGACACCTGCAGGTGGCCGAGATGGTCATGCACAAGGCCAAGAATCTGGTCGAGGCGGGCGAGGACGTGGTCATCCTCCTGGATTCGATCACGCGTCTCGCGCGCGCCGCGAACATCGAAGCGCCGAGCAACGGCAAGCTGCTCTCGGGCGGCATGGAGGCGAGCGCCCTGCAGTTCCCGAAGAAGTTCTTCGGCGCCGCGCGCAACACCGAGAACGGCGGCTCGCTGACGATCCTCGGCACGGCGCTGATCGAGACGGGCTCGAAGATGGACGACCTGATCTTCGAGGAGTTCAAGGGCACGGGCAACATGGAGCTCGTGCTCGACCGCCGCCTATCCGACCGCCGCATCTTCCCCGCGATCGACATCAACCGCTCGGGCACGCGCAAGGAAGAGCTGCTGTTCACGCCCGAGGAGATCAAGCGCGTCTGGATGCTGCGCAAGGTCCTGAACGAGATGGACCCCGTCGAAGCGATGGAGATGCTGATCCAGAAGATGAAGAAGACGCGCGTGAACGCGGAGTTCTTGATGTCGATCGGCTGAGCCGCCGGCCACCGGCGCGGGTGCGGTGAGCCTGCGGCGCGCTGCGATCGTGCGTCGCATTCGGGCGCAGGCAGCCGCTGCGCGCTCACGAGACGCGGTGCGGCGCCACGCGGCCGCTTGTTGATCCGGCGCTCGATGCCGGCGGGACCGGCAGCGTGAAGCGAAACGTGGATCCCAATCCCGGTCGCGACTGGACGTCCAGTCTTCCACCGTGCAATTCGACGAGCCGGCGCGCGATGGCGAGTCCCAAGCCCGTTCCTTCCACACGCTGCGTGGCTTCATTCGGCAGCCGGCTGAATTCCTGGAACAACTTGGCAAAGTCCTCGCTGGCGATGCCCACGCCCTGATCCTGGACGGACACGCGCACGCCGCCTCCGGTGCGCTCCGTCCGGACGACGATGCGCCCGTGATCAGTGAACTTCAGCGCATTGCCGACCAGGTTGTTCAGAACCTGGGCGATCCTGTCGGGGTCGCATGACACGGGGGGGAGTCCCGGCGCGAGTTCCGTCGCGAGTTCCAAGGACTTCTTCTGCGCCGGAAGCGCGAACTCCTCGACCGTATCGGAAACGAGGCGGTTCACGTCACAGGCCTCGAAACACAGATCCAGCCGGCGCGCGTCCAGGCTCTGGAGGGTGAGCACGTCATTCAGGAGCCGCGCCAGACGATCGACGTTCCGTCTGGCGGTCTGCAAGTGCTCGTGCTGTCGCGCATTGAGCGCACCGCTGCTCCCGTCCGAGACGATGTCGATCCCCTCCTTGATGCAGGTCAGCGGAGTGCGAAGTTCGTGCGACACCATCGACGTGAACTCCGACTTGATGTTCATGAGCTCGCGGATGCGCTCCTCGGCCTGCTTGCGAGCCGAGAGTGTGGCGGATACGACGATGAAGAAGCCCAGTCCAACGGCCCCGTTCCAGTAAGGAACGGTCCAACTGCTGTAGCGATAGCCTCCGTACAAGTCGGCCAGGAGCAAGGCGAGTGCGCTCAGGATCGCCAGCGCGAGGCTCGTCCGCGGGCCGACGAACCAGGCTCCCAATGCGATCGGAATCAGGAAGAAGATCGATACGACGAACTCGGTGCCGGTCCAGTAGTCCACCATCCCGATGAGCGCGACCAGGAGGAGGAGGAGGGTGAAGAGCGCTGCACGAAGCCGCGCCGATCGACGAGCGCCCGCATCACTTCGGGGCGGCATCGCGCAGCAGCTCGGCGATCACGCTCAAGAGCTCCTTGGCGTCGTAGGGCTTGGTGAGGTAGGCGTCGGCGCCCGAGCTGTAGCCGCGGAGCTGATCGCGCGGCTGGTCCTTGGCGGTGAGCATCAGGACGGGGAGCGCCCACGAGCTGTAGCGCATGCGCAACTCTTCGCACACGGCATAGCCGTTCATGTCGGGCAGCATGAGGTCGAGGATCACCAGGTCGGGTCGCGTCGCCTGCGCGTCCTTCAGCGCATCTCGCCCCGTCTCCTCGACGTGCACGCCGTATCCGTTCGCTTCCAGGCGGGCCCTCAACAGCCCGGCGACGTCTTTCTCGTCCTCGACGACCAGAATGCGCTTCGATCCGGTAGGCATGTTCTTCCGTGTCCTTCCGCAGTTCGCCGATGCGCGAATCGCATCGGCTTCCTACGGGCGCGCCGAGACAAGTGAGAGGAAGAAGTGCTCGCCGTTCCCGAATCCTCCATGAGAGGACGCGCGCCGAAGGTGCAAGCGTGGCAGACGCGCGGGCCGGCGATTACCGCTCCAGGTCGATCGTCCGCGCGATTCATACGCGATCGTAACGTGCAGAGGGACGGTGGACCCGTATCGACCGGGTCGTCCCCGCGAGGTCCACCATGTTGCGCCGCATTCTCGTTGCTCAACTCCTCACCGTCCTCCTAGACACCCAAGGCGCCGATCCGTCCCGCTCAGTGAGGCCTTCCCCGAGGAGTTCACCCCCAACCGGCGTGGGTCCGACTGTTCGCAGGAACCGGCCTTTCCGTCGACGAAGGCGTCGTCCGCGTGGAGCGCCGCTTCGGACGACCTGAAGGATGCACTCGCCTTCCTCGTCGATCGGCACCTCGTCTCGATCGAGGCGGATGGCCGCGTCGTGCCCGAAGAAGCACAGGTGACGATCGGCGGCGCGGAACCGGCCTTCTCGTTGGACGGGCGCGAAGAGGCCTTCGGTCTTCGCCCGCTCCACGAGTGGGACTCCGAGCACGGGTTGTGCGCGGCCCTCGAGCCCTTCGAGTTCGATCTGCCGCGCTGCGAAGCCTGACTCCAACGCGCAGCCCCTCGCACTGCACCACGAGACTCGTCCGCATCGCTGCGAGCGAAGTTCTGCCATCCGTGATCGGTACGCGACGTGGGAGCATCCCCGCAGTCGCCGGCGCGCGGTTTCTCGCTACTGGACAGCCGTAATGCTCGCGCAAGGCAAGTCGCGCGGACTCACACCGTGGAGCCGGCGTGCGTACGAAGGCGCGAACACCAGTCCGTGACGATTCGCGACGTGGACGTCGATGCTCCGGTCGCGATCGAGGAGAAACCACCATGATGCAACGAAGAATCTTCGCACTCTCGGCCGTCGCCTGCGTTCTCGCGGGCGGCGCTCTCTGGGCTTCCGAACACGCTCGAGCGGTCAGCAAGTACGCGGCCGCGGCACGCGAGGCCGACGCTGCGGCGGACAAGGTGAAGGGCGACGCGGATCTGCGCACCGTGTTCGAGTCCGTCGCCGAAGCCGTGCGCCCGAGCGTCGTGTCCATCGCGATGAAACGCCCGGTCGAGATGCCGACGGAACTGCGCATTCCCATGGGCCGCGGTGACGAGCCGGGCTTGGGGCTGCTGCAGAGGCAATTCGGCCAGCGCGGGAACCCGCACGCCTCGCCATATTCGCTGCCCGAGGAACACGGCGTCGGCAGCGGGATGATCCTCAGCTCGGACGGATACGTGCTGACGAACAACCACGTCGTTGCCGACGCCAGTGAATTGGTGGTGCGCCTGTGCGACGGACGCGAGTTCACGGCGACGGTGATCGGCGCCGATCCGCGCACGGATCTCGCCGTGCTCAAGATCGACGCCCTCGACCTGCGCCCGCTGGAATTCGCCGATTCCGCTCAGTTGAAGGTCGGGCAATGGGTCGCGGCTTTCGGAACGCCCTTCGGACTCGACCAGACGATGTCGAGCGGGATCGTCAGCGCCATCGGTCGAGCCAACATGCACATCACCGACTACGAGGATTTCATCCAGACCGACGCGGCCATCAATCCGGGCAACTCGGGCGGTCCGCTCGTCGACTTGCACGGCCGGGTCGTGGGCATCAACACCGCGATCGTCTCCAGCGGAGGCGGGTCCAACGGCGTCGGCCTGGCGATTCCGAGCAACCTCGTGCTCTCGATCTACGAACGCCTGATCAAGGACGGCAAGGTCGTGCGCGGCTGGCTCGGTCTCTCGATTCAGGACGTCTCACCGGCCCTCGCGGACGAGTTCGCGTTCCAGGACCAGTACGAGAACGGCGCGCGCGGGGTGCTGGTCGGCGACGTGACGAGCAATTCTCCGGCGGAGAAGGCGGGACTGAAGCCCGGCGACATCCTCACGCAACTCGACGGGACCGCGGTGAGCGACGTGACGCATTTCCGCACCGCGATCGCGGACCTCGCGCCGAGCACGGGCGTCGAGTTCGTCGTCTGGCGTGATGCCAAGCGCATCCAGGTAGGCGCCACGATCGGTGTCGCGCCGGGCAAGGTCGAGGCCAGTCGGCCGCAGCGCGAGACCGGCCACGGCTACGGCCTCGAGATCTCGGATCCCAATCCGGACGTGTGCCGGGAATTCGGGCTCCAGCGCGACGTGCGCGGTGCGGTGATCACGAACATCGTGCCCGGCTCTCCGGCGGCGGAGGCCGGACTCCAGGCCGGCGATGTGATCGTGGAAATCGGCCGCGTAGCCGTCGACGACCTCGCATCCGCCGCGCGCCTGCTCACCGCTCGCGCCGGCGAGCGGATCGTGCTGCGTGTGCAGCGCGAAGGCGCGAGCCACTGGGTCGAGCTCGGCGCCCCGGCCAGGCGCTGAACCCACGCCAATGCGCCAGCGCGGAGATCCTGAGCTCTTCGCAGGCAGCACCTCGGTCGGCCGCGGCGGAAGTCCCCTTCCGGTCGCGGCCGGCCTCTTCGTGCCGCGCTACCACGAACTGACCCTGATGCCGGACGGGTGAAATTGGGACGCTGTCGCGCGTCAGAGCCAGTTTCGATGCTGCAGCCAGTGCTTCACGCCCTGCGTCAACAGCAGGTAGCACAACAGCGTCGCGGACAGGATCGGCCAATAGGACCACGGCAAGGGGGTGAATCCCAGGTGGCCGCCGACCGGCAGCGCCGTGAGGCCGATCGCCACGGCGATCACGAGGAGCCCCATCCCGAGCACGGCCACCGAGGAACGACTCTGCAGGAAGGGCAACTTGACGGTGCGGATGACGTGGATGACGAGGCACTGCGTGATCAGGCTTTCGATGAACCAGCCGGTCTGGAACAGGCTCGCGCTGTGGGCCGCGGCCGAGACGGTCGAGACGTCGGCGCAGCCGAAGACGTAGAGCAGCACGAAGAAGGTCGTGTAGTCGAAGATCGACGAGCACGGTCCGATGAACAGGATGAAGCGCGTGAGCGACTTGATGTCCCACGCTCGCGGCCTTTCGATCTGCTCGGGATCGACGGCGTCGGTGGGGATGGCCGTCTGGCTGACGTCGTAGAGCAGGTTGTTGGCGAGGATCTGGATCGGCAGCATCGGCAGGAACGGCACGAGCACGCTCGCCCCGAGCACGCTGAACATGTTCCCGAAGTTGCTCGAAGCGCCCATGCGGATGTACTTCGAGATGTTCGCGAACACGCGGCGGCCCTCGAGCACGCCTTCGTCCAGCACGAGCAGCGATTTCTCGAGCAGGAGCATGTCGGCCGCCTCCTTCGCGATGTCGACGGCCGTGTCGACGCTGATCCCGACGTCGGCCGCGTGGAGCGCAGGAGCGTCGTTGATGCCGTCTCCCATGAATCCGACCACGTGCTTCTTCGCCTGAAGCGCCTTGACGATCCGTTGCTTGTGCGCCGGAGACACGCGGGCGAACAACGTCGTCGCTTCGGCTGCGTCGGCGAGTTGGGCGTCGCTCATGCGTTCGACGTCCGTTCCGAGCAGGACTTCCTCGACGTCGAGAGCGACGTCCTTGCACACCTTGCGCGCCACGAGCTCGTTGTCGCCGGTGATCACTTTGACGGTGATGCCGTGCGAGCGCAGCGCCGCGAGTGCGGCTTTGCAGCTTTCCTTGGGAGGGTCGAGAAAGGCGATGTAGCCCTGCAGCACGAGATCGCACTCGTCGCGCGCTCCGTACGGCGTCGCCGCGCCCGGCGTGGCGGTACGCGGCTCGACCTCCTTGGTGGCGATCGCCAGGACGCGGAAACCGTCGGCGCCCAGCCGATCGTACTCGCGCTTCAGATCGTCGACGCGCTCGCGATCCAGCGGCAGCCGCGCGCCGTCCAGTTCGAACGCCGCACAATTGGCGAAGATCGCTTCGGGCGCGCCTTTCGAGACGATCAAGTCCCTGCCGGACGGAGTGCGGACGACGACCGACATCATCCGGCGCTGGAAATCGAACGGGATCTCGTCGACCTTCGCCATGTCGGGGATCCGGGCGTGCGCGTGCGCTTCCTCGTGCGCCAGGACAGCGCGGTCGAGCACGTTCTTGAGTCCGGTCTGGAAATGGCTGTTCGTGTACGCCAGCGCGAGCACGTGCTCGCTCTCCTTGAGTCTGACATCGCAGTACCGCTCCAGGACCACATGGTCCTGCGTCAGCGTGCCGGTCTTGTCCGTGCACAAGACGTCCATCGATCCGAGGTTTTGGATCGCGTTGAGGCGCTTGACGATCACCTTCTTCTTCCCCATCGCGACCGCGCCCTTCGACAGACACACGGTCACGATCATCGGGAGCATCTCGGGCGTGAGCCCCACGGCGACGGCCAGCGCGAAGAAGAAGGCCTGTTGCCAGTTCCCTTTCGTGAACCAGTTGACGGCGAACACGAGCGGCACCATCACCAACATGAAACGCAGGAGGAGCCACGTGAAACGCGAGATGTCGCGGTCGAACGCGGTCTCCTCCGGCGGCTCCTGGAGCGAAGCGGCCATGCCGCCGAGATAGGTTTCGTGGCCGGTCGCTACGACGATCGCCGTGGCCGACCCGCTCTCGACGCTCGATCCCAGGAAAGCGATCGTGGCACGGTCGAACGGCGCGATCGGCTCGGCGGCGACCTCGCTCGCGTGCTTCTCCACCGGAAGACTCTCGCCGGTCAGCGATCCTTGACTGACGAAGAGGTCCTTGGCCTGCACGATGCGGACGTCGGCGGGGATCATGTCGCCCGCGGCGAGCCGGATCACGTCTCCGGGAACGAGCTCGGAGATCGGGACCTCGAGCACTCGACCGTCTCGAACCGCCGTGGCGCGCACCGAGATCATGGCGCGGAGCTTCGCGGCGCTGCTGCCGGCCTTGGCTTCCTGGTAGAGCTTCAGCCCGACGCTGAGCACGATCATCAGGATCATCAGGGAACCGCCCGCCGTGTCTGCCGTCGCGAACGAGACCGTGGCGAGGACAGCCAGCAGGATCACGAGCGGGTTGACGGCGGAGCGCCGGACGAGTGTGAAGAAGGGCGTACGCTCGTCGCGCGCGATCACGTTGCGGCCGTGTTCGGCGAGGAGTGCGGCTGCTTCCTCCGACGTCAAGCCCTCGACGCGCGTCGCAAGTCGTGCGAAGGCCGAGGCAGGATCGAAGCCGGCTGCCTCGAGGAGGAGCGGCGAGACGCTGATCGTCGCCCTGCCGGCGTGACCCGGGAACAACCGCTTCGGCAGGATCACGTGCACGGCATTGCAGTCTGTATCAATCCGCGCTTCGGTCCAAGACCGGATGCGCAGCACGGGCAGGTAGCCGGACTCATGACCGCGGCGACATGAAGTCCATTTGCACGTGCGCCCGAACGAATCGCGTGGATATCCTCGGAGACCTTGGACAAGGAAGAATGACTTCGCACATGGACGGCCGTGCGCAGGGCGCAGCTCGGAACGGTTGGGAGCCCAGCCCAGTGCGCCGCAACCTGCATCCGTTGGGCCTGCAGACAATCGTCGCGCTTCTGGTGGCGGGTCTGGGCGGGTGCGCCGCCGTCGAGCGCGCGCGAGCGGCTCAGGATCCGCACAGCGCCGTGCCCGGCGAACGGACTCCGGCGGCGGCCGAAATGGGTCTCAAGACGAGCGGGACGCTGACTCTGGCCCGGGCGCTCGACACCGCTGCGAAGATCCATCCGTCCCTCTTGCGCGCGCGCCGGAACGTGGAGATCGCCGCGGCGCGCGTGGCCGAAGTGGACGCCGCCCGCTGGCCGAGCCTCTCGGCGAACGCGTCGGCGGGCTACCGCGATCAGAGCTCGAGCTCCGGCGGTCGCCCTTCGCATCGCTTCGAATCGTACGGATTCGGGGTGAGCTGGCTCCTGTTCGATTTCGGACGCACGTCGGCGCTCGGGCGTCAGGCGGCAGCGAACTGGCTCGCGGCGCAGGAGGACGAGCGCACCGCGCAAGCCGACGTCGATTTCAACGTGCGCACGGCGTATTTCACGCTGGTCAAGGACTCTCAGTTGCTCGAAGTGGCCAAGGAAGCCGTGAAGCAGTTCGACGCGCGACTGGCGCAAGTGCGCGAGTTCGTCCAGGTCGGCACGCGCATTCCCTACGACCAGACG
>JBGATY010000073.1:0-16495 GCA_044228955.1 Planctomycetota bacterium | reverse complement strand
CTACCCGCTGCCCGAGGCGTAACTCGACCGCTTCTTGTTCAAGCTCGACGTGCCTTCGATAGGCCGCGAGGCGCTGCAGTCGATCCTCGTCGATCGCCGGGCCGGCCGGCCGCCCACGCTGGAACCGGCCGCGGACGCCGCGTCGCTCGCGAGGCTGTTCGCAGCCGTCGATCGCGTGTTCCTGCCGCGCGCCGTGACCGCTTTCATCGCGCGGGTCGTGCACGCGACGCACCCGACGAGCGACCTCGCGAACGACAGGGTGAAGCGCTACGTGCGCTTCGGCGCCAGCCCGCGCGCCGCGATCGCGATCGCGGAGGCTGCGCGCGCGCACGCGCTCATGTCGGGCAAGCCGAACGCGGGCTTCGACGACGTGCGCGCCGTCGCGAAGGCGGCGATGGCCCACCGCCTGGTCCTCGACTACAAGGCGCGTCTCGACGGCGTCACGGGCGCCGACATCGTGCGCGAGACGCTCGCGGCGGTCGGCGAGTTGGAGGAGACGCTGCCGAACGAGGTCGCGGATGCGGGCTGACATCCGCGCCGCATGCGTCGCGTTGATCGCGCTCGTCGTCGCTCCCCTCGCGCGGGCGGGCGGGGACAGGGAGGTGACCGTAGCGGATGACGTGACTGTCCGGGCACGCTGGCCCTGGCCGGACATGCTGAATCACGGCGCCCAGCCGTTCTTCGTCGACGTCCTGAACAAGGGCGTGGAGGAATGCGACGTCGCGCTCACGTTCACCCTGAACTCGAGCTACGCGACGTGCACGCTGCAGAGGACCGTGCGCGTCGCGGCCGGCGGGCACACGGCCTTCGAGGTGTGCGCGCCCGTGGACGCATCCGGATCGGCGCCGTACACCCTGATGATCCGCTGCGGCAGCGATTCCCAGTACGTGCCCGGCGTAGGCGCGTCGTTGCCCGCGGCCCACGGAGTCCGCAACGTGCTCCTGCTCTCCGCGTCGCCGCTCGATCCAGGGCTGCCCGCGACCTGGTCGAAACGGTTGTCCCTGGCCGCGCCGACCGAGTGGGGGAACCCACCGGCCGACGTGCCTTTTCGCGTGCGTGGCATGGTCATGGTGCGGCCCCCACGCAGCGTGTCTCCCACCACGACGGACCTCGTGAACGTGACGGCGATCGCGTTCGCGGACCTGCCGAGGAACGCCGCCTCTTACTCGAGCATCGACGCCGTCGTGATCGACACGAGCGCGGGATTGCCCGGACCGGATGCGCTCGCCGCGATCGGTGCGTTCGCCCGCAGCGGTGGCGTGGTCGTCGTCGTCGGCGGCAACGCACGCGAGAGCGCGCGCGGGGCCCCGGATCTCGCGCCCTGGATCGAACCGCGCTTCCTCGTGGACGACGGTTCGGATTCGGCGGATTCCTACGTGGCAGGGCTCGGGCTGCTGGTCGTGGCTCCCATGGCGTTCCTGTCGCTCGAATCCCTCGACGCGATCCTCGTGAAGCTGTTGTCCGAGCAAGACGGGAACGTGTCGTGCATCCCGCGCATCGGTGGCGGACGGAACCACGACCTGGACGTCACCCTGCCCGGCCTCGAGCTTCCCTACCGGGCGCTCATGCTCGTGCTATTCCTGTTCGCGATCGTGATCGGGCCGCTGAACCTGTGGTTCGTGAAGCGTTCGAAGAAGCCGGTCCTGCTGCTGTTCACCGTGCCGGCCATCGCGATCGTCTTCTCGCTCGCTCTATTCGCGTACGGCGCCCTGGCGCAGGGACTGGACGTGCGCGCTCGCGCGGTGACGCTGACACTCCTCGATCAGCGCACGCACCATTCGACGGCGCTCGAGACACGCGAGATCTTCGCGGGATTGTCGCCGGGCAAGGGGTTGAGGCCGGGACCGGGCGCGTGGATGTATTGGAACCCGTCCAGCGGTTCCTGGGACGACCGCAAGCGCTACACGATCGACTTCGGCGACGGGGTGGAGTTCAGCGGCGACTACCTGCCGGCGCGCACCCCGACGCGACAGACTTCGATCACCGATCGCGCGGCTCGACAGCGCGTCGAACTGCTGCGCGAAGGCGACGGATGGACGGCCCGATTCGGCTTGGGGGCCGGCGTGAACCTGTTCGTGTTCCGCGCGCCCGACGGACGGCTGTGGCAGGCGCCGCGCGCGACGCCGGACGGCGGCAGCGTGGAGCTCGAACCCGCGGTCGAGGCCGGGGACGTCGGACACGTCGGGGCGGGCATGGATGCGATCGAACACCCCGACGTACACGACGTGTTCGCCGCCCTGGTTCGCGACCAGGCGCAGGGGCTGCCGCTCGGCACGTACGCCGCCGTGCTCGAATCGTCGCCGTTCACCGACTCGATGGGCGTCGAGGCACGTGACGTGGACTCCGCGCACCTCCTCGTCGGCATCGTCGATCTCGCCGAGGTGAACCGATGACGAAGGCGCTCGAGGTGCGGTCGGTCACGAAGACCTACGGCAAGCTCAAGGCCGTCGACGACGTGTCCTTCGCGGTCGATCCGGGGCAGATCGTGGGTTTCATCGGTCCCAACGGCGCCGGCAAGACCACGACGATGCGCATTTGCGCGACCCTCGTCTATCCCGATCACGGCGACGTGTTCGTGCGCGGCAAGTCGGTACTCGAGGATCCGCGCGAAGTGCGCCGCATGCTCGGTTTCATGCCCGATTCGTACGGCACGTACGCGAACACGACGATCTGGGAGTACCTCGACTTCTACGCCCGCGCCTACGGCATCAAGGGCGATGCGCGCACGCGGCGCGTGGGGGAAGTGATGGACTTCACATCGCTCACCGACCTCTCGGAAAAAGAGATCGCTTCCCTGAGCAAGGGCATGAAGCAGCGTCTCTGCCTCGCCAAGACGCTCCTTCACGATCCGGCGGTGATGATCCTCGACGAGCCCGCGGCCGGACTGGATCCGCGCGCGCGCGTCGAGTTGCGCGAGCTCGTGCGGGCCCTGGCCGGGCTCGACAAGGCCATTCTCCTGAGCTCGCACATCCTGTCCGAACTCGCGGAGATGTGCGATTCGGTGCTCGTCATCGAGCGCGGGCAGTTGAAGGCCGACGGCACCGTCGCCGAACTCACGAAGAACCTGCAGGCCGTTCAACTCGTCTACGTGCGCACGCTGCAGGGTCTCGACGCGACGGAACGGGCCCTCCTCGAGTTGCCGGGGATCGAGCGCGTGCGGCGCGAGCGCGAGGGTCTCGTGTTCGAGCAGCACGGCGGGCACGACGAACTGGCGCAGACGCTGGCGGCGCTCGTGCAACGCGGGCTGTCGCCGATCGAGTTCACGCCGCAGCAACTGAACCTCGAGGAAGTGTTCCTGTCCTTGACCGAAGGCAAGTTGCAGTGAACACGCACGCGGGCATCGGCGACTCGTGGAATCCGATCCTGGTCAAGGAGGTGCGCGCGGGCCTGCGGGGCCGCGTGTTCCGCATCTTGTTCCAGGTCGTGGCACTCGGCGCGGTCCTCGTGTCGATGCTGGTGCTCTCGTCGCTCGATCCGGCGCGCGACGCGAACGTCGGGAAGGAGTTCCTCCAGCCGGTCTACTTGATGCTGTGCATCGCGCTTTTGGGCATCGTGCCGTTGTCGGCCTACTTCTCGATGGGCGGCGAGTGGGAGGAGAACACGTTCGACCTGCTGTCGATCTCCGACCTGCGTCCGCGGCACATCGTGTTCGGGAAGTTGTTCTCGGCCGGCGTCGAGGCGACGCTCTACTTCAGCGCCTTCGCGCCGCTCCTGGTATTCGCGTTCCTGCTGCGCGGGATCGACATCGTGGCGCTGATCACCCTGCTGTCGCTCACGTACGTCGCGTCGTTCGCTGCGTCGGCCATCGCGCTCGCGTTCTCGAGCCTCGCCCGCGTCCGCCTCGCGCGTCTCCTCGTCCTGTGTGTCGTCGCCGCGGCCTGCGTCGGGCTCATCGCCCTGGCCGCCAATCTCTCCGAGACCTTCGTGTTGCGGTCGTGGGGGCCCTCGAGTGGGTTCGGCTGGCGCAACGTCTGCGCCACGCTCGCGTTCGTGCTCGCCGGCCTGTTCGGCGGGACCACCGTGGCTTGCGAGCGCCTGGCGCACCCGGAAGAGAACCACTCGACCGGGCCGCGCGTGTTGGTGACCGGCCTGCTCGTCCTGTGGCTCTCGAGCTGGGCGTGGGTTGCTCATCTGAACCCGGGCAACCTGAACTGGGCCGCGGAGCCGCTCATGGTCGGTCTCCTGCTCGCCGGCATTGCGCACGTGTTCTTCCTCACCGAACGCGAGGACATGACGCGGCGGACGGCCAGGGGAGTGCCGCGGAGAAGGCTCGCCGCGATGCTCGCCGCGCCGTTCTTTCCCGGGGGAGGTCGAGCCGTACTGCTGTTCGGTCTGCACGCGGCCCTCGCGGTCGCGACGATGGCCTGGATCCTGGCGTGGAATGCGGGCGCCACGACCTTCGAGGAGGGGATCCGTCGCGCTCCCCTGCGCGTGGGCCTCTTCGCCGCACACCTCTTCTGCTACATCGCCTCGATCTCCTGGATCATGCACAGGCACGCGGACAGACCGCTCGTTCGATGGCTCACGCGACTGGCGATCCCGGGTGTGATCATCCTCTTGATCTGCGTGCCCGCGTTCGCGGTCTACCTGCTCGGCGGCAGCCGCTTTCCCGAATTCGAGCACGGGTGGAATCCGTTCATCGCTCTCTCGCGCGGGGGGACCTACGTCTTCAGGTTCGCCACCCTCGTGACCGCCATCGCCCTGGTCAGCGGGCTCCTGAACCTCGGGCGGGTGGTGCGCGGAATCAGGGAAGTGCTGGGAGCCAGCGCTCACAACCGCGAGAGCGAGAAGCAGGACTGACGTGCAAGCCTCCCTCGAGCGTTGGTCGGAGCGCTGCAATCCGATCCTCGTGAAGGACGTGCGCGCCGCATTCCGCGGCCGCACGTTCAAGGTGATGCTCTGGGCGGTGGTGTTCATCGCGCTCGTCGTGAGCTTCGGATTCGTGGCGTTCGCGTCCGGAATGGGAGACACCATCTCCGGGCCGGGCTACTTCGCCGCCGTGTTCGGCTGCCTCGCGCTCGCCGTGCACGGCGTCGTGCCGTTCTCGGCGCTCCATTCCCTGGGGGCCGAGCGCGAGGAGAACACGCTGGAGCTGCTGCAATTGTCGGGGATGGCGGCGTGGCGACTCGTATTCGGCAAGTGGGCGAGCGCTCTGGTCCAGGCGGCGCTCGTCTACTCGTCGTTCCTGCCGTTCCTCGTGTTCGCGTTCCTCTTGCGCGGCATGCCGGTCGAATCCATCCTCGCCGTGCTCGTCACGTCCGCGGCGGTTTGCACCGCCCAGTGCGCGGCCGGCCTCGCGCTCGGCTCGCTGGCCTCCACGCGGTGGGCCCGCGTCGTCGTCTCGGTCGTGTTCCTGCTCGGACTCCTGTACACGTCACCGATCATCCTGATGGTCTTCCTCGGTGGAGCGTTCGCGGGGGCGGGGGTGGCCTCGATGGGCATCGCGACCATCGTCATCATTGCGCTCACCGCGGCGATCGGGTGCGTGACCCTGGCTGCCGTCGTCCTGGCGCACGCGGAGGAGAACCGTTCGACGCCGATCCGCATCGCGACCACGTTCGTGTTCCTCGTGGGATGTGGATTCGCGGCGTTCGCGAATTCGATCGAAACGGCCACGATCCTGCTCGTCGTCACCGTGCTCTGCATCACGCCCTCGCTGTTCTTCGTGACGACCGAGAAGGAGCGCCTGCCGCGCGCCGTCGCCGCGCGCGTGGGTGGGCCGACGCGCTTCCTTCTGCCGCTCGCCGCCTGGCTGCCGGGCGGGGGCCGCGGCGCCCTGTACGCCGGCTTCCACCTTTCCGCCGCACTGTTCGCGCAGCTCTCGATCGGCTGGTTCGTCTTCGGCGAACCCGCCCGGTTCGACGGCCAGTTCATGCGGCTCTTCGCAACGGTGATGGTGCTGTGCGTGTTCCTGCTGCTGCCGAGCGGCATGCTGTCCCCCTACGCGAACAAGCCTCACGCCGTCGCGTTCTCGCGTTTCCTGATCGTCATCGGGGCGGTCGCGGTACTCCTCGTGCCGGTGATCGTGAGGGTGCTCACGGGTTTCGATGAGCTCATGCACTGGAGCCTGGTCGAGCGCCCGTTCGACATCGATCCGAGCGGAAAACCGCGCGCGTTCGGGCCGTGGCTCCTGCTGGTCGGACTCGCGGTGCTCGCCCTCACCGTCAACATCCCGCGCGTTGTGGCGTCGTTCGGTGAACTGCGCGAGTGCGCGGAGCGCAGCCGCGCGAAAGTGAGCTCGGGTGCCGCGACCGACGCCTGAGGCCTTGCGCGCGGCCGGCGAATTCCGGCTCGTGCTCTTCGAAGCACCCCCGCGCGGAGTGGCGGGCGAGCGGCTCGGCAAGGGCACGGGCTCGAGTCTGGAGTTCCAGGATCGGCGTACCTACGCGATCGGCGACGACGTGCGCCATCTCGACTGGCGTTCGTTCGCGCGCACCGATCAGATGCTCGTGCGCCAGTATCGCGAGGAGGTCCTGCCGCGCGTGGAGATCGTGCTCGACGTCTCGCGCTCGATGGCCGTCGACGAAGGCAAGGCCAGGGCGGCGGTCGACATCGTGACGGTGCTCGCCGGCGCCGGTCGGGGCGACGGGTTCCAGGTCGAGATCGCGCTGGCCGGGCCGCGTCCGGAACTCGTCGACTTCGAGCGCTTCGCGCGTGACGGCGCGGAGTTCACGTCGACCGCAAGTCTCGATCGTTGCCTGGCGACGAGTCTCGAGGTCCTGCGCCGCGGCTCCATGCGCGTGCTGGTCAGCGACTTCCTGTTTCCTCACGACGCGGCGGACTTCGTCAGGCCGCTGGTGGCGCGTTCGGGCGGGGTGGCGCTCGTGCAGGTCCTGGGCGCGTCCGATCGTGCGCCGGAAGTCGGTGCAGCGCTGCGCCTGTGCGACTCCGAGACGGACGATCGGCGCGACCTCGTGCTCGACGCGAGGACGGTGCAAAGGTACCGCGAACGTCTGCTGCGGCTTTCCGACGGCCTCGAAACCGAGTGCCGGCGCGCCGGGGCGCGTTTCGTCACCGTCGACGCCGAAACGGAGCTCGCCGTGACCTGCCGGGAACGACTCGTGCCCGCCGGCCTGCTCGGTATCGGCTGACAGTCCTGCCGCTCGCGCTACACTGGGGGCGTCGTTCATTGGATCGTGGGGGGCAACTCACTCCGCAGGCTGCGCATGCTTTTCGGAATCGACAACGCCGTATTCCTCTTCGCAGGTCTCGCGATCGTGTTCGAGACCCTGGAGCGATTTCGTCCCGCGCGCGAAGTCGATCGCTGGAAGGACCTGAAGATCGACGTGGCTTCGTTCGCGCTCGCCGTCGCCATGAATCGTGCGTGCGACTGGATGATCGTGGGATGGATGCAAGCCCACTTGCCGGATCGCCTGGTCGCCTCGATGGCCGACGTGCGCGCTCTGCCGAGCGTCGCGAAACTGTTCCTCGCGCTCGTCGTCGCGGATTTCACGATCTACTGGATCCATCGTGCGCAGCACCGTTTCGACGCACTGTGGCGCACGCATGCATGGCACCACTCGATCGAGGAGATGTACTGGTTCGCGGGCTTTCGCACGAGCTTTGCCCATTCCTTCCTCTACAACATTCCCCAGGCGACGATTCCGATGCTCTTCTTCGGTCTCGGCACGTTCGAGACTTCGGTCGCTTTCGGCATCGGGCTCATCGTCCAGTTCTGGGAGCACACGAACCTGCGCGTGAACATCGGACCGCTCGCGTACGTGTTCATCACGCCCCAGTACCATCGCGTGCACCACTCGGCGTCCGAACTCTGCCGCAGGAACTTCGGCACGACGTTCAGCGTGTGGGACCGCATGTTCAAGACCTACCGTGATCCGCGTGACGTGCCGGCCGGAACGCACCTCGGCCTCGGTGAACCCCTCGATCGCCGCCGCGTGCCGCGGATGATCCTCGGCGTCTGACTCCGGCACCCTCCTCAGCGATCGAGGCGTTTTCCGGCTGACTTGCGGGCCTTTTCCAGCGCGGACCCGATCGTCTGCGGCGGCGTCGTGGGCGTCGGAGATGCGGTCGCTGTCACGGCGGGTCCCTTCTCGCGCTTCCCGGGCGACGGGGTGTCTACCACGACCGCGCGCACGCGTCTCTTCGGCAGCGCGGGCAGGCGCACCAGGCTCCACAGGTCGAGCCTCCGCGCGGCGATCTCCACCAACGCGAGCAGCAGCGCGATCCAGACAACCTCGGCGCCGATCCGCTTCCAGCCCCGCGCGCGGCGCTCGCCGCGAAACAGGTCCGTGACGCTCGGATCGACGACGCCGCCCGATTCAGCGGCGATCTCGCGCAGGAGACGCTCGCCGCGGCGCGGATCCTGGCTGCGCTCGAACTCGGGGCTGTAGGGGAGCGCGATCGGCGGCAGTTCGAGCGTGCGTCCGTCTCCCAGGGACAACGTGCCGAGCTGGATGCCCTCCTTGGCGAGCGGCGTCCGCGCGACGAGCCTGTTCTCGCCGACGCGCTCGAGCGCGAGATCGCGCGTCGATCCGTCGGGTTCCCGCACCCGCACCGACATCAGTCCCGGATCGACCTTCGAGGCCTGATCCGGATCGATCTCGACCGTGACGAGCGCCGACGAGCCCTCGCGCCTCACCGAGGCGAACACTTCGCTGGGCTCCTCGAGTCCCACGAGCCACCGGGCGACCGAGACGAAGAACGGCGCGAAGCCCTTCCACGCGACCACTCGGCCGCCGAACGTGCCGCCGATCTGCGACGCGAAGGCGGCGCTGCGTCCGAGGCCGTACTGCTGGAAGGCGAAGATCGGCGCCTTGTAGTCGTCCTTCGTGACCACGCCCGCGACGGCCCCGGCGCGCAGCCAGGTCAGGTTGTAGCCGTCGACGTCGGAGAAATCGCGCTCGACGAGTTCGGCGAGCCCGAACAGGTTCGGCGTGGCGGCGCAGGACGTGGGTTCCTCGATGAAGGTCGCCCGGGCGACGGTCAAGGTGTCCTGGGCGAACAGGCGCGGCAGCTCGGATGCGTCCGTCGTGAAGTAGATCGTGCCCTTCCCGCGCCGGGCGACGTCCTTCAGGAACTCCGCGTCGGAATCAGCCTCCGTGCCGAGGGCGATGACGGACGTCGTGACGCCGGCCTTCTCCAGGTCGGCGAGCAACTTCTCGTAAGATCCCGGCTCCTCGGCGTCGGCCGCGTCGGCGAACAGGATGATGTGACGCGTCGCCTGCTCCGCCTTCTCGAGCTCCTTCGCGGCCGCGACCAGCGCCGTGTAGGTGAAAATGCCGCCGCCCTCCGACCGGATCGACCGCACGCTCGAGATGAGATCGGGAGCCGCGGCGATCTCGGCTTGCGGCTGGATCACGTGCGCCGACGAATCGACGGCGATCACGCTGACCGAATCGAAGGGCGAGAGCAGCTCGAGCGCGGCGACGGTGCCGAGGTTGGCCAGGTCCATCTTCACCAGGCCGCCTTCGACGGGAGCCATCATCGAGCCCGAGCGGTCGAGCGTGATCGAGAGCGCGATCGCCTGCTTGCGCTGCTCCTTGCGCATCTCCATCGACACGGGCAGCACGATGTCCAGCGGCGACTTGAAGTAGCCGCCCGTGCCGAACGAACTCTTGCCGCCCGTCACGAGGAGGCCGCCGCCACCGTCGGACACGAAACGAGCGATCTCGCGCATCCCCGTGCCGAGCCGGCTCGCGGCGACGTTCTCGAGCACGATGCCGCGGTGCGCGGTCAGCGCGATACGATCGAGGCGGGCGCTCTCGGGCCGCGCGACCTTCACCGGGATCCGCGCGGCGCGCAGCACGCGCACGAGCGTGTCCTCGGCGCCATCGTCGTTCAGGACGAGGATCGAACGCGGTCCTTCGACGCGGACCGCGCCGATCGCGGCGTCGTTCTCCGGGACCCTATCGCTGCCGCTGCCGACGCTCACGCGGTACGCGGCGACACCCGACACGTCGACGACGTCGCGCAGAACCACGCGATTCAAACCGGGTTCGAACACGCGCGTTCCCGAGGAGAGCACCCGACCGTCGCGCTGCAGCTCGAACGAACTCGTGATGCGCTCGTCGGCGCGCACCCAGACTCCGAACTGGAAGGGCTCGAGCACGTTCACGGATTCGGGCAGATCCACGCGTTCGATCGACAGATCGCTCGTCGGCGGCCGCGGACAGACGCGCACGTCGACGTGGATTCCGCGCGCCGCGGCACGCCGCGCGAGCGGGATCGGATCGCGGCCGTTCGATTCGCCGTCCGAGACGACGAGGATCGATCCCGGCCGGTCCGCCGGCACGAGTTCGAGGGCGGTCTCGAGCGCGGCCGCGATGTCTGAACCATCGGCATCGAGCACGCGCTCGAAGCGCGCGAAGCGGGCCGATTCGCTCGGCAGGCTCTCGACCACGGGCCGGGCTCCGAAGGAAACCACGGCGACGCGGTCTCCGTCGCGGCGCATGTCCTCGGCAAGGCGCGCGATTTCGAGCGCCGTGTCGTTCGTGTTCGCAGGCATGGACCGCGAGCGGTCGGCGACGATCACGACGTCCCGGCCCGACCTGGCCGTGTCGAGGTAGGGACCAGCCAGGGCGACGGCCAGGAGTGCCAGCACGATCGCGCGCACGACGGCCGCGGGAGTCGAGGTCCCACGCACGAACCACCACGCGATCGCCGCGGGCACGAGCGTGAGCAGGAGTTCGGGGTGCAGGAAGCCCACGTCAGATCCCTCCCGCCGGCGTGGACGCGAATCGGACCGTGCTCCTGGAAAGCACCCACCAGTCGAGCAGCAGTGCCGCCGCCGCGATCGCGAGCAGCGCGATCTCGAGTCCGGAAGTCACCGGTCGAGCGTTCGCGGCGCTCACAGTCGAGGCGCGCTCGCCGGATCCACGCTCGGAGAGATCCGATTCGGCCGCGTCCGCGAAGTTCACGCCGAAGTGCGCCAGCGTCGTCCCGGAACGCGACAAGGTGTACAGCCCGGGAGCAGCGAACTCGTCGAGCGCGAGAGTCGTCCGTTCGGCGATCTCGCGCTCGGCGCGCGGCCCGGCGAGTTTCAACGGCACTTCGCCGACCTGGCTCGCGCGCCACGTGATCTCGTCGCCGACCTGGATGTTCGAGGCCGAGGCACCCGGCAGTTCCGCGCGCCGCATCTCGACCAGGTTCGCGAGCACGATCGGCCAGTCGAGCGAACGCTGGAAGGACGAACGCGCCGGATCGAGCGCGAGCGTGTAGGCGCGTCGAGCGCCGAATTTCTCCTCGGTCAGGAGCGGCTGATTGCCGGCCGAGACCAGCGGCGCTCCCGTGAGCTCGAGCCGCGGGTCAGTGCTCCACACGAGTCCTTCCAGCGTCACGCCCTCGAGCAGCGCGTGGCGCTTGTCGCTCAGGAAGGGCCCGATGAAATCCTTGCGCTCCGTTCCGAGCGTGGCCAAGGCGAGGGTCCATGTCGCCGCGCCGCCGCCCGTGCGATCCGTGATCAGCACGTGCGCCGATTCCTCGGTCAGTGCCTCCTCCGCGTCCTCGACGAGCTCGAGCCAGCGTCCGATCGGGCCGCCTGTCCTCGACGCAAGTCCGAGGAAGCGCGCGTTCTCCTCGCCGAGCGCGGCCTTCAACGTCACCGTGCGTCGCGGTGGAGGCGCGAGCCAGGCGCGGTCGTCGATCGCGAGTGCGTCGGCCTCGAGCCGTACCTCGATCGGGCCCGTTCCGCGCGGGACCCTGAAGCGCGTCGTCTTGCGTTCCCGCGAGGCCAGCCGCAGGGATACGGGCGCGATCACCGCCCGCTCGCTCTCGAGCGGCAGGACCGCGGTGATGTGCACGTCACGATCCACCCTCGCGAAGCTCGCGAGCCCGATCTCGAGCGTGTCCTCGCCGGCCTCGGTCCCAAAGCCGCTCGAACGCGCGGCGTGCACGATGGCGACGTTGTCCGCGGCGCTGCCCAGCGCGAACACCTCGACGTCGGACGCGAACTCGAGTCCCGCGATACGGTCGGTGTAGCACACGACGCGGGAGCCTCCGGCAACCTGACGCGCGAGTTCGATCGCGGCGGAGATGTCGTGGTGCAGCGCTGCCGGCTCGTAGCGCGCGAGGCGCGCCTTCGCCTCGGCGGGGAACGCCCCTGGGCCGGCGAGGACGTTCGGTCGCACGGCGCTCTGGATCAGAGTCACGCTCGAACCGCTCGAGAGGCCGTCGATCCGCTCGGCGACCCGCTCCTGCACTCGATCGGACAACCGCGTGCCGTCCGGCAGTCGCGCGCCCATCGAGGCCGAACCGTCGAGAACCACGACCAGGTGTTCGCCGCCGTCACCCGAGCAGCCGCGCGGACCCGCGAGGCACAAGGACATGCAGATCGCCGCGAGCAGTTCGCACACGAGCGACGTCGAGGACGGCAAGCGCTCGCGCTTGCGTCCCGAGACCGGGGTCGAGCTCTCGTCGCTCCACAGGAACAGCGCGCTGACGACCCGCGGCTGGAACTTGCGGCGGTACAGGTGCAACGCCAGGATCGCCGGGACGGAGAGAAGCGCGAGGAGTCCGAGGGGGCTTGCGAACACGAGATGGACCGGTCGACAGCGGGGCGAGTCTAGCAACCACGGTCGAGGAGGGATCGAGCCGCAGGTGGACGCGGGCTCGTGGAAGATCCGAGACCGCACTCCTGCCTGTGTTCGAACTCAGCTCACGCGTCGCGCCAGTGCACTCGACCGTCCGAGGACAGGTCCCGGCCTCGTGCAGCGCCACGACCCTTTGGCGCGCATACGCCAACCGGCTCGATCGCCGCGTCCGGCCGCATTCACCGCACGGTCAGGTTCGATCCGAGAGGATGCCCGGGATCGACTCCAACTCCGTGAACCCGGGCGGAGCACGGCGAGCGGCGCGTACGAGGACGAATTCAGGTGCAATCGGTACGTCCAGCGCGCCGGCCAGGCCACCCGCTGGCCGCTCAGCGCTCTGCGCCGGGCGCGCTGATCAATCCATCCTGCGTGCTTTGTTCTCGAAGCCGCCGCGGTACAGCGTGAAGCCATCGGCCCGGCCGTCGACCACGTGGAATGCGAGCGTCACGTCGCGGTTGGATTCGAGGGCGAACACGAGTTGTCCACGGTGGCAGAGCCGCGTCGGCGCATCGACCGGCGGCACGAACCACAACTGGCCGTCGCGCTTCTCGATGCGGTACTGCGTCGTGGCGATCTGGTAGAGGCCCGCGCAGCGCGCGGCGTCCTCCGAGGACAGGCTCATCTCCTCGGCCGGGGGCAGGGGTACAGACAGCACGAAGCGCGCGATGTCCTTCTCGATGCGTTCGACGGGCGCGGAATCGCAATTGGAGAGCACGACGATCGTGATCCGTGGCAGCGACCAGTACGACAGCCGTGCGCGGAAGCCGCCGCCCTGCCCCGTGTACGCGTAGTTCTTGAAGTCGTGGAACTTCGACATCTGGATCGCGTAGCCGAAATTCGTCGAGTTGCCGTCCGCGAGCATCGTCGGTGCCATGAAGCGGCGCGAGCCCTTCTCGCTGAACACGGCGCGCGCGAGCAGCGCCTGTTGCCACTTCACGAGATCGCTCGCGGTCGTGCACAGGGACTGCGTGCGCACCTTGCCCGCCTCGGCCGTCGGGAGCTCGAAATCGGTGGCCGTCCATTCGCTCTTGCAGTCGCGCGCCAGACCGACGACGAAATCCGCGATCGGACAGAATTGCGTGTCGTTCATGCCGACCGGCTCGAGGATCTTCTCCTGCACGTACTGCGTGTAGGGCAGCTTCGAAACGCGCGCCACGATCATGGACAAGAGCGCGTAGTTCGCGCTCTCGAGCGAGAAGTCCGTGCCCGGTTCGAAGTCGAACGGCACGCCCTTGAATTGGGCGAAGAAGGCCGCCTCCGCGTCGCCGTCGCCGCCCTTCGCCTCGGACTTCTCCTTCTCGGCTCGACCCTTGTCCTGCGCCGAGGCCTCCATCGGCCTCTTCTGCGAGACCTTCTCGAAGCCCGGGATCCCCGACGTGTTCGAGAGCATCTGGTGAAGGGTGACCTTGTGACCGCCCAGCGGGAATTCGGGCAGGTACGTCTCGAGCCCCTTCTCGAGGTCGATCTTCTCGGCGTCGACGAGCTGCAGGATCGCGACAGCGGTGAACTGTCGCGTCAGCGTGCCGATGGGATAGCGCATCGTGTCCTTCGACGGGCGGCCGTGCTCGGCGTCGGCGTAGCCGTAGCCCTTGGCGAAGAAGACGTCGTCGCCTTCCGCGACGGCGATCGTGAGCCCCGGCACGCCTTCCTTCAGGACCGCGTGCTGCGCCAACTCGTCGATGCGCTCCGCGAGCTTCGCGCGATCGAAGACGGGAACCTCGGGAGTGGCCTTCTTGTCCTGGACGGCGTCGGCGAACAGCAAGCTTGCGAGAGCGAGAGCGATGATCTTCATGGGTGCCTCCGCCCTATTTTGAGCGAATTCTTCGGCTGCACCAAGGGAAAGGGTAGGGAATGTCCGTAGCCGAAATTAGGTACGAGAGCCGCAACCGCTCGCGGGGCCGTTCGTCGATGGAGCGATGGGACTTCGTTGTCGACGAGCGGGGCGTGGGCTGGCGCTATTCGGCTGCTGCGCCGCGCTGGCGTCGCTCGCGAGGGCGACCGACGCAGGTGCTACGCCGAAGGACGTACTGGACGAAGCGCGATCCGCGCTGAAGGTCGGGCGACCGGAGGCGCGGCGTTCGGCGGTCAAGAAACTCGCCGCGCTGGGAACGAACGAGGCGTTCGAATGCGTGCTGCGGGCGCTCGCCGATCTGGACGGTCAGGTCGCGGACGAGGCGCAGCTCGCGATCGGCCGAGTGCGCGAACCGCGCCTGCTCTCCCTGGTGGCGGGCCCGATGGGTCTTGGATCGCGGGACGAATGGGTGAAACTGCGCGCGTTCGAAGCCTTTGGGCGCATCGAGACGGGCTTCGACGAGAGGCGGCTCTTCGGAGGGATCCTGTCGCGCGATCCGGAACTGGCCCGGACCGGGCTGTGGTCGATCGAGCGCCAGGCGTGCGCGAAACGCCTTGCGACCGACGCACACGAGCTTTCGAACCGGCTCGACGGATTCGTGCGCGGATCCCTGCCGCCCGAGGTGCGCGGCGCGGCCTTGACCGCGTTGCGACACGTCGACGCCTTCGCCGCGCACGACCGGGCGATCGAAGCCATCGGTGACCCGGCGGAGGGAGTGCGTTGCGCCGCGTTGCTCGTGGTGGGCACGTTCACCGAGCAGGAGGCGCTCACGCTCTCGACCCGCGCGCTCCTCGACTCGAGCGACCGCGTGCGGACCGTGGCGATCCAGAACCTCGAGCGGATACGGAGTCGTGCCTCGGTGACGGCCCTCATCGATCAACTGGGGCGCGAGCCGCGCTCACGACTGAAGTGCGCACTCCTGTGCTTCCTGCGCGAGAGCTCGGGTCTGGATCACGGTTCGGATCTGGCTGCGTGGCGTGCCTGGGCCGACACGCTGCAGGGCCCCTGGTCGACCGGTGGCGCGAGCGCGAGCGCTCCCACCCGCGGCGACACGCACGTGAAGCTCGCCGGATTCGAACTCGTGTCGGATCGCGTCACGTTCCTGATCGACCTCTCGGGCTCGATGTGGGACACGGACGCGGGCGGCCGCACGCGCAAGGAGCTCGTCGACGCACAGCTGCGCACCTGCCTCGAGTCGCTGCCCGGGGAGGCTCTGTTCAACGTGATCCCGTACACGCGCACGGCGAATCCGTTCGAGAAGCGGCTCGTGCGCGCGACGAGGGAGAACGTGGCGCGAGCGGCGGCCTGGTTCGAGAAGCGCAACGAACGCGGTCCCGGCAACGTCTTCGATGCGGCGCTGCTCGCGCTCGAAGACCCCGACGTGGACACGCTCGTGGTCCTGACCGACGGCGTGCCCACGGGCGGCAGGCGCTGGAACATGGACCTGATGGTCGAGCTCCTCGTCGAGCGCAACCGGTTCCGACAGGTCGCGTTCGACTCGCTCCTCGTCGAGGCGCCGAAGAGCCACCGCCGCGCCTGGGCCGACCTTGCCGAGCGCACGGGCGGGCGTTCCCTGGCCATCGAGGCGGGGGACCTCGAGGAGAAACCGCACGGCCGCTGAGATCGCCGCGTCACTCGCGTCGGGACCGCGTGTAGAGTGTTCCGCTCGATCGCGCCCCATGCTCACGCACCTGATCCTCGTCCTCGCGCCCATCCACAGCATGACGGCGGCGACGGCTGTCTCTTGCGCGGCCGTCGTCGGGCGCGACGCGACCGCGGATAGGGCCGACGCGGAGGCCAGGGAAGGCAGAGGTGATCTCCCGGCGGCGCGGTCGGCCTGGATTGCGTTGGCCGCCGCCCTTCCCCCGGGTGCGGAGCGTGACGCGGTGGTCGCGCGTACGCGTTTCCTGGATGGGCGTCTCGCGCTGCGCGCTGAGATCCAGGCCGCCGTGCCGCTCGATCCGCGCGTCTTCGCCGAGCTCGGCATCGAACGCGCCGATGGCGCGGGCATCCTGTCGGGGGAGAAGCGCACGAACTGGAACGCGGTGCCGATCGACCTCCTGCGCCGCGCCGCGGCCGCCGCCGTCGCGACGCG
>JBGATY010000072.1:0-16512 GCA_044228955.1 Planctomycetota bacterium | reverse complement strand
CTCCGGCGCGCTCGTGCCGCTCTTCTCCAGCGCCTGCGTCATGCGCGTCGCGATCGCCGCGGTGCTCCACACACCCTCCTCGCGCGGAATCAGGTCGCGACCGTCCGCGCCGAGCCAGCGCACGACCGGGTTGTTCCAGGCGCTCTCGCCGAACCGCTCGAGCGCCCTCGCGTCGTCGCCGCCCGCGTTGTTGTGCACGACGACCGGCACGAAGAGGGTCTCGATGGCCTCGACGAGCAACGGATCGGTCAGGGGCCCTTCACCGAAGCTCTTGCACGTGGCGCAGCCGGGGATCTCCTGGAACAGCAGGAACACGGGCTTCTTCTCGGTGCGTGCCCGCGCCAGGGCTCGATCGACGTCGCGTCCGAAGCGCACTCGCCCGAGTTCGGGCGGCTGGTCCGTGGAGAGGATCCCTCCGAGCAGCGGGACGAGAACGAGGGCGACGAGCGTGTGCGGAATCATGCGTTGACCTTTCGACCTCCAGGGTCGGCGAGCCTACGCCAGTCCCGGTGGTCCGTGACGGCTGAAATCACTTCCACTCGACGACGTCGAACACCGCCCCGCCGAGGCCGTCGGCGGCCTCGTAGGCGAGCACGATCTCGGACCGTCCGTCCGCGTCCAGGTCCCCCGCGGACAGGCTGGCGAGTCGCCACTTCGACTTGTCCCGCAGGGCGATGCGCGCGTCCGGCGCGCGGCCACCGGTGATCATCGCCACGCGCTGCTCGCCGAACGAGGACAACCACGCCACCACGCGGTCGATGTCCCACGAGCGATTCTCGTCCTCGAACAGGACGCGCCTCAGCGTCTCGTCGTCGGAATCGTCGCTGGAACGCGTGGTGCTGCCGCTGCCGCGCCAGACGTCGAGCGTGGTCGCATCCTCCGCGATCAGCGCCACGTCCCCCGCGCCATCGCCGTCGAAATCGCCCTCGGCCGGCGAGCGGAACTTGCGGCCGACGTCCTCGAATCGCGTGAGCAGCTTCTCCGGGTCCTTCGCGATGGAGAGGATCGAAGGAACCGTGAACGTGATGGTGCTCTTCCACTTCGGCGTCGTGTCGAACTTGCCCGCGCCCGTGTTCTGGTAGCCGACCGCGTTCATCTCGACCTCCCAAGAGGAGACGAGTCCGCGCAGGATCGTGCCCAGGGTCGGCACCTGCACCTTGACCAGCAACAGGTCGGGTCGCGCGTCGGAGTCGAGCTTAAGGACCATGACCGCGGTGACGTCGTCGGCCGCCTTGAGCACGTTCGAAGGCTCCGTGAACTGCGGGCCGTTCTTCGTCCCGTGGAACACCCAGACCTTGCGGCCCTGCGCGATCACCGCGTCGGGAATCGAGTCGCCGTCGAGATCGCGGCTCTCGTACACGGCCTTGTCGGATCCGGCCAGCGTGCGACCGAGCGTGAGCTCCCCGCGCGCGGTCGTGTCCTTGAAGATCGACAGATCGACGGAAACGTCGGGCACGGCGGGAATCGAACCGTCGGCGCGGACGAGGTGGAACGCGCGCTTCTCGCCGTCCTCCACGAGGAGGTCCGCGCGTCCGTCGCCGTTCACGTCGGCGAGACGCAGGCTCGGGATCTGGAGCGAGCTCTCGAGATCGTCCGACAGGTCCTCGGCGTCCGTCGATTCGCTCGACGACACGCGCACCTGCACGGTCGCCACCTTCGCGAAGGCGCGCCCGGTCTCACCACCCGTCGCCACGTTCTGAATCCACACCTCGAGGGCGTTCCCGTTGGGCACGACCAGGTCGGTGCGCCCGTCGCCGTTCACGTCGACCGCCAGAGGAGCGAAGGTCGGTTGGCCGGTGCGCACGCGCATCCGGGCGCGGGCGGCGAGCATCGCCGGCGCGGCTTCGAGAGACCCGTCAGCGCCGGGCTCCACGCGCTCGACGCCCTTCGGCGTGGCGATGAACAGGCCCGTCCTCGTGCCCTGTTCGAGCACGTCGAGCGCGAGCGCGCTGTGGCCGGGATCCGCGAGCCGGCCCGGTTTCGCGCGCTTGAGGGGCTCGCCGCGCGCACCCAGTGAAAACGTCTCGAGTTCGCCGGCCCGCGTCACGACGAACAAGTCGAGTCCGGGGCGCTCGTCGAGCAGAGCCAGCTTCCAGTCCACCGACTCGAGCAGTTCGGGAGTCGAGGCCCGCACGGACAGCGGGTTCTGCTCTCCCCCGACGGGAAGCAGGCTCAGGAGCATCAGCGAAAGCTGGCGCATCGCACGGCCTCCTTCTCCAGCGCGAACACGTCCCACGACCCCGCCTGCAAGCGGTTCGGCAGGACGAGGCGCGCGTCCGCATCGAGCGGCCATTCGAAGATCGGCTTGTCGACGACCGTCAGCCCTTCCTTCGTGCGCCGCACGAGGTGCACGCGCAACGCCGACTTCTCCGCGCGTTCGAAGAACTCCGCGACGCCGTCGCCCGTGACGTCCCCGAGGAAACGCGCGACGAGGTCGAGGCCGCCGGCCTGGATGGACACATTGTGCACGAGGTCCGGACGCTTCGAGAAGCCGGTTCCGGTGTTCTTGTAGACGTACAGTTCCGCGTCGATGCGCTCGGATGCGGCCGCGCGCAGGCCGTCGATCAGATCCGGTCGCACCGCTCCCGCGACGAAATCCGGGCGGCCGTCGCCGTCGACGTCCTCGAATCCGACCGGACGCGCGAATCCGTCGAGCACGAGCACTTGACTCGGCACGCCGTGCGCTCCGAACAGCGGCGCCTCCCCGGGTTTGGCGAGCCTCGAGAGGAACACGAGGACCTGCGTGCGCACGTCCTTCGAGCGCTTGTCACCGGCCGAGAACACGCAGTCCACCCTGTGATCGCCGTCGAGATCGAGACTGCGCGCGAGGTAGCTGACGTCGAGTTCGCGCGCGCGGTCGACAGGGACGGGGTTCTTCAAGCGCAGCGGCTCGCTCGCGAACACGCCGGGCGCGGTCTGCGGGAAGACGACGAGGGCCTGGTTCTCGAGGAACAGCGCGTCGAGGTCGGAGTCGCCGTCGAAGTCGACGAACTGGGCGGCCGGCACGCTCTCCTGGATCCACAGGTACGGGCCCATGCCCTCGGTGCCGGCATCGACTTGGATGCCGCCGCCGGTCACCGAGACGCTCGTGCGGCGCGAGGCGCCTGTTTGTCGCACGTCCGCGGCCCGCTCGAAATCGAGCGCGCGCGCGCCGGTGCGCGCTTCTCCGGGTGACAGCAGTTGCACCTTGTCGAACGAGCGCGTCCCATCCGCGGACTTGCGCTGGAAGGCCACGCGGAAGCGATTGGGTTCGGGCAGGGCGAGGTCCTCGAGGCCGTCTCCGTCGACGTCGATCACGGCGGCTTGCCAGGCGAAGGCCTTGCGCGAGTCGGGCCACTGCCACAGGAGATCGCACGCGCAGAGCTTCTGGATGCGCTCCGATTCCTGGACGGCTCGCCAACGCCAGGCGAACGCGCCGCCGGCGTTGAAGAGGAGGATCTCGCGTCCGGGATCGCCGTGCACGTCCGCGGCCGCGAAGCAGACCACGTCGGGCTTGAGAGCGAGCGTGGCGTCCGGGGAAGAAGTGAAGGCCGGCCCGCTCGAGCGGCGCAGGTGGATCGAGAGACTTCGAGCGTCGCCGTTCACCGTGGCCACGACGAGGTCCGAGTTCCCGTCGCCGTCGAGGTCGATCGCCATGGCTTCCTGCACGCGCGCCCCCGTGGGCATCGCGATCGACGAGACGTTGGCCAGGGCCGGTGCCTGGGCGGCGAGGAGCAGCGCTGCGATCAAGGCTTCTCCTCCGCCAGGCGATCGGCCTCGCCGCCCGAGAAGTTGAGTATCCAAAAGAGGCGCGTGTGCCAGGCCGCCGACGTGCTCTCGTGTTTGAAGAGGCCGAACAGGATCGAAGTCTCCGACCGTCCGCGATCGAAGGTGTAGTCGTAGATCAGGGGAATGGAGATCTCACGGACCTCCTTGGCGCGCCGACCGACCACAGCCGTGACCGCTCGCGTCGCCCCCGCCTGCACGACGTCCAGCACGAGCGCCTCGCCGTCCTTCCGCGCGCGAATGGCGTCGATGAGGACCTGCGGGTGCGCGACATCGACGCCGTCCACGCGGGTGATCAGGTCCTCGAAACGCAGGCCGGCCTTGCGCCAGGGGCTCGCGCGCGAGAGCCCCACGATCACGGCGCCGCCTCCCGGGCCCAGGTTGGCGGAACGCGCTTCGACTTCGGTCGCCGAGCGCACGACGAGTCCGACCTTGGCTTCCTCGCGAAAACGTTCCGCGACAAGGCGGCCGGGCGGGTGCGCGCGGACCACGGTCGTGAGGGAGAACGTGCGCTCGACCGACGCGCGGTCGAGCACGAGGTCGAGCTTCGACCCGGGCACGGACCGGAGTTCCAGCGCGCGCCACTCGCTGGGCCACTTCGGCACCAGGGTATCCGGACCGGCGCGCACCTCGACGATGACGTCCCCTTCGAGGACGCCCGCGAGATCAGCCGGCGAATTCTCGATGACGCGGCTGACCAGGACGCCCGTGCTCCCTTCCGCGAGCGCGTCGAGAGTGCCCGCGCCGCTCTCGACGTAGATGCCCGTGAACGATCCGGGAGGCAGCGTGAGGCGCGCACCCTCGTCCTGTGGCTCGCCGCGCAGCTCGAGGGGTTCCTCCATGTCGAGGAGCGGGGGTGGCGACGCGGGCAGCGAGTGCAGCCGCACGAGTGAGCAGCCGCTCGCCAGGAAAGCGGTCAGGATTCCAATGCAGAGTCTCACGGGATGGCCCTCCGACTCAGGATGCGCGCGGCAAGTAAGAAACACACCACGGCCCACGCCAGCGGCACCGCGATCGACAGGTTCGCGAACTCCGAACCGCTCGCATTGCTGACACCCTGGGCCGAATCGACGAAGAACCTCAGGAACGAGGTGTCCGACAACGGCGACGACACGTGGTCCGACGGCAGGTAGCCGCCGTGCGCGAATTCTCGCATCAAGGCACGGGCCAGGTCGAGAGCGACCCCGAGTCCGAGCGCCAGGCCCAGGGCTCCCGCGCCCGTGCGCGCGATCGCTCCGGCCAGGAAGCCGATCGACGCGTACGCGAGGAGCGGGGCGAGCGGAGACAGCAGGGCGGACCACATCACGGGCCACAATTCGGAGGCCGGCGTGAGCGTGAACCGCTGGCCGTTGGGCAGCACCTCGGCGACGTCGCCGAAGTCGAAGCGCGCACCCGCGATCGCGACCGACGCGCCGGCGAGCACGATGTACGCGGTCAACGTCAGGAGCACGAGGGCGAGGAACTTGCCGACGGAGCACTCCAGGCGCCGCAGCGGCCGCAGGAGCACGTTGCGCAGCGTGCCGCGGGCGTACTCGGCCGCGAGGCTCTGGCTGGAGAGGCCGAGCACGATGTACACCAACGCGGGCAGCCCGGCCTGGAGCGCGAGGCCGAGCGCTTCGAACGCGTTGGCGTCCGTGGCGCTGAACAGTTGCGCGCCGGTGATCTCGCCTTGCTCCGCCTGGCTCTGCATGCCGCGCCTCGCGATCGCGATGGCGGCGAGGAGCACGGGCGAGGCGAGCAGCGCCACGAGCCCGGCCGATCGTCCGAAGCGCCGCAGATCGAACGCGGTCATGCGCGCGACCGGCGACGAGGGCGCGAGGCGCGCTTTCGGGACGGAATCGACCTGTGGAATCTCTGTGGCGCGCACGCTCTTCGCGTCCGAGCCGGCGTGCGTGTAGCGCAGGTAGATCTCCTCGAGGCTCACCGGACTCGGCGCGAACGAGGAGACTTCGACTCCGCGCTCGACGAGCGCGCGCGTGACGTCGGCGCTCCGCTGGCTGCCGAGATCGAAGGACACGGACCCGCCGCCGCCGTTCTCGAGTTCGACGAGCCCGAGTTCCCGTCCGACGGAACGCGCGCGCTCGGGATCGCCGGTCACGAGCTTCCAGCGCGAACCGTCCGCATTCAGGAGCCGCGCCTGTTCCTCCTGCACGAGCAGGCGACCGCCGCGCAGGATCCCGATCCGATTGCAGATCGCGCCGAGTTCGTGCAACTGGTGGCTCGAGATGAGGAACGTCAGTCCCTCCTCGCGACGCAGACGCTGCACGAGATCGCGCATCTCGGCGATGCCCTCGGGATCGAGGCCGTTCGTCGGCTCGTCGAGGAGCACGTAGCGCGGCGATCGCAGCAGCGCGCACGCGATGCCGAGCCGCTGGCGCATGCCGTGGCTGTAGTTCTGGACCTTCTTCGGCCCGGCGTGGCCGAGACCGACGCGCTCGAGCCAGCGGGCTGCTTCGCGCTCGGCGTCCTGACGCGGCAATCCCTGCAGTCGCGCCAGTTCGGAGAGGTTTCGCGCCCCGGTCCAGCCGCCCTGGAAACCAGGGGTCTCGATCAGCGCCCCCATTCTCGAGCGCGCCTCGCGGGGATGACGCGTCGCGTCGAATCCGTCGACGAGGACCACGCCCTGATCCGCTCGCTGCAGTCCGAGCGCGATGCGCATCGTCGTCGTCTTGCCGGCGCCGTTGTGGCCGATGAACCCGTAGCAATCGCCGTCCGCCACGGAGAGCGACACGTCGTCGAGCGCGACCTGCGCACCGAATCGCTTCGTGATTCCGACGAGTTCGAGGCTCATCGACCGTCAGAGGGAAAGGACGCGATCCATGCGCTTCTTCACGTCGGCGAGGTGCGCCTTGTCACCGGCGTCGACCTCGGCCGTCGCCCAGCCGTCGTATCCGATCTCGCCGAGGGCGGCGCGCACGGCGGGCCAGTCCTCGTCGCCGTCGCCGATCGCGACCCACTGCTTCTCCTTGCTGTACCCCTTGAAATCGAACTTCAACAGCCGTGGCCCGAGCGCGCGAATCCAATCCGCGCTCGAGCGGCCGTACTTGATCATGTTGCTGCAGTCGAAGTAGGCGCCGACGGTGGGATCCTTGAACTCGTCGACGTACTTGACGAGTTGCTCGGGAGTCGTGAGGAACTCGTTCCACACGACTTCGATCGCGATCTTCACGCCCTTCTCCTTCGCGTAGGGAACCGCGCGAGCGATCTCCTCGTGGCTGCGGGCCCAGGCCTGATCGAAGTTCTCGTTCTTCTCGTCGCGCACGGCGCCCGGCACGACGAGCACCGTGGTGGCGCCGAAGAGCTTGGCATCGTCGATCGCCACGCGGAGGCAACGCCCGGCTTCCTCGCGGACCGCGGGATTCGGATCGGAGAACCGCTTGGCCCAATGGACCGAGTCGATCACGCCGTGGACCACGAGGCCGGTCTTCCGCGCCGCCGCGACGACCGCCGCCTTGTCCAGGTTGCTCGGACTGTCCACCTCGACGCCCTCGAAGCCCAGCGACTTCGCCAACGCGAATTTCTGCTCGACGGTCTCGCCCTCCGCGATCATCGAGTACTTCAAGGCCGGCCGCAGGCGCGCCACCCTCGGCGCGGGCGCGGCGGGTTTGTCCTCGGGCCGCGCTTCGGCAGAGGAGATCGACAGGGAAACGCACAGCGCGGCCAGCGCGGCGCAGGCGACGATCGATCGACGAGACGGGAATTCGGTCATGTGCACTCCTCGAAAGAGTGCACGCAGGGTCGACCATGCCCGGGGCGGTGTCAATCGACACCGGGACGTATTACCGAGCTTTCGCGCCGCCGACCGCCAGGTCGGCCACGTTCGCGACCAGGTCCTCGATCTTCATGGGCAAGAGCAGGTAGCGCTGCGCGCCCGCCGCGGCCGCTTCGTCGCGGTAGATGCGCGAGCGGTAGATGTGCGAGCACAGGATCACGGGCACCTCGGCCGGCCCGGCCCGCTCGCGGATCGCCCGACACACGTCGAAGCCGTTCTTGCCGTCGAGCAGGATGTCCATGAGGACCAGCGCGGGCTTCTTCGCGCCGAGGGCCTTCATGACCTCCTCGCCGCTCTTCATGAGGCTCACCTCGAAGCCGGCGAGTTCCAGATTGGTCTTGCGCGTCGCCGGCGACTCTTGGTGATCGTGGACCAGGAAGATGTGTTGCATGGTGGGAGCCTCAGGAGTCGCGCACGGTAGCGGCGTAGACTTCGTCGAGCGTGGTCTGGCCGGCGAGCGCCTTGCGCAGGCCGTCCGCGCGAATCGTGGCCATGCCGCCCTCGATGGCCCCGTTGCGCAGCGCCTCGACGCCCGCGTCACGACGGACCAGCGAAGCGAGCGACGGATCGATGCGCATGACCTCGTAGATGGCGAGACGACCCTTGTAGCCTTGCCCGTTGCAGTTGTCGCAACCCTTGCCCGCGTAGAACTGGCCGTCGCCGCGCTTCAATCCGAGGCGTTCGAGCATGCCCTGCTTCGGATCGATCGCGTGCTTGCAGTTCGGGCAGATCTTGCGCACGAGACGCTGAGCGCAGAGACCGCGCAGCGTGTCGGCCAGGAGGTACGGCTCGATCTTCATGTCGCGCAGACGCGTGATGGACTCGGCCGCGCCGTTCGTGTGGAGGGTCGAGAGCACGATGTGACCCGTCATGGCCGCCTGGACGGCGATCTGGGCCGTCTCCTCGTCGCGGATTTCGCCGACGAGGACGACGTCGGGGTCCTGGCGCAGGATCGAGCGCAAACCGCGTGCGAAGTTCAGGCCGATCTTCGTGTTCATGTTGATCTGCGTGGCACCCTCGAGCTGGTTCTCGACCGGGTCCTCGACGGTGATGATCTTCGTGTCGGGCGCGTTCAGGTGCTGGAGAAGCGCATACAGGGTCGTGGTCTTGCCCGAGCCGGTCGGTCCGGTCGCGAGCACGATGCCTTCGCCGCCCTCGACCATGCGCGTCAAGTCCTCGAGCTGGCGGTCGTCCAGGGCGAGACTCTTCAGGTCGAGCAGCTTGCGACCGCCGTCGAGGATGCGGATGACCGCGCCTTCGCCGTGGAGGGTCGGCGTCGTCGCGACGCGCAGGTCTACGCGGTAGCTGCGGATCTCGGCCTGCGCGCGGCCGTCCTGCGGCAAGCGCCGCTCGGCGATGTCGAGGTTCGCGAGGATCTTCAGGCGCGCCAGCACGGGGCGCGCCCAGGCCTTGGGGAGCTTGACGCGCTCCTGCAGCATGCCGTCGACGCGGAAACGCACGCAGAAGATGTTGGCCCGCGGTTCGAGGTGGATGTCCGAGGCGCCCATGCTGAACGCCTCCTCGATCACCGCGCGCACCATGTTGATCACGGGGCCGTCGAGCTCGGGGTTGTTGCTCGATTCGTCTTCCTCGCTCGCGGCCTCGAGATTGACGGCGCTGCCGGCGAGGTCGCCGCGCAGGAGGATGTCGTCGACGCTGGGCCCGGTGTTCTCCTCGACGCGCTTGAAGACGACGTTGAGGCAGTGCTCGATGTGGTCCGGCTCGCTGTGCACCGCGAAGACGGGAGCGCCGAGGTGCATGCTGATCGCGTCGACGTTGTAGAGCTCGCTCGGATCCTCCATCGCGACGGTGATGACACCGGCGATCTTGTTGATGGCGATCGCCTGCGCCTTGCGCGAGCGTTCCTCGCCGAGCAACGCGGCAATGTCCGGGTCGACGATGGCGGGCGTGAGGTGCACGCAGTGGACCTTGCCCTGGCTGCGCAGCGCGCGAGCGATGTCGGATTGCTTGACGAGGTGCAGGGCGATGAGCGCCTGCCCGAGCTTGACACCCTTCTCCTGGCGATAGACGAGCGCGGCCTCGAGTTCAGCCGGCTTGATCAAGCCCTCCGCGATGAGGATCTCGCCGATCGGGACGCGGCGACCCGCGCTTGCCGCGCCGGCAAACTTGGTCGTTTCTTGACTGGGCTCTTGGGGCATGAGTAGGGACTCGCTCGGCACGATTCCGACACGACGCACCTGGCCGTCGCGCGCGGGAAATCCAGAACGTGGTTCCTATCGGCGCTTGCCGTCGCGCAATTGAGTCCGACACGCGTTGCCGCTCGGGGAGGACGCCGTTATCCTCCGTTCGTCGTCCGGTCCGGAAAGAACTTCCGCGACGAACCTAGCCTGTCGCCACCACGCGCCCCATGTCTCCCGAATCGACCCAACGCGCGCGGCCCGCCGTGGTGGTCACGTTGCCGACCTACAACGAGTCGGAGAACATTCTGCCTCTCGTGGAGGAGATCCTGGCTCTCGGTCCGGGGTTCGAGGTCGTGGTCATCGACGATCACTCGCCCGACCAGACCTGGAAGATCGTCGGCGAAAGAGCCCGGGCGGAACCCCGACTCCACCTGATCGACCGGACGTCCGATCGTGGACGGGGACGCTCGGGACGCGACGGATTCGTGCGAGCGCTCGAAATGGGAGCAGCGGTCGTGATCGAGATGGACGCGGACTTCAGCCACCAGCCGCGCTACATCCCGCAGATGATCCGCGTCCTGAACGGCTCGAATCCGCCTGTCGGTCTCGTGCTCGGTTCGCGCGCCGCGGACGGCGGCAGGGATGCCGACCGCGGCCTCGCGCGGCGCTGGATCACGAAGCTCGCCAACGCGTACATCCGGGTGTTCCTGGGCGTCGGCGTCCGCGACTGCAATTCGGGTTTCCGAGCCTGGAAGCGCTCGACGCTCGAGGCGATCCGCGTGCACGAGACGTTTTCGCCCGGCCCCGCGATCGTGCAGGAGCTCCTGTTCAAGACCGCGCGAGCGAAGATCGGCATCGCGGAGGTGCCGATCGAATTCCAAAACCGCCTGCACGGCGAATCGACGCTGACGCTGCGGCTCCTCTTGCAGGGTTACGTCGCGGTGCTGCGCCTGCGCGTGATGGCGTGGACGGGACGCCTGTGAACAAGCGACGTTTCTCGTACGGGCTGGCGTTCGCGATCCTCGTCTACGCCGTGTTCCGCGCGCTGATCCTCACGACGAATTTCGAGGAAGTCGTGATGGCCATGTTCGAGCTCTACCCGATGGGCACGATGGCCGAGCTGAAGCTGCGCGGCGTGCACTTCCCGCTGCGCTTCTACTACGACAACGCGGCCGGGCAGCTCGTGATGGGGCACGCGGCGATCCCCCTCTACGGCGTTTTCGGATCGACCTACTTCGTCCTGAAGCTCCTGCCGGCGCTGCTCGGCCTCGTGACGCTCGTCGTGTTGTGGTCCTTCCTCGACCGGCACTTCTCGCGCCTCGCCGCGAACATCGGGGCCCTCTTCTTCGCGCTCGCGCCTTCGACGCTCGTGCGCTACTCGGTCGTTTGCTCCGGCAACCACTTCGAGAACCTGCTGTTCACGACGGTGTTCCTGTGGTGCTTCTACCGCCATCACGGGATGCTGCGAACGCGCTGGTCCCTCTTTTGGACCGGACTGTCGGGCGGTTTCGCGCTCTTCGTGTTCCTCGGCGCCTTGATCCCGATCGGCATCTGCGCCGGCGTGCACCTCGGCTTGCGCGGACTGAAGCGCTCGTTCGTCGACGCGCCCGTCGCGCTCCTCGGATTCGTGCTCGGCGTGGCGCCCCTCGTCCTCGTGAACTGGGCCACGAGCGGGCGCGGCCTCGGGTTCCTGTCGGCGAAGTTCGCGGAAGAGGGCGCCAGGAATCCGAGCGTGACGACGTGGAGTCGCATGCAGGACTTCCTCGGCAACGGGCTGTGTGAGTCGGGCATGTTCGAGCCCGGCTTCGGTCTCACGCGGGCCGAGTTGGGCGTCGTGTTCGTCGTGCTGTTCGCCCTCGCCTACCTGCTGAGCCTGCCGGGTGCGCTGACGGGCATCGGCGGCCTCTTGCGCGGGACGTTCGCCGGAGGGACCACGAAGGACGGCGAGGACGCGGCGTTCGAGCGCGTGAAGCTCGTGCCGTTCGTGCTGTACGTGCCTCTCGCGGCGCTCGCCTACGGCATCGCGAACTTCCGCCTGCGCGGCTACGTGCATCCGATGGAAGCCGGCGGCTATCGCTACTACCTCCCGACCCTGCTGTTCGCGCTCGTCTTGATCGCGGTGTGGACGGCCAGACTGTGGGAGAAGCGCGGGGCCGCGCGCATCGGATCCGTCGCGCTCGGGTGCGGCGCCTTCCTGTGCGGCTCGACCAGCCTCGGCCTCGTCGACTGGTCGTTCGACAACGTGGGCAGCGGCTGGCGCTACCCGGGCTACAACTTCGCCCAGATGGCTCGCGGGCTCGTCGGCGGCCGCAACGCGGTGCCGCGAGAGGAAATCGTGTGGCGCGTCAATTCGTGGCCGCGGGAAGTCCGCGAACCCGTCGTGCGCGCGCTCGGGTTCAACCTCGGCTTCCTCGACCTGGCGAAATCGATGCGCGCGGACGGCGACGCCTGGACCCTGGACCTCGATGAGGTCACGCGCGGCTTTCCAAAGGAGTGGCACCTCCTGATGGCGAACGGCGCCGGCACCGCGCTGCGCTTCCGCGTGCGCCAGGGAGCCAACACGGGCCAGTTGCCGCGCGACCTGCGCCGCCTGCGCCCGGCCGAGGGCCCGCTCGCGGAGGAAGCGGTCGCGGGTTCGGCGTTCACGACGGTCTATCTCACGCTCGGCCGCGAAGTCTTCGACACGTTCACCGAGAACCTGAGCCTCCTGACGATGGACACGCCTCACGTCGGAGCGTTCGCGCGCGGCCACGGCCTCTACTGCGGACGCCTCGAGGCGCGCGGCGTCCCCATGGAGGTCGGCTTCGTCGAGGAGTTCCGCGCGCGGTTCGACAGCCCTGAGTTCGAGGAGGGCTGGCGGCGCGGCGAGGCCGGAGCCGAGCGCTAGCCCGGTCGGCGCGCCCGTCCTCGTGCGCTGCCAGGCCCACGGCCGTATCGATGCTACGGCGCGCCAGGCAGCGCAGGACGGCGAGCGATGATGCGCAGTCGGACGCCGGGCAAGAGGCGCCAGCGCATGAGGCGGTCGAGGGTCGTGAACGCAGCTCGAAGGACGCGCTTTCTCAGACCGGGCGTTTGGTCCTTGAACAGATGCGCGGGCAGAGGCACCGAGCCCTCGCTCTTTTGGATCTCGAAGCCGGCCTCCTCGAGAAGGCGCGTGAGCGTGCGGCGGTCGAACTCGAGGATGTGATAGGGATACCCGGCGTCCTCGCCGTCGAATTTCAGGAGCGCGAGCACCTGCCGCCCGAGGAAGCGCCGCGGCAGGAGCGAACGCAGGCGTTGAAACGTGCGAAACCAAGGCGAATTCACGTACGCCGGCACGATCACGATCAAGTGCCCGCCGGGACGCAGGATCGAACGCAGACGCGCGAGCACCTCGTCGGGGCGCAGCGTGTGCTCGAGCACGTTGTCGGCGAGCGCGAGATCGAAGCTCGCGTCGCAGTAGGGCGCCGTCTCGAGCAGTCCGCGATGGATGTCGAGCCCGAACTCGCGCACCGAGTACTCCGCGGCGGGCGGCGAGAGCTCGACGCCCTTCACGCGCCAGCCGCGCCGGCGTCCGGCCTCGAGGAAGAAGCCGCCCGCGCTGCCGAGTTCGAACAGGTCCCCTCCGCGCGTGCCCACCTCGCGCTCGTAGCCCTGGAGCGTGGCCTCGTATTGCGCGACCAGCTCGTCCTTGCGGGTGAAGTAGTTCTCGGTCTCGACGCCCAGGTTGTAGCCGTGCGTGTAGTACTCGGGATCGTCGTAGAGCGCCTCGAGCGTCGCGCCGGTCGGCCGCGGATTGACGTAGACGAGTCCGCACCGCGCACACCGCGCCAGATCGAAGCGCACTTCGCCGATGCGGTACATCCCCGCGCGGTAGGCTCGCGGCTCGTTCGCGCCGCACACGGCGCAGTGGACCGGCTCGGTCGCGACCGGGATCGAACGGGGCGAGGAGGCCGCGGCCCGCGAAGACGACTCGACTCCCATCTCGACGAAGCCTATCACGCGTGTCAGGCGGGTCGGACGATGCGGGGCTTGATAATGAGCGCGGTCCGGGCAACTCTTTCCGGCTACCCCACCTCCCGACTCGACAGGAACACACCCCATGAAACCGATTTCCCTCTCTCTCCTCGCCGTCGTGCCCGTCCTCGCGTTGTCGCTCGCCGCCGCCCGGCCCGAGGACAAGAAGGCGGTCGACCCGTCCGGCTCGTACGCGGTCGATCCGGTCCACTCGACCGTGATCTTCAAGTGCAAGCACCTCGACACGAGTTGGGCCTTCGGCCGCTTCGACACGATCGCGGGCACGGTCAAGTTCGACGCGGCGAAGCCGGAGAACAGCACCGTCGACATCACGATCCAGACGGAGAGCGTGAACACGAACGACGCGAAGCGCGACGGTCACTTGAAGAGCCCTGACTTCTTCGACGCGAAGCAGTTCCCCACCGCGACGTTCAAGAGCAAGTCGGTCGCCAAGAAGGGCGACAAGTCGTTCGCGATCACCGGCGACCTCTCGCTGCACGGCGTCACGAAGAGCGTGACGATCGACATGGAACACACCGGCACCAGCGACGACGCCCGCATGGGCAAGAAGATCGGCTTCTTCGGAACCGTGACGCTCAAGCGCGGCGACTACGGCATGAAGTACGGCCAGGGCATGCTCGGCGAGGACGTGCAGGTGACGCTGTCCGTCGAAGCCGACGCCCAGAAGTGAGCGCGTGAACGGCCCCTCCGACCTGATCTTCGGCGTGCTCGCCCCCGCGGTCATCGCGGGGTTCGTGCTCCTGTTCTTCGGCCGAGGGACCGGCGAAAGGCGGCCGGCGCGAGCCTTCCTCGGAGCGCTCGCGCTCGGAGCCGGGTTCCTGATCGCGCACTTCGCCATCACGGGCAGGCTGCGATTCCCGAGCGCGACCCAGCAGATCACGACCGACGAGTGGCTCGCCTGGTTCGTGCTCGGCGCGATCGCGCTCGCGCCGCTGCGGCACGTCGAGTCTCTGAAGCGCTGGTCGAATCCGCTGTACGTCGCGTTGTTCTCCGTGCTCACGTTTCGCTTTCCACTCGCGACGCAACTCTCCAACGACGTGGCCGGTCTCGCGATCCGCTTCGGGCTCACGCTCGTCATGTACGTCGGCTGGAACGCGAGCGATCGCCTGGCGGAGCGACTGCGCGGTCCCGCTCTGCCCGCGGCCTGGATGGTCGCCGGCACCGGCATCGCGATCGCCGCGCTCTTCTCGCGCACCGGGCTGTTCGCGCAACTCGCAGGCGCGGTGACATCCGGTCTCGGAGCCGCCGCCGTCGTCGGGCTCGTCGACAAGGGCACGCGCTTCGCCGATGGGGCGGTCGCCGTCACGTGGATCGTGTTCGCCGGGGTGCTCGTGAACGCCGGGATCTACGACCTCCCGAGGACTTCGATCGCGCTCTTTTTCGTCGCGCTGCTCGCGCCGACGATCGCCTCCCTGAAGAGGTTCGCGGGCCGCCCGCTCCTTCAGGCGCTGGTCGCCGCCTTCGCCACGGCCGTGCCGACCGGCATCGCCGTCTGGCTCGCCTACCGCCCCGACGCGAACTGAGCGCTATTTCTGCCAGGTCAGGTGCCAGACGAGCGGCTCCGTGCCGCCGCGCGAGCCCTGGATCGGCACGATGAGCGTCGCCGTGCTCCCTTCGATGGACGCCTTCGTCCCGCGCACCTTGCCGGTCACGCCGTTGCCGATCGCCGGAGCGGGCAACTCGATCACGATCTTCAGGTTCGAGCCGACGTCCTTCGACTTGCCCGACGGATCCAGGGCCCCGGCGGCCTCGATGCGCGCCCGCTCGTCGAACGGAACGAACGTGTCGGGCCACTCGGAGGCGGCGCCCTGCGGCAGGACGACCTTGACGAAGCGGAAGCCCCCATCGCCCTCGCCCGCGCTGAACGTGATGTCGGAGACCGACGCGCCGTTGAGCACGGGGAAGCGCCCCGAGGCCGCCGAGAGTTCGACGCGCCGGTCGAACGACACGCCCTTCGCCGCGGTCTCGACGCGCGCCGGCGCGCTCGGGAGCATCATGCCGCTGACGGTCAGCGTGCCCGAGCCGTCGTCCTTCAGGCGCACTTGAATGGAGACGGCGTCGTTCTCGTCGCAACCGGAGAGCACGAGCGGGAGGGCGAGGAGTAGGGTTCCGAGGCGTGTTTTCATCGTGGGTTCGCGCGACCGTTGGACGCCGGCCGCCGCGGCATGCGACTCTAGGAATTCGTCGAGCGCCGTCAAAGCCTCGATTTTTTCGATGGATTCCGCGAAGGATTCGGGGACCCCGGGGCACGGTGAGTTCGTGCCCCAAAACCGCGATGCCGACCTCGAAGCCGCGCCCGTGTTCGACGACCGCCTGCGCGCTCGCCTCTCGAGGGGAGACCGGTTCGCGATCGAGAACCTCCTCGCCGCGCATCTCGAGCCGCTCTACGCCTTCGTCCACTACCGCGTGGGGAAGGACCGCACGGCCGTCGAAGACGTCGTGCAGGAGACCTTTCTGGTCGCCGTCCGGGACATCGCGCGCTTCGACGGCCGCTCGAGCTTCCAGGCCTGGCTGTGCGGCATCGCGCGCAACACGATCCGGTCCTCGCGCCGCAAGCAGACGCCGAAGGCGCTCGAGGACGTGCTCTTGGAGGCGGCGGGCGACATCGACTCGATCCTGTGCGACGTGGCGCGCGAGGACTTGCCTGATTCCGTGCTCGAGCGCGAGGAAACCCGCGATCTCGTTGGCGCGACGCTCTCTTCGTTGCCCGAGGAATACCAGCGCGCCCTGAAGGCGAAGTACATCGACGGCCTGTCCACGGCCGCGATCGCCGACATCGAGAAGAAGAGCACGAAGGCCACCGAGTCGACTTTGACC
>JBGATY010000071.1:0-16938 GCA_044228955.1 Planctomycetota bacterium | reverse complement strand
GACGGCGACGCCCATGCCGAAGCCGCGGAACCCGAGCCCGAGCGCGCTCGTGACGTCGCGGAACTTCCCGCTGCCGTCGTTCTCGAACATGCGGCACCCGGGCCCCGCGTTCGGGGAGTCGAGGTACGCACCGTTCGGCACGAACACGTCGAGATCGCCGTCGTTGTCGTAGTCGATGAGCGCGAGTCCGCCGCCCTTCACTTCCAGCAGTTGCGTCGAAGGCGTGCGGCCGGACACCTGCATCATGTCGAGACCGGACGTCGCCGTGACGTCCTCGAACACGATGCCGGACGGACGCATGGCCGCGTCGTGAGGCGCGCTCGGCTCGCGCGAGCAGCTCGCCGCGCACAACCCCGAGGCGCAGAGCGCGAGAGTAAGCTTCATCGCGGGATCTCCGTCGTCTTGGCGCGCCGTGCGCTCGCTTCGTCGAACTTCACCCGCGCGTTCTTCGCGCCCTCGATGTCGCCCGTACGATCACAGGCGTTGGCGAGCTTGCTCCAGATCTCGGGGGACTCCGGCCGCAAGCTCGCCGCCTTCCCGTACAGATCCTTGGCCCGCGCGAAGTCGTCGCGCCGCACGTAGAGATCGCCGAGTCGGGCGTGGTACCGGCCGAGATCGCCGTCGATCGAGCGCGGGTCCTCCGCTTTCGCGCGCTGCGCTGTGGCGAGTTCGATCGCGCGTTTCATGAACCGCTCGGCATCGTCGATGCGATCGGCTTCGAACTCCACGAGGCCCTGTCCGAATGCCGTCGCCGCATCGTCCGGCTTGTACTTGGCGTACACCGCGAAGGCGGCCCGCGCCTCGTCGAGGCGCCCGACGTTGAAGAGCGAATGGCCAGCGTAGTAGTAGGTTTCGAGGAAACCCGGTTCGAGCTCGAGCGCCTTGAGGAAGTGGATGCTCGCGCTGTCGTAGAACTGCTGCCGGTGATACGAGAGCCCCACGACGAATTCGGCTTGCCCGCGGCGCGCGCTCGCGCCGCGCGTCGCCGAGTACTGCTCGACCATGCGACGCACCTCGTCGAATCGGCCGGTCTTGAGCGCCTTGTAGGCCGGCCCGAGTTCCGTATCCAACCTCTGCGCTGCGGCATCGAAGACCGGATTCGGAATCGTCGCGGACGCGGGCGCGACCGGCTTGGGTGGAACCGGCGGTTCCTTCGGATCGCAGGCCGAGAGGACGAGAAGCGTGGGGATGAGGCAGCGGACGTTCACGCCTAGAACGTAACACGGGATCCGCCGCTTCTCGACCGCGCGGGCTTCGCGTATCGTCCTCGCTCGATCCCATGGAACTGCGCCCCGACGATCTGGATCCGCGCGAACGCTACAAGCTCCTGATTGGCTGCATCGTGCCGCGCCCGATCGCGTTCGTGTCGACGATTTCGACTGACGGGAAGCTCAATCTCGCGCCGTTCTCGTTCTTCAACGGGATCGGCAGCGATCCGATGACCGTCCTCTTCTGTCCGGCGAACGACGCGCAGGGCGGCGAGAAGGACACGCTCAGGAACTGCAAGCCGCGCAGCGAAGGCGGCACGGGCGAGTTCGTCGTGAACGCCGCGACGCTCGAATACGCGCGCGAGGTCGCGGCGTGCGGCGAACCGCTGGCCTACGGCGAGAGCGAATGGGATCTCGTCGGACTCGCCACGGCTCCCAGCTCGCGCGTCCAGCCACCGCGCGTCGCGCGCGCGCCATGGGCGTTCGAATGCGAGACCCTGCAAGTCGTGCGCACCAATCCCGGACGGCCGGCGGGCGGCAACGTCGTGATCGGCAGGGTCGTGCACGCGTTCGTCGACGACGCGTTCGTGAACGAGCGCCTGCACGTCGATGACCTGGGCCTGCGAGCACTGGCTCGCCTCGGCGGTCTCGGCTACACGACCCCCGACCGCCGTTTCGAATTGCCGCCGAGCCGTGAAGCGCTGACCCGACCGCCACCGCGATGATCAGAGTCGATTGAGTCCGTTCAGCGCGGCCACCTTGTACGCCTCCGCGAACGTCGGATAGTTGAAGACGCTGTCCCGAAAGTACCCGATGGTCCCGCCGAAGGCGATCACGGCCTGGCCGATGTGGACGATCTCGGTGGCGTTCTCCCCGATCACGTGCACGCCGAGCAGCTTCAACGACTCGGGATGGAAAAGCAGCTTCAGCATTCCGCTCGTGTCCCCCACCATCTGGCCCTTGGCGATCTCGGCGAAGCGCGCGACTCCGCTCTCGAACGGTGTCTTCGACTCCGTGAGTTCCTTCTCGTTCTTGCCGACCATCGAGATCTCCGGGATCGTGTAGATCCCGTAGGGCAGGTTGCCGACGATCGGACAACCCGTCTGATCGAACATGCAGTTCGCGGCCACGCGCCCCTGCTCCATCGAGGTGGAGGCGAGCGCCGGGAAGCCGATCACGTCGCCGGCCGCCCACACGTGAGGCACGGAAGTCTGGAAGGCGGCATTCACCGCGATCCGTCCGCGGTCGTCGGTCGCGAGCCCGACCTTGGCGAGATCGAGCGAGTCCGTGTTCACCTGTCTTCCGACCGTGTAGAGGAGCGCGTCGCCGTGGATCCTCTTCCCGCTCTCGGTGAAGGCAGTAACGCGCTGCTTTTCGTCGCGGGTCACGCTGGTCACCTTCTCTCCCAGCCGGAAGACCGTGCCGGCCTCGCGCATGTGCACGATCAGCGAGTCGACGATCTCGGCGTCGGCGAAATCGAGGATCTCCGGGCGCTGGTCGATGACCGTGACCTGGATGCCGAGCGCCGTGAACATCGAGGCGTACTCGAGGCCGACCACGCCCCCACCGACGACGATCAGCTCCTGCGGGAGCTTCTCGATGAGGCCCAACTGGTCCGCGACGAGGATCGTGCGGCCGTCGAAATCGATCTGCGGGCTGCGCGCCGGTCGCGTGCCACACGCGATCAGCACCTTCTCGGCGTGAAAGTCGTTGGATCCTTCTTCGCTCTCGACGCGCACGGTGTGCGCATCGACGAATTTCGCCTGCCCGTGCAGGATTTCGACGCCGTTGCGGCGCAGCTGGGACACCACGACGGACATTTCGCGTTCGATCACGGTGCGCACGCGTGCCTTCAAGTCGTTCACCGTGATCTTGTCCTTCAGCGTGTAGTCACTGCCGTAGAACGCGCGCTGACGCAGACCGCTCAGGTACAAGATGGCTTCACGCAGAGTCTTCGAGGGGATCGTCCCCGAATGCAGGCTCACGCCCCCCATCAGGCTGCGCCGATCGACGATCGCTACGGACTTGCCGAGCTTCGCGGCCGCGATCGCGCCCTTCTGTCCGGCCGGGCCGCTGCCGATCACGAGCAGGTCGTAGGACTTCATCGAAGCTCGATCAACACCAGGAGTTGTTGATCACTTCGCCCATGCCGCCCGCGCCGGGGACGATGTAGCTCTTCGAATCCAGGCCCTTTTCGCGATCCCAGTGCGTGCCCGGAACCGTCGCGAGCACTTCGTTGTCCGACATGCCGCGGTCGAGGCGCGCCGTGTAGACCACGATGTCCTCGAACTCCTCGAGCACGGTGCGCAGGTACTCCGGCGTCGCGATCATCGGCAGGGCGACGATCTTCTGCGGTCGCCCGAAATTGGAGAGGTAATGCTGGATGGCGCGCACCGTCGTCTTGCCCGTGGCGCCCATCGGATCGGGCAGGATCATGACCGAGCCCTCGACTCGGCCGCCGATCTTGCTGCCCGACAGGTCGACGCCGATCAGGAGCTCGAAACAGATCTGGCTCGGCACGATCCCGGCGCGAATCACGTCGACGACGACCACGTTCACCTTGGGGTCGAACACCGGGCCCTTGTAGTGCCCTCGTTCCTGGTGCGTCTCCGCCATGCGCGAAGGGACGCTCGTCAGGACGCGCGGCAACTCGCGTCCGCAGGCGGTCATGAGCAGGGTCTGATAGACGGATCGCAAGAGCGCCATCAAGTCGCGGTGTGCGACCTTCGGACTTCCGATGCGGGCGAGTGCCGACAGCAGGTAGACGTTGTCGAGGATGTGGACGCGCTCGCCGTAGCGATGAGCGAGTTCCCAATCCAGCGGCCGCGTTCCGCGCATTTCGAAGTTCGGGAAGTCGTTCATCTTGAGGCTGTCCGTCCGAGCTTCGAATCACCCCGTGCGCTGAATGCCGCTCTTCAACGCCTTCACGAGCCGTGGCACGTCGCGCACGGCAGTGGAACACAGCGCGACGCGCAACGCACCCTTCAACGGCACGACGTACACGCCTTCCTCGCGCATCGCCGCCGCGGCTCGCTCGGCCTCGGGCGTGAAGACGCTGACGAAGAACCCGCCTTCGTAGCGCGGATAGCGCAACTTCTCGCGGGCCGCTTCGCGGTTGAACACGGCAACGCGATCGTCGAGCAGTTGGATCAACCGCGCGCGCTCAACGTCCGACTTGCTCTTCATGGTCGGATTTTCGAGCAATTCGGCGATCGCGAGCAGCCCGACGTGATTGCAGTTGGACCAGGTCCCGCGGCAGGCGAATGCAAGCGCGTTCAGGATGCGCTGGCGCTCGAGTGCATCCTTGTGCGCCGCGACCAGCGCGCCGACGCGTGCTCCATATTGCGCGAACGCCTTGGAGGCCGTCCAGGCGACGAGCAGGGTCGCGCTCTCGAGCATCGTGTACGCGTGCGGCCACCAGTTCTGGGACGCCTTGGAACCGAATCGAGCGTAGGCGAGGTCGATCAGGAAGGCGACCGGCGCGCGCTCGCCCGCTCGGCGCACGACGTCGGCAACGGCCGCCCACTCGCGCTCGTCCAGCGAGTACCCCGTGGGGTTGTGGCAGGGGAAATTGAAGAACACGAGTGCGCGTCCCTGCCGCTGGATCAGATCGTCGAGCCCAGCTTCGAACGCCCGCGCGTCGAAACGCCCGTCCGCTCCGAACATCTCGAACGTCTTCACTTCGCGCCGCGCCTGGGTCGCGATCGTCAGATAGGGACTCCAGTAGTAGTTGGTCGTGTACAGCGCTTGCCCAGGTTCGAGGAAGCACGTGATCGCGTGGTACAGGGCCCCCGTGCCGCCGGGCGTAGCGGCGGCGACAGCCTTCGAGGAGAGCGCGTGACCGTCGAACACGTCGTGGATCACGGCCTTCAGGTACGGCGCGTCCCCGAGAATCGGCGCATAGGCGGCGCCCTTCTTCGGCGGCACGCGCTGGATCGCCTCGACCACGCTCGGCATGACGGCCAGGGAGCCGTCGTCCTCCATCAGGGCACCGAGCGTGGCATTGACGATCGACTCACCCGCCTGAGCGCGCTTTTGCGCCTCGGCATTGAGCACGAAAATCGGATCGTCGGCCGGGCGGTTGGCGGCGGAAGGAATCAGGCTCGTCAAGAATGGCGTCGTGGTCGGCGGCGTCAAAGGAAGGCTTCGATTGCGGGCCAGGGGGCGAAAACGGCCTCCTAGGCTAGCCGAAGGGCGCGCGAAGCGGCTGACTTGCACGCTGAAATCGCTCCGCAGGCTCAGGCGAACGGCCCGCCGGCGCCTTCCTCGCTCTGCGCGGGCTCGAGCACGAACTCGCGCTCGAGGCGGACGATGGGCTCCAGGGGCGCCTCCGGACGATCGGAGGGCGAGAGGCGTTCGACGGGAACGCGCGTCGAGGGGGCGGTCGTGAGCGGGACCTGGCGTCGAGCGAGGGCTCGCAGGCGGACCAGCTTCGAGTACGAGAGGCTGGTCGAGCGCGCCAGGGTCAGCGCGTCACCGGCGGCGAGAGCGGCGAGGTCACGCACGCCGACTCGAGCGAGCGCGAGCGCGGTGTCCGCGTCCATGCCATCGATCGCAGCGATGGGGATCGAGGCCGTGGAAGAAGCATGAGCGGAGTTCGAGGCGCCGGCGGATGACAGCGAGTCGGAAGCGTCGGCCTCGCGCCAGGCGGAGAGCACGCGGTCCAAGGGAGAGGACGCGGAGGAGGACGGCACGGGATCAGGGGTAGGCACGGAACGAGGTGCCCGCATGCGACGCGTCGGAGCCGGAGAGGGCGACGCGAGGGTTCGGCCCTCCGACGTCGTCGGCGCGTTCGAAGCCTCCACCATGAAATCGAGACGGTCCAGCAATTGACGCGCCTCCTTCTGGAATCTCCCAGCCGAGAGCCGGGACGAGCGCAGCAGAATCGCCAGTTGATCCGCGTCGATCGCGATCACGTCCTCGAGCGAAGCGCAGTCCGCCGCGCGCAGGCGCACGAGTGTCGCCGGTCCGTCGGCGTGCAGCGTGCACAACAAGGCCAATGCATCCATGAGCAAATCCCCCTGCCGACCCCCTCGGCCGACTCGGGCTGATCTACTGCAATCAGAAGCCCCGTTCCAGACGCGGCCAGCGAACGAATCCTCAGCGCAACGCCCGACGCGCCGCGTCGTAGAAAGACCCATTCACGCGCGGCTCGTCGATCGCGCTCCAGTTCGCGATCCGCGCGATCGCCTGACCCGCAGGGCTGTCGGGGTCGCGTAGGGTGACCGGCTGTCGCGCCTGAACGCTGTGGCTGACCGCTTCGTCGTGCGGCACCCAGCCGATGAATTCAGGCGCCTTGGCGAGGAATTTCGCCGCCGCTCCGTGAAAACGGGTCCACGCGGACTTGGCCGCGACCTCGTCGGGAACGCGGTTCAACACGACGCCGACGTGGATCGAACCGTTGACGATCGTGGCCTGCTTGTAGAGAGCGTAGGCGTCGGAGAGCGACGTGACCTCGTGCGTGGTGACGAGCAGGAGCTTCTGCGCCGCGGCGAGGTGCGCGAGCGTCGCGTAGGACAACCCCGCGCCGTGGTCGACCACGATCAGGTCGAACTCGTTCTCGAGCGGTGCGAGCGCGGTGAACAGGCGTTCGAGTTCGCGCGGCGTCGGATTCAGGAGCGACGCTCGACCGACTCCGCCCGAGATCATGAACAGTCCCTGCGGACCGGGAACGGCCGCGAAGGCGGCGCTCACCTCGCCGTCGAGCACGTGCCCGAGGTCGAACTTGGGCTGCACGCCGAGCAGGAGGTGCGCGTTCGCCATCCCCGCGTCGAAGTCGATGAGGAGCACTTTCTCGCCGCGCTTCGCGCGCAGGACGGCGATGTTCGATGCGAGGACGCTCTTGCCCGTTCCGCCCTTGCCGCTCGCCACGCACAGGATGCGCGCTCGAGCCGCTGTTTTCGTGGGCGCCGCGGGGGTGGACTTGGCGGTGGCGCGCCAGGCCGCGTCGCGTGCCGCTGCGGTCCGCTGTCCGCCGCGGAAGAAGTCCCAGGTCGATGCTTTGAACATGGAGTGCGTGCCGCTTGGAGTGCGTCCGAGGTGTCGGGTCACCGTACGCATCGGGCGCCGGTGTTACCAGACGCTCATACCGCCTGCGACCCGCCCCAGAGGGCGCGCTCGGGATGCGAAATCGCTCCGACAGGTAGTGGGCCGACGCCTGTCCGCTCTTGACAACCCGCCCGGTCTTCGTCCCCTCTGCGCGGCCGCGCCGTGCCGAGGGGAACCGTGCCCGGCACGCTACTCCTCGACTCGAAACGCTTGCATCGGACCTAGTGGAGCTTCACGTCCTCGCCGATCTTGTGGAGCTTCATCACGTTCGTCGTGCGGGCGATGCCGGCCGGCACTCCGGCGACGAACACGATCGTGTCGCCGTACTGAGCCAGGCCGCGCACGACGAGCATCTCGCTGGCCATGTAGAGCATGTCCTCGAGGCTCTTCTCGCGGCGGAACAGGAACGGCCGCACGTGCGCGAGAACGGTCATGTGATTCACGGTGCGCTGGTGCGGCGTGAGCGCGATGACTTCGGCGTTCGGGCGGTAGCGCGAGATCAGGCGCACCGAATTGCCGGTTTCGGTGAAGCACACGATCTTGGTGACGTTGAGGGCTTCCGACGCCTGCACGGCCGCGAGTGCCGTCGCATTGCTGAACGTCGCCTCCGAGGCCCGGAACTGCGGCCGTGGAATGTCGCGATAGCGCTGGCTCGTCTCCACGGCTCGAGCGATCTTCGTCATCGTCTCGACCGTCTCGATCGGATGCGCGCCGACGGCCGTTTCGGCCGACAGCATCACCGCGTCCGTGCCGTCGAGCACGGCGTTGGCGACGTCCGTGACTTCGGCGCGCGTCGGGCGGGAACTCTCGATCATCGACTCGAGCATCTCGGTCGCCGTGATCGTGAACTTCCCCGCGCGCATCGCGGCCTGGATGATCGATTTCTGGATCAGCGGCAGTTGCTCGAGCTCGGCTTCGACGCCCAGGTCGCCGCGCGCCACCATGATCCCGTCGCTCTCGATCAGGAGCTCGTCGAGGGCGTCGAGCGCTGCTTGACGTTCGATCTTCGAGATCATGAGCGCATCCGGGCAGAGCGCGCGCACGGCCTGGATTTCGAGCCGTTTCGCCACGAAGCTGATGCCGATCATGTCGACGCCCGCTTCGCGCGCGAGGGCCAGGTTGGCACGATCCTCCGCGGTCGGCAGCTCGTAGGCGACTTGACTGTCGGGGAAGTGGACGCCCTTGCGATCCGCGACCAGGCCTGCGCGCGTGACGTGCGCCGTGATGCCGTCGTTCGTGACGTCGTCGGCGACGAGCTCGACCTGACCGTCGGCGAGCAGGACGCGGTGCCCGCGCCGCACCGCCTCCTGGAATCCGCTGAACTCGAGCACGACTTCACCCGGCTTCGACAGGCCCTTGCCCTCGACGAGACGCACGACGTCGCCTTCCGCGAGTTCGCGCGTGCCGTTCTCGAAGCGGCCCATGCGCATCTTCGGGCCCTGGATGTCGGTCAGGATGCCGATCGAGGCCATGCGGGCGTCGCTCTCGCGGCGGATCTTCTGCACGCGGCGCAGGAAGTCCTCGGCCGTGCCGTGCGAGAAGTTGATGCGCGCAACCGACATCCCCGCGTCGATCAACTCGCCGATCTTGTCCTCGGACGCGGGTCCGATGGTGGCCACGATTTTCGTGTGGGCGAAGGGTTGCGTGCGTTTGTGCGGCGACACGGGGCGGCGTTCGAGATCGGCGGTCATGGTGGTCTGGTGCGGCGGGAAGGCCGCGCGCACTCTTATACGAACCGTGTGGGGTCGATCCCCGCAAAGAATCGAACGCCAGACGGAACCGTGGAGTTCCGCTGGCGTTCGGGCGATCCGCCGCCGCTCCTGAGGACGCGTTCCCCCCTGGAGGCACGCTTCCATCGGCCGCGTATCGACATCTCGGACGCATGGCGCCGCGGGGAAGTTCCGGAGAAATCCGCGGCGTCCTTTCAGCGCTGTTTCGCCCCGTCGAAGCTCCTCCCGACGAGCTTGAACACGGCATCGAACCCCCGACTGCGGTGACGGTCCGCGTACACCGCCGCGAAGCCCTCTCCGATCGCCGCGATTCTCGGGGTCACGCGGTCCGGCAGGAACTCGGTATCGATGGCGTTGATGCGCATCATCGGTCCGAGCGAGCGCCCGTCGCGCGCCAGACGACGCACGTAGACCTGATCGTAGTAGGAAATATCGTCCTCCCACGTGATCGCGAAGCTGCCGTCCGCCAAACGCACGACGTCGCTGAAGTCCTGCTCGTTGGCGGAATAGCACACGCTCTGGAGCGGCGCGCTCGGTCGCGCGCGGCCATCGAAGCAGCGCACGACCGCGTCGCGCACCGGATCCTGCACCGAACCCGACGTCCAGCTCATCACGAAGCCCCCGCCCGATGCCGCGGCGAGCGCGGGATCCCAGTCGTTGCCGCGGTCGGTCGCTTCGAACGCGATCTCTTCGCCGAGCGCAGCCAGTGCGCCGGACAGGAAGCGCCCGCGGATCGAGCACGTGCCGGGAGCCGGGCTCCTGGTCCAGGCGCACAGGACGCGCCCGCTCTCGAGCTCCACGAGATCGACATCCGCGCACGGCATAGCCTCCGCGTCGGCCGGCCGCGCGGCCGTGATCTCGCGCACCGTTCCGAGTCCGCCGTCAGCGCCGATCGAGCGGCAGCGCACGCTTCCCCGTCCACCACTCGGCCACGCCACCGCGAAGCCGTGCTCCCCCGACAAGGCCGTGCACGCGGGATCGAGCGGGCCCTCGCCGGCTCCGTCGTCGACCATGAGCAGCTGCGAACGCGCGCGACCGTCGCGCGCCACGACTTGCGCGACGAGTTGGCTGCGATTGCGCTCGACCACGATCCTCCAGCACACGAGCGCGTCGCCGTTCGCGCGCACGGCGATCGATGGGCGCAAGGCGCTGCCGAGCGGCGGGGCGGGCGGGGTGCCTTCGAGCGCGACGGGGAGAGCCAGTTCGTCCCCGACGAAACCTCCCGTCGAAAAGCGCCGCAGGTAGATGCGCGGAGGCTGCGCGCGCTCGTCGGTCCACGCCAGGGCTCCGTGCTCGCCCGAGCTGGCGACGGCAGGCTGGTACTGGTTCGCGCTCGCGCGATCGGAATTGAGACGCAACTCCGGACCCAGGCGCTTCTCCGCGCTCGCCGTCACGTCGACGATGCGTCCATACACGTTGGGGTCGCCTTCGCGGAGGTCGGTCCACGCGACGAGGAGCCGCGTGCCGGCGGAGGCGAGCTTCTTGTCGGCGACCTCGCGCGCTGCCTCGATCGGGATCGTGAAGGGCGAGCCGGTCGAGACCGCGCCGAGGGCATCGAAGAGCCACAGGCGCGGCATGGCGCTCGGCGCACCGGCGTTGGACGGACGCTCCAGCAGCGCGGCGCCACCCGTGAACGCGACCAGTTCCGCTTGTGGGTCGCGACCATCCTCGATCGCCGCGGCGGCTCGATCCGGCTTGCCGTCCGCGCCCAGGTGCTGAACGCGCGAACGCCCCTCCTCGGAGAGCAGGGTCCAGAATCCGCCGGCGTCGTCGGCAGCGATCGCGCGCGGGATGCCGCGGCCGAGCGCCGTGGTGAGCGAGCGCCGATCGCGACGCAAGGTGACGTTCGCTTCGCCCGTCTTCGTCCGCCACAGGCACGCGACCAGATCGGTGGGGCCCACGGCGAGTCGGACGCCAGCCTCCGCCGCGGCGAGCTTCGGATCGGGATCGATCACCGCACCCACGGGATCGCCGTCCCGCGTCACCTCCAGCCACTGCAGGCGACCGGCGCGCACCCAGACGACCGCGGTGTGGCCGTCCGAGAGCGTGGCGAGGGCCGGTTCGCGGCAACTCGCGTCGTCGTCTCCCCGTCCGCCGCGCAGGATGTCGCCTTGCGGGACCTCGACGGTCGGAGAGAGCATGCGTTCCCCGCCCAGGAGGCCTCCTTGTGCGTCGAAGCAGCGCAGGAAGGGCACCGCGCCGCGGCCCAGGACCGCCGTCCACGCGATCGTCCCGTGGCCGTCCTTGGCGAGGGCGAGGACCGCGTCGGTGCGGCGCATCGTGTGCGGGGAGCAGATCGACCGTTCCGGCTCGCGTGCCCGGCCTTCGAGGTCGAAGCGCGCGAAGTAGAGCCCCAGGGTGCCGTCACGTGTGTCCCGCCACACCGCCGCGAACCCCCTCTCGGGGGCCCCGGCGAGACCCAGCAAGGACTGGTGGCTCCCTCCGACCGTGTCCTGGTGCACGACCGTGTCCGCGACGAGCACGTTCTCGACTTCGGGGGGCTGGTACCCCAGCTCGCCGGGTTTGGGCCCTTCCGGGGCCTGGGCAGCCGGGAGGAGGCCGACGAACGCCGTCGCGAAGACGACCTTCCAGGGGGGCATTCGGGCTCGTTTCATGAGGAAGTCGATGGGACGCAACGCGAGGGGCGCTTCGAGGAAGACTCCGAATAACCGCTTCTTCTTCGAAGGACCCGCAGAAATTTGGAATGCGTGTTATCTATCGAGGTCCGTGGTCGATCGCGGGGACGCCCCCCTCCCAACGTGATCGCTCAGGACACCGAGCTCGACACCTGGTTCTGGTCCCTCCCCATGACTGCGACCCAATCCCGACTCCCCGTCGACGCGCCGGCGCCGGCTCCGATCGCGCGCCACAGCACAGGCCGAGTTCCGGTTGCGACCACGCTCGTGGTCTTCGCGATCGTCATCGCCTTGCTGACGTTCATCGCGCTCGTCGAGTGAGTCGGCGCTCCGCGGCAGACAGGGCTCAACCCGTGATTTTCTCGGGGATTTCCTGGTAGGCGGGAAACCGTTTCAGGGCCTTCTTCGAGAACAGGAGTCGCCCGTCGAGCGTCACCTCGAAGACGCCTCCTTTCGACGGAATCAGCTCGACCTCCGCCTCCGGATAGGCGGACTTCAACTCGGCGGTCAGACCGACCGCCTGAGGGGTGTAGTTTCACTGCAGGCAGTATTCGATTTGGAAGCGCATGTTGGGGTGATCGGTGCGGAGGGGTCGTGGGAGGGGGCGCAGCAGGGGGGGGCGCAGCCGGCACCGGTCCTGAAGGCGGGGTAGATTTGGATGACAATATGTCCAGGACCCGGAACCCGCACCGTTTCCCGCTCGTTATACCTGGGTAGTCACCCCGTCGGCCGGCGAAGCGTGTTCCAGGCGCCTATCGGCCGTGTTGTCGTCCGCTCGCTGTCCGTTTTCGAGAAGGTCCGGATCCCTTCACCTCTCTCCGATCCGCCCGAAACGATGACCCTGCGACCCCTCTCCGCGTTCATCCTCCTCCTCTCCGCTACCCCCTCCTTCGCGCAAGCCCCGGCTGCGCCGGACCTCTCGAGCCTCCTCCTTGGATGGAACGAGTCCCACGGCGGCAACTGGCGCGTCGTGCCGGACGAGGGCACCGGATACCTCCAGATGCTGTGGGGTGGGCGGGCCGAATCGCGCTCGCGCGCGACCGTCGACGAGGACTATTTCGTGCTCGCGCGCGAAGCTCTGGCCGCGACCGCAGCGCTGCACGGCATCGACGCGACGACGCTCCAGCCGGTGTCCACGCTGCACCTCCCGCTCGCGATGATCGGCAGCTCCGACAAGATCACCGTGCGTTTCCGGCAGGTGGTCGACGGCGTCGAGGTCGAGGGCGGCTTCGTGAACGTGCTCTTCGACATGCAGGGTCGCCTGCTGTCGGTGCAAGCGGTCGGATTGCCGCACCTCGCTGGTTTCGACGTGAGTCCCCGCATCCCCGCCGATCGGGCACAGGCCAGCGCGATCGCCGCGTTCCGCTCCAGGAGCGGCCTCGACGAGACGAGCGTCGGCGCGGCGGTGCTCGTCGTCGATCAGTACTTCGACGGGGAACAGCGCACCGCACGCCTCGCCTGGAAGGTGGACGTCCGCTCGGAAGTGCCCGGATTCGACCCGGTCGGCTTCGAGTGGTTCGTCGATGCCCGCACCGGCGCCGCCTACGCGAGCCGCGCGAGCGTGCACTTCTTCGACGTGTCGGGCAGCGTGACGGCGAGTTCCTCGCCTGGACTGGCCGCCGACAGCGGCTCGAATCCTCCGGTCCAACAGCCGATGCGCAACCTCAAGGTCGTGAGCGGAGCGGTGACGACGTTCACCGACGCCAGCGGCAACTTCACGCTCACCGGCCTGACCGCGCCCGTCTCGGCGACGGTCGACTTCAGCGGCACCTACAGCAACGTGAACAACGCGGCAGCGGCGGACTACACGCTCACGACGACGCTCACGCAGCCCACCGGAAACGTGATCCAGATGGCACCCGTGGCATCCGAGTTCACGACGGCGGAAGCGAACGCCATGCGCGCGGCTCTGTCCGTGCGTGAGTTCGTCAAGGCCACGAACCCGAGCGACACCAAGGCCGATTTCGTCGCGGTCCAGAGCGTGAACCAGGCCGGCTCGTGCAACGCGAGTTGGACCGGCAGCCAGACGAACTTCTACCGCTCGGGCGGCGGCTGCTCGAACTTCGCCTTCTCGACGATCGTCGCGCACGAGTTCGGCCACTGGCTGAACTCGATCTACGGCACGGGTAACGGCGCGGACGGAATGGGCGAAGGCAACGCCGACGTCTGGGCGCTCTACACCTTCGACACCCCGCTCAACGGTCAAGGGGCGTTCGGCGGCAGCGGCAGCGTCCGCACGGGCCTCAACACGCGGCAGTTCTGCGGCGACACGTCGCCAGGATGCTATGGCGAGGTCCACAACGACGGCGAGGTGTGGATGGGTGCCGCCTGGAAGATCCGCAACCGCCTGAACGTCGCGTACGGCAACGCGATCGGTGATCAGATCGCGAACAGCATCTTCCTCGGCTGGATGAACGGCTACAACCAGACGCAGATCAAGACCGTCATCGAGACGCAGTGGCTCACCCTCGACGACGACGACGGCAACGTCAACAACGGCACGCCGCACTACACGCACATCGACCTCGGGTTCAAGGACCAGGGCTTCCCGGGTGTGACCCTGTTCCAGGTCACGGTCGACTCGCTGACGATCCTCGCCAACACGACCAACCAGACGTCGGGCTACAGCGTCAGCGCGCGGATCGTCGCCAACCAGAATCCCCCCTTGACGGCCACGCAGCTCAAGTACCGCCTGAACGGCGGCGCGTTCCAGACGGTGAACATGACGGCCGGCGCCAACGACATCTATTCCGGTCTCATCCCGGCTCAGCTCGGTCGCACGAGCATCGAGTACTACGTCACGGCGACGAACAACGCGGCGAGCACGAACGTCGCGCCGCAGAGCGCGCCGGGAGTGCCGGTGCAGTTCGACGTCGGGATTCCGCACGTGATCGCGGCCTACAACTTCGACGCCGCTCCCGACGATCAGGGTTTCACGCACGGCGGCACGGGCGACGAGTGGCAGCGCGGCGATCCGAGCGGCAAGGTGGGCACGGGTTGGGCCGATCCGGGTTCGTCGGTGTCGGCGATCAACTGCTGGGGCACCGATCTCGGATCGACCACGGCGGGCTCGTACTCGGCGAACGGGAACAACTGGCTGCGCACGCCGGTTCTCAATTGCACCGGCGCGATCGGCACGCGCTTGCGCTTCAACCGCTGGTTGTCGGTGCAGGCCTCGGCCAGCGACCAGGCCCGCGTCCGCGTCAACGGCACACAGGTCTACATCAATCCCACGGCCAACCTGAACGACGGCGGGTGGGTCGCCCAGGACATCGACATCTCGGCCCTCGCGGACAACAACCCGTCGGTCACGGTCGAGTGGGCGCTGCAATCGAACGGCACGACGAACTACGGCGGCTGGAACGTCGACGACGTCGAAGTGCTGTGGGTCGAAGGCTTGCCGGTTCCGTGCGCGGCTCCGCAGAGCTTCTGCGTGGGCGCGCCCAACTCGACCGGCTTCGGCGCCGCGATCCAGGCTGACGGCACCTCCAACATCAGCGTGAACAACCTCAGCCTCTACGGCCTGTATCTGCCGCCTTTCACGGCCGGGATCTTCTTCTACGGGCCGAACGCGACGCAGATCCCGTTCGGCAGCGGCTTCATCTGCATCACCGGCACGACCTATCGTCTCCCGGTCGTGTTCGCGGATGCATTCGGAATCGCGCGCTACGACGTGAACTACCCCACGCTGCCGCACTTGATCGCCGCCGGCGACGTGTGGCGCTTCCAGTTCTGGTACCGCGACAACCCGAACGGAGTCCCGGGCTTCAATCTCTCGGACGGCGTTGCGATCACGTTCTGTCCCTGAGCGGACGGAGCCAGGCACGGTGCGGCCCGGACGCGCGCGACGCTCCCGTGGTGGATGCCCGTTCGCGCTCGCCTCGGGCCGCTTCCTCCTAGCCGCCAGGCGCGGTCAGGTCACGTTCCTGTAGGACCTGCGCCCAGGCCCCGACCGGCCCTATACTCTCGCGCTCGAAGGGCCACGAATCCGCGGCGCAGGCGGGGCGTCTTCTCCATCCACGACCCCGCTGCCGTTCCAGTCCGGCCTTCGGCCAAGCACGCCATGAAGCAACACTCTCTGCTCCTCACTGCTCCCCTCCTGTCCGTCGCCCTGCTCGTCGGCCTCAAGCCGGCGGCGACGCGCATCAAGTTCGCGCCCGCGGAAGGGTCCAGCGTCACGAAGACCTTCGAGAACAAGGCCTCGCTGACGCTCGACTCGTACACGATGAGCGGCGCCGGAACGCAACCCGACATGGAGATGACGCTCACGACCGGACAGAAGATCGTCGTCACCGACGAATACGTCTCGATCAAGGACGGCGCACCGAAGAAGCTCGCGCGCACGTTCGACGAGATGGGCGGCGATTCCTCGATGTCGATGAAGATGTCGGTCATGGGGCAGACGCACGAGAATTCGCAGAACATGCGCATGAAGAGCGATCTCCTCGGCAAGAAGGTCACCTTCAAGTGGAACGCCGAAACGAGCGAGTACGAGAAGGCGTTCGACCCCGAGGAAGAGAAGGTCGATCTCCTCAAGGAACTCGTCGAGGACATGGATTTCCGCGCGCTCCTGCCGCAGACCGAGGTCGCGGAAGGCGACAGCTGGGATCCCGACGTTTCCAAACTGCGTTACGTGTTCTCGCCGGGCGGTTCGCTCTCGATGGTCCCCGAGAATGCGGACGAGAGCTCCCTCAAGATGAGCGGCAGCGAGATGAACACGATGTCCAATGCGATCGGCGACAAGCTCGAGGGCGAGGTCAAGGCGAAGTTCACGGGCATGAAGGAAGTGGATGGAGTGAACTGTGCGTTGATCCACGTCACCTTCAAGGTGCACTCGGCCGCCGACATGACCGAGGAGGTGCGCAAGATGCTCGACAAGGGTGATTTGCCTCCGAACGTCGAGAGTCTCGAGGTCGATCACCTCGATATCGAGTTCAAGTTCGAGGGCGAAGGCGACCTCGCGTGGGACGTCGGCGGCGGCCATTTCAAGTCGTTCGAGTTGACGGGCCAGACGTCGATCAAGAGCGACCAGGGCATGAAGCTCGGCATCCAGGGCCGCACCATGGAGATCAACGAGACGCGCGAAATGTCGGGCTCCACGAGCTACACCGCCTCCGCCAAGTGAAGCCGTTTGCGGCGATCCTACTCGTGCTCGCGGCCCTTCCGGCCGCGAGCGCGCTCGTTTCCAACGCCGCACGCGGTGGCGAGAACGCCGCCGAAGCGGTGACTCGCGCCCGGGCCAAGATCTCGGAGAAGGACTATCAGGGCGCAGCCGACCTCCTGGAAGACCGCCTGCGCCGCGAAGCCGGCGACGTC
>JBGATY010000070.1:0-17030 GCA_044228955.1 Planctomycetota bacterium | reverse complement strand
CGGCGACTTGCCGTTCATGACCTACCAGGTGAATCCCGACGAAGCGCTGCGCAATGCGGGGCGCATGGTGAAGGAATCGTCCGTCGAAGCGGTGAAGCTCGAAGGCGGCGAACCGATCTGCGAGACCGTGCGGCGCATCGTCGAAGTGGGCATCCCGGTGATGGGGCACTTGGGTCTGACGCCGCAGTCGATCCACAAGTTCGGCACGTACCAAGTGCGCGCGACGACACCGGAGGAGGCCGAGGAGGTGCGCCGGGACGCGCGTGCGTTGGAGCAAGCGGGCGCGTTCGGGATCGTGCTCGAGAAAGTCCCCGCCGCGCTGGCGACGGAGATCGCGAAATCGCTCACGATCCCGGTGATCGGCATCGGCGCGGGAGCCGGGTGCGACGGCCAGATCCTCGTCACGCACGACATGCTGGGGCTTTACACCCGCTTCCACCCGCGGTTCGTGAGGCGCTACGCGCAAGTCGCGGAGGAAATGACTTCGGCGTTCAAGCACTACGTCGCCGATGTGAAGGCGAAGTCCTTTCCGTCCAACAAAGAGAGCTACTGAGGAAGCACGGCGCGCGGGCGTTTCGAGCGGTTTTCCTTCAAGCCGGGCGGCCTCGGACGGCCGATGATGCCGGGGTCATGAGCACCGCAGTCACGCCCGACATCGACGAGAAGTGGGTCACCGAGACCCTGCACCGCGCCGCGGCCGACATCTCGATGCTGGTCGACCATTCGTTCGACGTGCACGAGATCGCACTCGAGCGCGCCGAACGGCGTGTGGCCGCGAACGGCGGCGTGCACATCTCGTTCAAGCTCGCCGTGCAGCGCGGCCAGCACATCGCCCATGGCGCGCTGCTCGTTCCCTTCGCCGAGGCGGTGTCCCTCGCGGCCTGGTTGCAGATGCTCGCGGACGACGAAGCTCGCCGGCGAACGAACGACTCCGAACTCGATCCCATGATCAAGGACGGCCTGCTCGAGATCGGCAAGTTCGTGGCCGGTGCGTGCGACGCGGCTCTGCGCAGCGCGGGTATCAACGACGCGCGCGTCGTCTCGGAAGGCTGTCAGGGCGTGAAGGCGGGCGTGCGGCCCGCGTTCGCTTACACAGACGGCGAGAAGCTCACGATCGGACGCTCGCGAGCTCAACTCGCCCACAGCCAGCCGTTCGAGATGCTCGCGCTGTTGCCGTCGATCGCGAGCTGAGCCGCCGAATCGTCAGGGCTTGTCCTTCAACTTCTTGAAGAGGCTGCCGAGGTTGGTGCCGAGCGGCTTGGCCACGTTGGCCTTCATCGCCGAATCGATCACCGACGTGTCGACCGAATCCTCCGAGCCGATCATGGCGCCGCGCGGATCGAGACGCGACAGCGCGATGCGCGAGCGCGACGGTTCGACCGACACGATGCGCACGGAGAGCTTCTGGCCGGGCTTCACCACGTCGCCGGGGCGGCGCACACGATCCTTGGAGAGCTGCGACACGTGCACCAGGCCTTCGAGGCCGGGTTCGAGCTCGACGAAGGCGCCGAATTCCATCAGGCGCGTCACCGTGCCTTCGACGATCGAATCGACCGCGAAACGCTGCGCTGCGTAGGCCCACGGGTCCGGCTCGAGCTGCTTCATGCCGAGGCCGATGCGTTTGCCGCCGTCCTTGATCTCGAGGATCATCACGTCGACTTGCTGGCCCGGTGTCAGCACTTCCGATGCACTCTCCACTCTCTTGCGCGACACGTTCGACACGTGCACCAGGCCTTCGACGCCATTGCCCAGATCGACGAACGCACCGAAGGGCTCGACGCGCGTCACGCGCCCCTTGACCGTCTGGCCGCTCTGGAACTTGCCGACGAACTCCTTGCGCTCGCCCTCGCGCTCGGTCTCGAGCACGGTGCGGCGCGAGAGCAGGATGCGCTTTTTCTCGCGATCCACCTCGAGCACTTCGCAGGTCAACATCTGAGTCAGGAACTGCGACAAGTTCTCCTCGCGTGAAAGCGAGACCTGGCTCGCCGGCATGAACGCCGACAGCGGTCCGACCTTCAGCTCGAGGCCACCGGTGTTCACACCCGTGACCTTGGCCTTGACGATCGAACCCTTCTCGACGTCGTCCCACGCCGCCAACACCTGCGCATCTTTGCGCGAGAGCTTCCACAGATCGTCCTCGCGGCCGTGCAGCGTGAACTCGTGTACTTCGCCGACCTTGGGCGGAGTCTGGAACTCCCGCAGCGAGATCACGCCCTGCATGCGCGGGCCGATCTCGACGATCACGTCGTCGCCCGTGATGCCCACGATGACCCCGCGCTTCTGATTGCGTCCGTCGCTCTTGTTCCGCTGCGGGAGGTCGATCTCCTGCAGGTTCATTCCGCCGAGAGCGGATTCGATCTCGGCGTTGAGGGGGTCGGACTCTTTCGGACGATCCTTCGACATGTGCAGTGCTTCTCTAGGGGAAAGGCGCGGGGGACGATTCGCTGATTCCCTAGAGGATAGCGTCGATCACAGCCGCACGTACTCGAAGTCAGCCGGTTGATCGTTGATCCCCTTCGGCGGCGGTGCGATCCAGCCCGCCATCTTGCCCTTCTCGGTGCAGGGGACCATCAGCGACTTGACGTAGGCCTTGTCGGCAACGCTCGGCAGCCACTGGTCGACGTGTTGTTGCCACGTGCGCTCGTCGATCGGATTGCCCGCGAGGTCGAAGCGCCCGGCCGCGTAGTCGCCGATCTTGCGGTTGAAGCGGCGGTGGGGGAGCGAGAAGCGGAAGGGATTTTCGAAGCGCTCGCAGATGCGATTCCAGTACTCGATGCCCTTCTGATTGTCCTTCACGTACTCGTCGCGCAGGACTTCGTTCATCGCGTTGCGCAGCGCGACTCTCTCGTGCACGAGCTTGCCGTCTTGGAAGCGATCGAGTTCGTACTCCTGGTCGAGGCCCTTGTGCTCCTCGTAGCGATCCTCGTAAGCGCGACCCTTCAGCCCCGCACCGAAGAAGTTGGCCGAGTTGCTCGACACCTCCGCGCCGTACAAGTCGGTGCTCGACGACGCCCAGAAGTTGATGTAGCGCTGGATCAGCTCGAGCGGGATGCCGCCGTACTGCTTCACGTCGCTGCCCGGGTGCTCCTTCATCAATTGGCACGTGCGCTCGATGACGCGGCCGACGCCGGTCTGTCCCACGAACATGTGGTGCGCTTCCTCGGTCAGCATGAAGCGGCACGTACGGGCGAGCGGATCGAAGCCCGATTCGGCCAACGCCAGGAGTTGGAATTTGCCGTCACGGTCCGTGAACATCGTGAAGCAGAAGAACGAGAGCCAGTCCTCGCACGGCTCGTTGAACGTACCGAGGATGCGCGGGTGATCGGCGTTGCCCGAGCGGCGCTGCAAGAGCTCCTCGGCTTCCTCGCGACCATCGCGGCCGAAGTAGGTGTGCAGCAAGTACACCATCGCCCACAGGTGGCGGCCTTCCTCGACGTTGACTTGGAACAGGTTGCGCAGATCGTAGAGCGAAGGTGCGGTGTGCCCGAGCAGACGCTGCTGTTCCACGCTGGCGGGCTCCGTATCGGCTTGCGTGACGATCAAGCGCTTGAGCCAATTGCGGTACTCGCCCGGCACTTCTTGCCACGCGTCTTCCCCCAAGTGATCGCCGAAGCCGATCTTGCGGCCTTGTTGCTGCGGCTCGAGGAAGATGCCCCAGCGGTACTCGGGCATCTTGACGTAGCCGAAGTGCGCCCAGCCATCCTTGTCGACGCTGACCGCGGTGCGCAGGTAGACGTCCTTCGTGTTGAAGTCGCTCGGGCCCACCGACTTCCACCAGTCGATGTAGGACGGTTGCCAAGCCTCGAGCGCGCGTTGCAGGCGCTTGTCCGAAGCGAGGTCGACGTTGTTCGGGATCTTTTCGCTGTAGTCGATGCTGGACATCTCTGGTTTCTCCGAGGATCAGGTGCGTTCGAAGCGGAAATCGGCCTTGTGAGGCGTGCCGTAGCAGGTGAGCGCCCCGCGCTCGCCGACGGCGTTGGGGCGTTGGAAGATCCAGTTCTGCCAGGCGGAGAGCCGCCCGAAGATCTTGGTTTCCATCGTCTCGGGGCCGGCGAAGCGCAAGTTCGCTTCCATGCCGGTGAGCGCGTCGGGCGAGAACGCGGCGCGTTCCTCGAGCGCGAGGCGCAGTTCGTCTTCCCAGTCGATGCCGTCGGGCGCGAAGGTCGCGAGACCGAGTTCGTCGGCTGTCGCGGCGTCGAAGATGCCCTTGGTCGAGAGCACCGACTTCACCGATTCCGGCGTGCCGAGGAAGCGCGTCTCGAGGCGCGATATGCCGTTCGACATCGGGAACGAGCCGCCGTTCTGGGTGGTCACGCCGAAGCGCACCTTCGCGCCGGCGTCGTTCAGGACGTAGGAGCGATCGCAGGCGAGCAGCAGTTCGAGGAACGTCCCGACCCACGTCGTGCCGCCGTCGGCGATGGCGTAGAAGCTCTTCGCCGACAAGTCGACGCGCTTCAGCACCCGCCGCACCAGGTTGTGCGTCTCGCGCACGAACCAGTGATCGTGCTTCGAAAGCAGCGCGTCGGTCTTCGCGAGCGTGTCGCTCGATCCCTTGCAGCGCAGCAAGACGAGCCCGACGTCGAGATGGTTCATGCGCAAGCGGCAGATCGCGTCGTCGAGCTCGCGCATGGCGCGCAGGATCCACCACTTGTTGCCCTCTGCGAACGCCTGTTCGGCTGTCTCCGGGCAGGCGTCGGGTGCGCGGATCTCGAGTTCGGCCGTGCGCGTCTCGTCGTCGATGGCGAAGTCGACGTACGTGTAGGAGAACTTGCGGCCCTTCGCGGTCGGCGTCTCGACCGGCTCGATGGCCTCGAGCTCGACGCCTTTCGTGCCGCGCGCCTTGACGCTGTCGGCGAGCTTGCGCGCGCGTTCACCGACGCCATCCTGCCAACGCGAGAGCGGCAGGATCGCGTCGACGAGGTTCCACTCGACCGCGCGCTTGCCCTTGATGCCTTCGGCGACGGTCGAGAACACGTCGCAGCGATCGCGACGGATCTTGCGCTTGTCGGCGATGCGCGTGAGGCCGCCGGTGCCGGGCAAGACGCCGAGCAGCGGGACTTCGGGGAACGACACGGCGCTGTTGCGGTCGTCGACGAGCACGATCTCGTCGCACGCGAGCGCCAGCTCGTACCCGCCGCCCGAAGCCGTGCCGTTCAACGCGGCGAGGAACTTCACGCCGCTCTTGGAGCTCGCGTCCTCGATGCCGAGGCGCGTCTCGTTCGTGTACTTGCAGAAGTTGACCTTGAAGGCGTGGCTCGAGGTGCGCAGCATCACGATGTTCGCGCCGGCGCAGAACACGCGGTCGAGGGCGCCCGTGACGACGACGGCGCGCACTTCCGGATGCTCGAAGCGGATGCGCTGGATGGCGTCGGCGAGCTCGACGTCGACGCCGATGTCGTAGCTGTTCAGCTTGAGTTCGTACCCTTCGCGCTCGCCCGCGTTCGGATCGACGCCCATCGTCAACGTCGCGAGGTCGCGATCGAAAGTGAGCTTCCAGTGCTTGTAGCGGCTGGGGTGCGTCTGGAACTGGACGGGCGGTCGGGCGGTGTCGGTGGCGGCCATCAAGACTCGGAGGGGGATTCGGGGATTGGGTAGAGAATTATTGTGCTCAGTCCGATAGGATGTGCGCATCATAGCACCCAGATGATCGATCGCCAGCGCATTCTGGATGAGCTGGGGGCCCGCCTGCGGGCGGCCCGCCAACGCACGTCCCTGAGCGTCTCTGACCTGGCCCGTGAGGCCGGCGTGAGCCGCCGCTACGTCACCGAGGCCGAGGCGGGGCGCGCCAACCTGTCCGTGCTGAAGCTGGCGGAGCTGGCGCAGGCTCTCGGCACTCCGCTCACGGAACTGTGCTCGATTCCGCTCCCGCGCACCCTCGAGCGCGTGGCGCTGGTCGGCCTGCGCGGCGCGGGCAAGTCGACGATCGGACCGCGGCTCGCCTCCGAGTTGGACGCGCCCTTCGTCGAGTTGGACCGGCGCGTCGAGGAAGCGGCCGGCATGGCCCTCTCCGAGATCTTCAACGTGCACGGCGAGGCCGGCTTCCACCGCTTCGAGGCCGAAGCGCTCGAGCGCGTCCTCGCCGAGGGCGAGCGCGTGGTGCTCGCGCCGGGGGGATCGATCGTGACGAGTCCGGCGAGCTTTCGCCGCCTCTTGAGCTCGTGTCGCACGGTGTGGTTGCGCGCTCGCCCCGCGGACCATTTCCAACGCGTGCTCGAGCAGGGTGACTTGCGCCCGATGCAGGACCGTCCGCGCGCGATGGCTGAACTCGAGGCGATCCTGGCCGCGCGTGACGTGGAGTACCGCCGTTGCGAGTTCCAGGTCGAGACGAGCTCGCGCTCCGTCGACGAGACGGTGGCCGAGATCGTCCAACGCCTGTCCCAGGGTAGCTAGCACCCCGTCGTGCAGAACCGGTCGGGACGTGGGCGGCCGGCAACAGGGGAGAGCCGCGCCCGCCCCGTGCGTGGATTCCTCAGTGCGCCCGCCTGCCGAGCACCCAACTCGCCAAGAGCCCCACACCCGCGGCCGCGACGATGGCCGGTCCGAGCGGCAAGTCCATCTCGAAGCTGGCGACGATGCCCGCGATCACCGCTCCCACTCCGAGGGCACAGGCGATCACGAAGAAGCTCGTCATCGACCGCGCGAGCCTCCGCGCCGAAAGCGCCGGGACGACCAGCAATCCGAACAACATGGTCGGGCCCAAGGTCATCGTGCCGACCGCGACGACCATCCCGACGATGCTGTTCAGCGCCAGCTCGAAGCGTCCGACGCGCTTCCCGAGCACCCGCGCCGTTTCACGGTCGTAGCTGACCAGCACGAAATCGCGCCGGAACCATGCCATGGCAATGAGCGCCGCGCCGAGCACGACTGCGAGCGTCTCGAACTCGTGCGGCCCGACGCCGAGGACTTCGCCGGTCAGCAACTCGTCCGCGTGCCCCTTGCCGATCGGCGACAGCTTCCCGAACAGGTAGGTGGCCGCGTTGGCGAGGGCGAAGGCCGCCGCCACACGTCCGATCTCGGAGCCGACGTGGCGCCTGCCGGTCCACACCAGCGCCGCAAGTCCGGCGAACGTGAACAGCGCCGCCCAGGCGAAGTGGTAGTTCATCGCCGTGTGCGAGTCGGAAAGCGCGGTGTCGACGGACAGCCCGCCGAGTCCGATGTGCTCGATCCACCACGGCAGCACGGCGAAGCCGAACACGACGCCCGCGGTGGCGAACTGCGGCAACGCGATGCCCTGGAAGCTCGTGCGCCGCACGAACAGGAACACGCCGGCGATCGGGCACACGACGCCCGCGGCGAGCGCCGCCGAAAGCGACCAGCGGAAGAGGCTGATGCGGTCCGCCCACGAGACGTCGGCGAGCGTGTCTTCGAACGGCATCACGAGGCCTCCTCCAGGCCGCCGCTCGCTTCGGATGCCGAATAGAGTTCGTCGAGCCGCTCGGAAGCGAGCATGGCGTGCGGTTCGCCCGCGCGCACGCGGCCGTCCGAGACCCACAGACAGCCCTTCACCGCCTCGCGCACCATGCCGATCTGGTGGCTGACGAGCAGGATGGCGAGGTTCTCCTTCACGTTCAGTTCGACGAGCAGTTCCAGGATGCGCGCCTGCGCGCCGCGGTCGACTCCGCTGGTCGGTTCGTCCAGAAGGAGCAACTTGGGCCGGGCCATCAGAGCGCGCGCGATCAGGACACGCTGGCGCTGTCCGCCCGAGAGCGCGGCGAACGCGTCGTGTGCCCGATCGAGGAGACCCACGCGCTCGAGGGACGCCCGCGCCAGATCGAGTTCGGCGCGCCGCAGCGTGCGCAACCCGCTCAAGCGGCCATACGCGCCCATGTGCACGACTTCGTCCACGCGCAGCGGGTAGATCGGATCGAGGGTCTCCCGCTGCGGGACGTACCCGATCGCGGCCGTACCGCGCTCGACCTGGCCCTGGAGCGGCTGGATCAGGCCGAGCAGCCCGCGGAACAGTGTGGTCTTGCCGGCCCCGTTGGGACCGACGATGCCGAGAAAGTCCCCGGGGTCGACCACGAGATCGACACCGGAGACGACGACGCGCCCGGAGTAGCCGAAGCCGGCGTTCGTGAGGCGGATGAGGGCGCTCATGCTGTGGGGGGGGCGCTCAGCGCACCGGGTCCTTGCCGCCGAAGGCTGCCGCGAGACGCTGGTGGATGAGGTCCATCATCCCGATCCAAGTCTCGGTCCCGGCGATGCCGCCGCACATGTTCGGCAACTCGACGACCTTCGAACCGCTCGAGCGCGCGATCTCGGCCACCGTGTCGTTGTTCGACCACAGTGCGGTGAGGATCGTCGCTCCCGGCTCCTTCTTCAGTCCCGCGACGATTTCAGCGACGTGATTGGGCGTCGGCGGGATGCCGGGTTTGGCCTCGATCGAGCCTTGGATGACGAGACCGTAGACGTCGGCCAGGTAGTCGTACTCCTTGTGGTAGACGACGATCTTCCTGCCCTTCCAGTCCTTCGAGAGCGCGCTCCAGCGCGCCGCGGCTTCGTCGAGCTTCTGGGTGTACGCCGCGAAACGAGCGTCGAAGGCGTCCTTCGACGCGGGATCGATCGCGACGAGGCGATCGTGGATCACCTGCGCCATGTGCTTCCCGGCGCGCGGGTCGAGGTTCATGTGCGGATTGCCCTGCGGGTGGATGTCGCCTTCCTTGCGCGTGAGCGCCGTCGGCACGTCGAGCGCGCTCCAGCCCTCGGACACGTTCACGAAACCGGGTTTGCCCGGAGCGACCTTGTCGTTGCGACAGTTCTCGAGCAGACCGGGCACGAAGCTCGATTCGAGAGACAAGCCTACTTGAACGAAGACGTCGGCCTTGCTGAGGGCGACGAGGTGGCTCGGTTTCGCCGTGAGAGCGTGAGTGTTCTCCTTGCCCTTGTAGAGCGAGGACACCTCCACGCGGTCGCCGCCGATCTCGCGCGTGATGTCGGCGAGATCGGGGAGCGTGCACACGACCTTGAGCGGCGGGTTCAGGACCGCGGCGGAGAGCGAGGCGCTGCTCGTGAAGAGGACCGCGGCGACAACCGCGGAAAAACGACGGAAGATGGATTGGTATTTCATGGATGATCCTCTGCTCACCAGTTGACGCCGTGGCCGTGGGCCCCGACGAAGGCCGAATACTGAATCGCGAAACGCACCGAATCCTCGCCGTCCTCGCGGTCGGCAGCGACTGCGGCCAGACGAACGCGGTGGAACTCCGAGAACATGTGCGTGTAGTACGCCTCGGTCTCGGACATGGAGGGCGTGCCCGATTCGGGCAGCTCGACCCGGCTGAACTGGAGCCCGACGCTGTTCGACTTGTCGAAACCAAAGTCGCCGAAGGCGTAGAACCCGCTCAGGTTCTTCGACACGACGTCGACGACGTCGTCCGTGGGATCCGCCGGCGTTCCGGAGTCTCCGATCTGCGCGTAGGTGTCGCCCGTGTCGAGCAGGAATTCGCCGCCGAAAGTCCAGCTACTGAGGCCGGTGTCGCTCGTCCAGCCATAGGTGGCGTCGAGCCCGAAAACGGTGTTGTCGAGACCGCGGGCTTCGTCTCCACTCGGCTCGAAGGTGTAGGCGAAGCTCGGCAGGAGTCGCGCCGAAGCGCCGACCTGCAAGACGGCGTTGTCGGACAGGTCGGTGAAGCCCGTCAAACGCGCCGTGAAATCGAAATCCTCGACGTGCTTTCGGCCCGCGACGCTCTGGGCGGCCTGTGACGCGGGATCGATCTCCGCGACCGATCCAGGGAGCAGGTTCGAGAATGCGCCGATCGACCAGCGCACGGCCGTCTTGTCGCCGACCGAAGTCCAGGAGTCCCACTGCAGTCCGTCCCCCTTGATCTCCTCGCCGAGGTAGGTGCGCAGGACGAGCGGCCGCTCGATCGTGCGCAACTCGTGCACGTGCGTCTGCATCTGCTTGCCGAAGTCGACGAAGAACCGCCCCGCGCGCAGCGTGTGGTGTCCGCCCAGGCCGGTGTAGTGCACGGCCGCCTCCTCGACGCTCAACGTCTCGCCGTCGGTAGCCGCGACGAAGTACGCCCACGCGTTCGGATCGACCCAGGACTGCGCGGCGATTTCGAGCGAGCGCAACTCGAGGCTCTCGCCGTCGGTCGACGCGCCCGAGTGGTGGATCGAGTCGAGGATGGAATCGACCACGAACGAGAAAGCGGGGTTGAAGACGTTTGAGAAGCGGTCGGCCTGGCCGGACCCGCCGCCGGACCCCGGAGCCACATAGTTCGAGGAAACGGCGGGCATGCCGGGCGTCTGGAAGACGGAGCCTTGCGCCCAGAGCGGAGAAGAAAGGAACGCTGCCGCGAGCGCGGCACGCGATGGTTCGCGGATCATGGAAGTGAACTCGATTCGGGACTGATGGACGGAGTCGACCCGCGGAATGCGGGACTCAAGCCCGGAGCGCGAGCCCCAGACAAGGACCGCGCGTTCGCGGCCGAGGGACGGCCAGCGGGCGCGATCGGCGCGAGGACGCTGCCTCGAGCGCGGAGGGGTCCGGTCAGATCGTCCGAGCGGGCGGGGAGTGCTTCGGTGCGAAACACAAGACCGCGAGCGCGAAGCGCGTCTCGCGAGCGCTCCTCGCACCGTCGACGATCTTTGGATCGAAGAGGTGCGGCACGCTCTCCTCTGCGCACCAACTCGCTCCCGACGACCACAGCAGGTTCACGAGCAGGCAGTGCTCGTGCTCGCCGTGTGCCCCGCTCGGGCGGACCCGGGGACCCTGCGTCGGCGTGGAGTCGGGCGCGAGATCGGCGTCGTTCGCCGCCGCCACGTGCAGCATCTCGCCGTGCTCCGGGCAGATCACGTGCCCCGACTGCGCCGAGTGGATCGACTCGGCGATGCGCCCGACGAGCACGAGCGCGATCAACGCGAGGGCGGCGAGGAAGCGCTTCGATCGGCTCGGAACGCTTGGGTCGCAGGCGGGCCGGGAAAGGGAGCGCACGCTGAGATTCGATCGCCGGTGCCCTTCGCTGTCAAGGAACCCGGCTCGGAGCACGGGCTGGCCAGCCTGTTTCTCCGAATTGTCGCGTGACCCGCGCTCGGGCTCGGGGTTGATCCAGACGTCGCGTGCACGATTGCGGTCTTTGGTTTTCGACGGCCAAAGAGCGCAAGGACGCGGCTGGAGGCTCGCCAACGGCCTCCAAGAATGGGGGCCGATCCCGTGCAGCGGATCGGCATGACGCGAAGGACGGCGCACGGTGGGCGTGGAACCACCGGGGCGCCGTCCGATTTCGTGGTGCCTGGCTCCGACCACGATCAGGTCGGAAGCGTCTCTGGCTCCGGACAGAGGTCAGACCGCGAGCTTCACCGCGATACCCGTTCGCTCGATGCGCTGCGCGAACGCCTCCATCCACTCCTTCGAGAGCGCCGAGAGTTCGCTGGCCTCGGGTTGGAACGACGGACGCGCCAATCCGTACAGGTGCACGCCCTTCACCGGCACGCCTTCCGCGACGAGTCCCTTCACGAACGAGACGTACGCGTCGGTTTCTTCCGGCGACGGAGGCCGGCCTTTTCGCGCCAGGGCCATGGTCTGGATCCAGGTCGGACAGGTCGTGGAGGCCAGCACCAGGTTCGCCCGCGTCCGCGCCATCCCGGCGTGAGCGTTGTTCATCGCGGCAGTGCCCGCTTCCGTCGCGCTGTCGAGCTTGAACCACACGACGCCACCTTGGCGCGCGAGGTCCTCGAGCCCGCGACGCACGTCGGGCTTGTGGATCAGCGAGCCGTTCGTGATGAGGACGAGCTGCACCTTCCCGCGCAGACCGAATTCCTCGAGCACGCGACCGAGGAGCGTCACGACCGCGGCGAACTGCGGGCACGAGGTCGGTTCGCCGTTGCCCGAGATCGACACGTCCTTGAGCACGCGCCAGCGCTCGTCGGGCACGTTCTTCTGCATCCAATCGCCGTGCACGATCGAGTCCAGCATCGAGCGCAGCTCGCGCTCGAGCAGGCCGAGATCGCAGTCCGGCGCGTTCCCGAACTTCAAGTCGGGGATCTCGCAGTAGACGCAGCGCCAGTTGCACGCGCTGTTCGTGTTCAAGTTCACGCCGACCGACACTCCGCCCGCGCGGCGACCCAGCACTGCGTAGACGTACGTGAGACCCGACTTGCGCCGGTCGTGATCGTGGATCGACAAGCTCATCCTCGCGCAGGGCACCGTAACATGCGCCGCCACGTCCACGCGCTACCTGCGTGGCCGGTTCATCCCTCAGTGCGCGGGATGATGGAGGGGCAGGGCCTGCTCGCCTGGGAGGATCGAGCGACGTTCGAGCGCGAGCGGGCGGAGCGCAACGAGGATTCGCACGCGCTTTTCTCCTCGCCCCTCGTCGTCGGCGCCGCCGGGTGCAAGACAGGGCTCACGCCTCGAGCAGCTCGCCGACGTGCGCTTCGACAGAGGCGGCGAGCGCCTCGAGGTCGTAGCCGCCCTCGAGCAGCGACACGAGCTTCCCGTCGCAGTGCGCGCGCGTCCACTCGACGAGCCGCCGCGTCATCGTCGCGAATGCCGCGGTCGAGAGCCGCGTGTTGGCCAGCGGATCGTCGACGTGCGCGTCGAAGCCGGCCGAGACGATCACGAATTGCGGGCGGTAGTCGTCGAGCGCGGGGAGGAGTTCGTCCTCGAAGGCCGTGAGCCACTCGCGGTCGCCGGCGCCGGGATCCTGCGGCAGGTTCAGGGTCGTGCCCTCCCCGGCCCCGCTGCCGCGCTCTGTGCGCGCCCCCGTCCCTGGGTACAACGGCCACTGGTGCAGCGACGCGTAGTAGACACGCGGATCGCGCTCGAAAATGTGCTGCGTGCCGTTGCCGTGATGCACGTCCCAATCGAGGATCGCAACGCGTTCGAGGCCCGCGCGCTCGACGAGGTGCGCGGCGGCCACGGCGGCGTTGTTGAACACGCAGAAGCCCATCGTCTCGGCGCGCTCGGCGTGGTGTCCGGGAGGCCGGGCCGCGACGAACGCGTTTTTCCACTCGCCGCGCTGCACGCGCGACACGGCATCGATCGCGCCGCCGACGGTGGCGAGGGCCGCGTTCCACGAATCGGCCGACACGCGCGTGTCGCCTTCGTCGAGGATGCGGCGTCCCGACTCGATGGCTCGCTCGACCGAGCGCACGTAGTGCTCGTCGTGCACGAGCGCGAGATCGGCGAGCGTCGCCAGACGGGCCTCCAGCGCGCTCATTTCGGCACTCAAGCCGGCCGAGCGCAGGCGCTCCAGCACGGCTTCGACGCGCGCCGCCCGCTCCGGGTGCCCGGCGCCAGTGTCGTGTCGCGCCGAGAAAGCGTGGGTCACGAGCCCGGTCGCGCTCATTTGCCGTTGAACAGGCTCTTGAACTTGGGATTGTCGACCAGCTTCGCGAAAGCCGGGTCCGTCTTGAGCGCCATCAGCTGCTTGGCGGTCAGCGGCGCGCGATCGAGCGTCGTGTACGCGTCGTTGACGCGCTTCGTGAGGGCGTAGCAGCGTGCGAGGCCGATGTAGGCGTTCACCTGCTGCGCGCGCAGGTCGTCCGCGCCGAGTTGGATCGCCTTCTTGTAGTCGGTGATCGCCGCGGAATAGTCGCCGATCTTGTAGAGGATGTCACCGCGGGAGCTGTACGAACTCGGCCAGTCCTTGTTGCGTTCGATCGCCTCGTCGTAGCCGGCCAACAAGTCCTTGCGAGCGTTGCGATCGCCCGCGACCACGAGCACGATCATCGCGCCCTCGGAGATCTCCTTCGTCGAGGACTCCGACAAGGCGCGCAGTTGTTTCTTGGCCTCGGCGTCGATGCGATCGGCGAACTGCGGAAGGAAATCGAACACCTTCTGACGCTGTTGAGCCGTCGAGGAGAGCTCGCCGCCGACGCGGATCCAGGCCAGTACGGCCGCCTTGTCGACCGCCTCGGGAACGGTGCGGTAGAAGCTCATCAGCGCATCCTGATGCTGCACGGCCTCGGTCGGCGAAGCCAGGATGCGCAGCACGCGCGGCGCGAGCCCGACCTTGTGGACGAGCGTGAGCGCCTCGATCGTCGCGCCGACGACCTCGGGCCGCGCATCGGCGAGTCCTTCCTCCAAGATGCGATCGTTGGCTTCGCCGCCGAGCCGCGCGATCGCCGTCAATGCGGCGCGCCGCAAGTCGTCCTGGTTCGAACGGAAGAGGCCGACGACCACCGGGCTGGCGCGATCGACGTCGGGCGACGTGCCGAGGGCGGTGATCGCGTTCACACGGCCTTCGACGGAACCCTGTTGAGCGATCTCGATCAACCGCGTCGTGACGGCGCGACTCTTCATCTCCATCAGCGTCAACAGGACGTACTGCGCGCGGAGTTTCTGTGCGTCGGTGCCCTGCGCGCCCGGCTCGACGAGATCGACGATCAGGAGCGCGCACTCCGGCCCGAGGGCCAGCAGTCGCTTCTTCCCGCTGTCGAGCGCTTCGAAATCGCGGGATACGCCGGCGTCCTCCATCGACGCGATGATCGCGTCGACGTCGCCCTTCATGTTCGAGACGATCGCGGCGCGACTCGCGCGCAGCCGGGCCAGCAGGTCCTGCAGGGAATCGCGCTCCCGGCCCTGGCCCAAAACGGCGGGCGCGAACAGATACAGGGCCAAAAGGACGGGGAGGAGCGGGCGACGCATGCCCTACTCTCTACCACACCTCCCTGAAAGAGTTGCCGGGTCAGGCCGCCGGCGACTGGGGGCGGATGACGAACCACTCGCCGCGGCGCCCGCACTGCCCTGGAGCCAGCCCTTCGACCCTGGCCGCGGGCTTGGAGCGCGGTTCCATGGCCCGGACCTCGGGCCGCGGACCGTAGATCGCCCGCAGGCGCAATCGATGTCGGAAGACCCACGAACGCACGCGCCACTCTTCGTCCGAGTCGAAAGCGAAAAGCGAGCGGACCTCGTGAAAAACAGACGACTTTCACGAGCTTCGAGCGCGTCCGGTGGCGCCCGGCGGGGCTTGCGTGTTTTGATGTGGGGTCGAGAGCTCGAGAATGGAATTCGCTTCGCACCACCATCCGCATCCGCGGCATTTCCCGGCGGACTTCGACGTCGTCGTGGTCGGCGGCGGGCACGCGGGGCTGGAAGCGGCGCTCGCCTCGTCGCGCGTCGGCGCGCGGACGGCCCTCGCCACCCTGCGCCTCGATCGTGTGGGGGAGATGAGCTGCAATCCGGCGATCGGTGGCCTCGGCAAGGGGCAGATCGTGCGCGAGGTCGATGCACTCGGCGGCGCGATGGCGCGCATCGCGGACGCGACGGGCATCCAGTTCAAGGTGCTCAACACCGGCAAGGGCCACGCCGTGCGCGGGCCGCGCTGCCAGTCCGATCGACACCTGTATCGCGACGCGATCACGGACTACGCGCGCTCGAGTCGGAACCTGGAACTCGTGGAGGGCGCGGCCGTGGCGCTCGTCGTCGAGGATGGCGCCGTGCGCGGAGTCGCGTTCGAAGACGGCCGCGTGCTGCGCGCGCGCGCGGTCGTGATCACGACCGGCACGTTCCTGCGCGCGATCATGCACACGGGCGAGTCGACCGTCGCCGGCGGGCGCATCGGCGAGACCACGACCCAGGGAATCAGCGCCGATCTGGCCCGGCTCGGGTTGAAGCTCGGACGGCTGAAGACGGGCACGCCGCCGCGCCTCTTGCGCGAGAGCATCGATTTCGCGCCGCTCGAGCCGCAACGGGGCGACGTCCGTCCGACGCCGTTTTCGTGGTGGACCGACCGCGCACGCTTTCCCGTGCTGCCGCAGGTCGAGTGCCACATCACGTGGACGAACGCGAGGACGCACGCATTCATCCGCGCGAACATCCACCGCGCGCCGATGTACGCGGGGCGCATCCAGGGCGTCGGGCCGCGCTATTGTCCTTCGGTCGAGGACAAGGTCATGCGCTTCGCCGACAAGGATCGCCACCAGGTGTTCCTCGAGCCCGAGAGCCTCTCGACCGACGTCGTGTACGTGAATGGCGTCTCGACATCGCTGCCCGCCGACGTGCAGGAGGAAATGGTGCACACGATCGCCGGCCTCGAGCGCGCGCGCTTCCTGCGCCACGGCTACGCGGTCGAGTACGACTTCGTCGAGCCCAATCAGTTGTCCGACGCGCTGGCGGTGAAGACGGTGCCGGGACTGTTCCTCGCGGGCCAGATAAACGGCACCTCCGGCTACGAGGAAGCCGCGGGACAAGGTCTCGTCGCGGGTGCGAACGCCGCCTTGTGGGTGCTCGGGCGCCAGGCGTTCGTGCTCGGCCGTCACGAGGCGTACATCGGCGTGATGGTCGACGACCTCGTCGTGTCGAATCCGACCGAGCCGTACCGCATGTTCACGAGCCGCGCCGAACATCGTCTCTTGTTGCGCAGCGACAACGCCGAGGAACGACTGGTACGCCGCGCGCATGCAGTCGGTCTCGTCGGGGACGACGCGCTGGAAAAGCTGGGTGCGATCCAGGGCTCGAAGGCCCTGGCCCGGGCCGCTCTCGCGAGCAGGCGGGAGAGCGGCAAGCGACTCGACGAGTTGCTCCTGCGCCCCGAGGAGACCTGGAGTTCGCTCGCCGCGCGTCATGCCGTCCTCGGCGAACTCGATCTGCCCGACCACGTGACCGAAGCCGTGGAAACGGAGATCAAGTACTCCGGCTACGTCGAGCGCCAGGCCGAAAACGTCGCGCGCACGCTGCGCCAGCAGGAGATCGAGATCCCGCACGACCTCGACTACCGCGCGCTCTCGGGGCTCGCGAACGAAGCGAAGGACAAGCTCGCGCGGCTGCGGCCGCGCACGCTGGGGCATGCGGCGCGCATTTCAGGTGTGCGCCCGCCGGATGTGGCGTTGCTTGCGATTCATGTCGAGAGGCGCCGGCGGGGAACGGACTCGTCATCCGGTGCTGGAGCAAGCTCTGCCGAATCGAGTTCATGAAACGGCGCGCCGGCGGATGCCATGAACGCAACTGCCTCTGAGTCCGGACATCGATGGAAGCGGATCTACACGACGAATGGCCTCGTCTCGAAGCGGAAGCCCGGCGGGTCATCGATGGTGATCCGGGCGCCGGAGGCGGCCTGAAACTTCAGGCCGTCGTTCATCCGTCG